>CALISI010000043.1 GCA_938041695.1 uncultured Actinomyces sp.
CGTCGCGGTGGTGGATGAGGGTCACGGGGATGCGGGTCGCACCGTCGCGCGCGAGTACCCACACGCGCTCCTCGACGAACTCGGTGGGATCCCAGCCGGGCGCCTCGTGGGTCCGCAGGCACCGCACGCTCAGGGGCGCGGTGTCGCTTGCGCTCTCGGGTGCCGCGCTCTCGGGCGCAGCGCTCTCGGGGGACGAGGCCGGCGCCGGGTCCGGCAGAGCAACCTCCGCGACCGTGGGCGGAACGGTCTGCGACTGGAACTCGACGCGCAGCGGATCGGTCCACGGGGTTGGCACCGTCGCGATCGTGCGCACCGGGGCGTCGACCTCCACGCGCCGCCACGTGGGCGAGGGCTCGCGGCGGTCCCATACGTCAACCTGCGTCAGCGAATCCGAACGCAGTGAGAGGGCCACGTAGCCTGCGTGGGCCTCGACGTCGGTGATGCGCTCGCCGGGGCCGGGGCTGCCCAGCGGCTCCCAGGACTCAAACGGCGTGAGGGGCGCGGGATCGTCCTCCGGTAGGGGAGTGCCCGGCGTGCGATCCGCCAGCGCCTGCCGACTATACGCGGAGGAGGACGTGACGCCGAGTTGCGCCAAGGCATCGGGCGAACCCCCTGCGGGCAGCATCGCCTGCGCGAGCGAGCCCTCCTGCGTCAGCCCCGTATGCACGATGAACAGGCGATCCCCCGCCGAATCCGCCGACACCAGCGTGCGGGGGCGCACCGGCATGAGCGGCAGCGGGCGCACCGACGGGTGGGCGGGCAGCCACAGCCACGCGCGGCCCGCCGTCGACGACGAGGCATGAATGACGACGTGCCCCGGGAAACCCGAGGGCGCGAACCCCATCTCGAAGCCCTCGTTCGGCTCGACCAGCAGCAGCTCGTCGGCCTCGCGCGGCGTGCCCACGCCGTGCAGCCACACGTCGCACGCGCGCCACGCGTCGTCCACGCCCATGTAAATAAAGGACTTCGAATCGTTTGCCCACGCGAAGCCGTACCCAGCGTCCACTACGGCCTCGTCGATGACGCGGCCCGACGCCTCCTGCACGACCCACGTGTAGCGCTCATCCCCGCTCGTGTCCCGCGCCCACGCGATCAGTCGCCCATCCGGGGACGGGTACAGGTCCGCCAAGCGGAAAAACTCCTGCCCGCGCGCCCACTCGTTCTCATCGACGAGGAGCTCCTCGCCCCGCGTGGGCACGCCCGGAGCGGGGACGAGCGGGATCGGCGCCCCGGCCTCGTCGAGCTGAACCGGCGCGCGGTGATGCGTCGCGTAGGACTGCCCCTCCGTGAAACGACGGAAGTACCAAAACTCGCCCTCGCGGATCGGCACCGTCACGTCGGTGAGCGCCGTCGAGGCCTTCACCTCCTCCACGAGGCGCGCGGCCTCCTCACGCGTCGGCGCCGTCACCGCGTCCGCCCACGCGTTCTCCGCCTCCAGATGGGCGCGCACCTCGGGGTTCTCGCCGTCGCGCAACCAATCCCACGGGTCATCAAAATGCTGCCCGAACCGGTCGCGCACCCGGTACCCGTAACGCTTCGGGGCAACCGGGGGAGTGTTCATCGACGAGGCATTGGCCGCCTCACGCGTGGTCGTGTCAGTCATGTGGACCATCTTAGAGGGGGGCGAACTGATGAGGATCCACGAAACAGCGGCGCGACCGTGCGAGACTATGGGGGTGAATGACGAACAAGCTCCCTCGCGCGGATCCGCTGCCGCGCTCGAAACAGAGTCCCCTGTGCTCGACCCCGCCGCGCTCGCGGATCGGCCTGCGCCCCTTGCTCAGCCCGGCACCCGAGGACGGGTCGACGGGGGAGCGGCCCCGGCCTCGTCCCTGACGCAGCGACTCCTCGCCTGGGTGCGCGAATTCATCCAATTCGGCATGGTCGGCGCCACCGCCTACGTCGTCGACGCCGGACTGTTCAACCTCCTCCAGCACGGGCCGCTCGGCATCCTCGCCGGACACCCCAACACCGCGCAATTCGTCGCCGCCGCGACCGCGACCCTCTACTCGTGGATCGCCAACCGCCTGTGGACCTACCGCGGCCGCAACCGGGACAACGCGACGCGCGAGGCCATCCTCTTCTTCTTCGCGAACGCCTGCGGCATCGGCATCTCCCAGTTCTGCCTGCTGTTCACCCACCACATCCTCGGGTTCACTTCGGCGCTGGCCGACAATATCGCCGTCTACGTCGTCGGCTTCTCCCTGGGCACTGCGTTCCGCTTCTTCTTTTATCACTACGTGGTATTCACCGGGCATACGCGCGCGTAGGTTCGAGGCGCGGCGGTAGGGTCGAAACGTGAAGAAAACGGCAGAGCACTACCCGACCCCCGAAGAGTCCATCGCCACGATGGTCACCATCGACGACATCGCTCTCGTCTTCGAAGGCGGCGGCATGCGCAACGCCTACACGGCCGCGCTCGTCAGCCGACTTATCGCTGAAGGCATCAACTTCCCCCACATCTCCGGCGTTTCCGCGGGGTCCAGCCACCTGTGCAACTTCACTTCCCGTGACGCTCAGCGCTCCCACGACACCTTCGTCGACCTCGTCGAGGATCCCGAATTCGGCGGCCTCAAGCACTTCCGCAAGGGGCACGGCTACTTCAACGCCGAGTACATCTACCAGCAGATCTGCTACCCCGACGGCGTCCTGCCCTTCAACATGGACACGTTCCTCGCGAACCCGGCGACCACCCGCGTCGCCACCTTCAACGCGTCGCGCGGGCAGGTTCGCTGGTTCTCCAAGGAGGAAATGAGCACCCTGGACACGCTCGGACCCATCATCCGAGCCTCCTCCACGCTGCCGATCCTCATGCCGCCCGCCGACATCGACGGCGACATCTACGTCGATGGCGCACTCGGCCCCAACGGTGGCCTTCCCTTCGACCAACCCCTGCGCGAGGGCTACCGCAAGCTCTTGGTCGTCCTCACTCGCCCCCGCGGCTACGTCAAGGGCCCCATGCCCGCTAGCGTCGGTGCCCTCCTGCGTACCGCCTACCGTCAGTTCCCCTCCGTGTTCGAGGGCGTGGCCCGGCGCCCCGACCGCTACAACGCGGGACGCCGCCTCCTCTTCGAGCTCGAAGAACGAGGCCAGGCCTACGTGTTCGCACCTGACAACCTGTGGATCAACAACACCGAATCGCGGCGCGAGCGCCTGGAGGCGACCTACCGTGCCGGCCTGGTCCAGGCCGTGCGCGAGATGCCCGCAATCAAGGCATTCTTGGGGCTGTAAGGCTTTCCGTTTCCTGCGGCGGTGCTTGTGGTGCCGCAGGTGTTCCGGGCGCCGCGTGTGCTTTGTGGGGCCGGGCCGCTGTGTGTACCTGTGGGCGGCGGCCCGCCCGCTCGCCGTCCGCGCTGCGAGCTTCGCTCGGCGCGTCGACTCGTTGTCTGGCCAGGCCCCGTAGATCAGGCGGTTCGGTTCTTTGAAACCCCTGTCGCCTTTGCTCGCTCGTGCCTGTGGGGGGTTTCATGCTGACCTGCATCAGCGGTCGCAGAGGTGTCATAGGTTTCAATATCGCCATGGGCAGGGTCCGGTGCGCGAAGAAGTTCGCCCTGCTCGGTCTGATGGTGGACGCGAGCGCGAAGAAGTTCGCCCAGCGCACGAAAAATGGCCCAAAATCGGCGGTTTGTGGCGTGCTGGGCGAACTTTTTCGCGGGCCAGCAGCCGTAGGATCCTGCCGTGCGAATTTGTGGTGCCTAGATGAAGGTTGCGTCCCACCCCTAGATGTAGGGCACGCCCACACCCCTAGAAGTCGAGTGGATGTCGCCCTAGATGTAGGGCTCGTGTCGGCCCTTAAATCTAGGGTGCGCCTCCCGTTGGAGGCGCGCGTGGGCACCTCGCTTAGACCCCATGCGATCGCCTTTCCGCAGGATTCCAGTCATTTTGCCTCAAACCGCTCAAACCCCTACATGTAGGGGCGCTTATTCGCCAACGACCCCTAGATGTGCGGGTGCGACACGCCCAAGAGCACCGCCAAAGAGTGTGACGCTCGACATCTTTCGGGTGGTTGGCAGGTGGTTATGCACAGGGTGGTGATGCGCTCGTCCACAGGGTGCACAGGTGTGTGTGAGAGTGCTGGAGACCTCTAGATGTGCCCGTGGGTTAGTTGCAAACCCCAATGTTTGCGCGCATCTTCGTGCACCTGTGCGGAGGGGGCGACAAACCGCAAAGGCCTCTCTGAGATCCTGACCGCTCGCTCCGTCCACAGGCCCCTCAGGCATCGTCCACAGTCAGGGCGTCGCACACAACATCTAGGGGTCGCTTGCGTGGTTGGCCCCAAGGTGTAGTGTTATCGTGTTCGCGGCGAACGAGCCGCTAGAAAGTCAACATAGGATGCCAACGTCCGGCCTTGAGCCGCAAGGAGACACGAACATGTCGATCACCGTTTACTCCAAGCCCCGCTGCCCCCAGTGCGACGCGACCTACCGCGCCCTCGACAAGCAGGGCGTCTCCTACGAGAAGATCGACGTCACCCAGGACGCGGAGTCCCTCGCTTTCATTAAGGGCCTCGGCTACCAGCAGGCCCCCGTCGTCGTCGTCGGCGAGGATCACTGGTCCGGCTTCCGCCCCGACCGCATCAAGGCCGTCGCCGCCGCAGCCCCCCTCGCGCTGCAGGCCTGAGTCTGGCCGATAAGCCCCGGCCGCGAGGCCGGGGCTTTCGTATATCCGGGTGGGGACGAGGCGGGGGCGCGTCCCTCGACAAAGGCTGAGAACCGCTCGGATGGGCGAGAAGTGAAGCCGCTATAAGGTCGGGGGAAATACTGAATAGTCAGTCTTGGGTCCGCGCCGCCAGGCGGCACGCGCCACACCGCAAACCGGCCCACGCCACACCACAAACCGGCCCGCACGCCCGCAGCCAAGCAGCCCACGCGCCCGCCGCACACTAGGGCGCGCACACGCAGGTCAGGCCGCGTCGATCATCCCACATGGGACACGCGTGCCAGGGGAGCCCGCCCGGGCCTCGTCAGTGAGACACTAGAGATTCAGCATCCCGCCAAGCAGGAAGGATCATCATGGGCATCGTCGTCTACTTCTCGTCGGCGACGGGCAACACCCGCCGTTTCGTCGAAAAACTCGGCCTCCCGGCTGCGCGAATCCCGTTGCGTCCCAAGGAAGAACCCCTGCACGTGACCGACGAGTACGTGCTCGTTGTGCCCACCTACGGCGGCGGAAATATCAAGGGAGCGGTGCCTAAGCAGGTCATCAAGTTCCTCAACGACCCCGACAACCGGGCCCTGTGCAGGGGTGTCATCTCGTCGGGCAACACTAACTTCGGCAAGGCCTACTGCATCGCGGGCGACATTATCGCGGCCAAGCTGGGGGTCCCCCACATGTATAAGTTCGAGCTCCTCGGCACGCCCGAGGACGTCTCCAGAGTTCGCGAAGGACTGGAACAGTTTTGGCAGAAAACTACACCGACACAGGCGTAGAGGAAGCTCCCTCCCCGGAGCTGGACTACCACGCGCTGAACGCGCAGCTTAACCTGTACGACGCGAACGGACACATTCAGTTCGACGCGGACCGTGCGGCGGCTCGCCAGTACTTCCTCCAGCACGTCAACCAGAACACGGTGTTCTTCCATGACCTGGAAGAGAAGCTGAAGTACCTGGTGGACGAGGGCTACTACGAGAAACATGTCCTGGACCAGTACGACTTCGCGGACATTAAGGAGCTGTACAAGCAGGCCTACGCCCACAAGTTCCGCTTCCCGACGTTCCTGGGCGCGTTCAAGTACTACACGTCGTACACGCTCAAGACCTTCGACGGTAAGCGCTACCTGGAGCGCTTCGAGGATCGCGTTGCCATGGTGTCCCTGTACCTGGCGCGCGGCGACATCGAGCTGGCTCGCAGCTTCGTCGATGAGATCATGACGGGCCGCTTCCAGCCGGCCACCCCGACCTTCCTCAACGCCGGTAAGGCTGCGCGCGGCGAGCTGGTCTCCTGCTTCCTGCTGCGCATCGAGGACAACATGGAGTCGATTGCGCGCGGCATCAACTCCGCGCTGCAGCTGTCCAAGCGCGGCGGCGGCGTTGCCCTGCAGCTGACGAACCTGCGTGAGTCGGGCGCCCCGATCAAGAAGATCCAGAACCAGTCCAGCGGCGTCGTGCCCGTCATGAAGCTGCTTGAGGATTCCTTCTCCTACGCGAACCAGCTGGGTGCGCGTCAGGGCGCGGGTGCCGTGTACCTGCACGCGCACCACCCGGACATCATGCAGTTCCTGGACACGAAGCGTGAGAACGCGGACGAGAAGATCCGCATCAAGACGCTGTCCCTGGGCGTCGTTATCCCGGACATCACGTTCGAGCTGGCCCGTAAGAACGAGGACATGTACCTGTTCAGCCCCTACGACGTGGAGCGCGTGTACGGCGTTCCCTTCTCCGAGATTTCGGTGACGGAGAAGTACCACGAGATGGTGGATGATGGCCGTATCCGCAAGAAGAAGATCAACGCGCGTCGCTTCTTCCAGACGATCGCCGAGATTCAGTTCGAGTCCGGCTACCCCTACATCGTCTTCGAGGACACGGTGAATAAGGCGAACCCGATCAAGGGTCGCATCACCATGTCGAACCTGTGCTCGGAGATCCTGCAGGTGTCCGAGGCCTCGACCTACAACGATGACCTGTCGTACTCGCATGTCGGTAAGGACATCTCCTGCAACCTGGGCTCGCTCAACATTGCGAAGACCATGGATTCCCCGGACTTCTCGAAGACGATCGAGATGGCGATCCGCGGCCTGACGGCTGTCTCTGACCTGTCGGATATCGGTTCGGTGCCGTCGATTGCTCGCGGCAACGCGATGAGCCACGCGATTGGCCTGGGCCAGATGAACCTCCATGGGTACCTGGCGCGCGAGCACGTGCACTACGGGAGCGAGGAGGCGCTTGACTTCACGAACATGTACTTCATGACGGTCCTGTTCGAGGCGATCAAGGCCTCGTGCACAATCGCGCGCGAGCGCGGCGAGACCTTCGAGGGCTTCGAGGAGTCGACGTACGCGTCGGGCGAGTTCTTCCGCAAGTACATTGACGAGGAGTGGGCTCCCACCACGGACAAGTGCCGTGAGCTGCTCGCCGCCTCGTCGATCAAGGTCCCGACCCAGGCGGACTGGGAGGCCCTGGCCGCCGACGTCGCGAAGTACGGCATGTACAACCAGAACTTGCAGGCCGTGCCTCCGACGGGTTCCATCTCGTACATCAACAACTCGACGTCGTCGATTCACCCGATCGTGTCTCGCGTGGAGATCCGCAAGGAAGGCAAGATCGGCCGCGTCTACTACCCGGCGCCGTACATGACGAACGAGAACCTTCAGTACTACCAGGACGCGTACGAGATCGGCCCCGAGAAGATCATCGACACCTACGCGGTGGCCACGCAGCACGTGGATCAGGGCCTGTCGCTCACGCTGTTCTACCCGGACACGGTGACGACGCGTGACCTGAACAAGTCCTACATTTACGCGTGGAGGAAGGGCATTAAGACCCTGTACTACATGCGCCTGCGCCAGATGGCCCTCGAGGGCACCGAGGTTGAAGGCTGCGTGTCCTGCATGCTGTGACGTCACGCCCGTGTGTCGGGTGGTGCGGGGGTCGGGAAACCGGCCCTCGCGCCGTTTTATGTGGGACGAGGCCGGTGCGGTCCGGGGGATGCGGGCGCCGTGGCGGGTGTGAGCCTCGTTGTTTATTCGGATTTTCGTGAAGGTGCTCGTATCATGTGTGGTACAGTTCCTCACATTTTCTCGGAGTAAGCAATGAATGATCTGACGAACCCCTACGGCGTCGGTGGCGCGAGCCAAGGCGGCTATGGCCAGCAGGACGCGTACGGTGCTCAGTCGGGATATGGGTCCCAGGCCTCGTATGGGGGGCAGCCTCCGTACGGCGCGGGGCAGCCTCCGTACGGCGGGGGGCCGGGCATGCCGGGCTACGGGCAGCCGCAGGGCTACGGTCAGCCTGGCTACGGTCAGCCCGCCTATGGGCACTTCGGGTACGCCCTGAACCCTGCCGTTGAGCGTGTGCGTTCGAACGCATCGATGGTTCGTATCATGGCGATCATTAGCTTCGTCACCGTTGGTCCGATTCTCTCGATTGGCGCGTGGGTTTGGGGTGGCATGCTCGTGTCCGAGGCCCAGGGTCTTAACGCCCCCATGGACGTGATGAATGACGTGAGTGGTGCTCGAAAGATCGCGATGATCTGCAGCATCATTCAGATTGTCGGCATTGTTCTCTTGATTATCCTCGTCATCGTCCTCCCCGATCTGCTGCTCTTCATCGCGGGCGATTCGGGCTACTGATCCGTGTGCGCGATGGAGGCGGGCGCCCCTGGTTGAGTGATCGCTGTTGCAGGGACGGGCTGTGGCGCGATAGTCATCCGTCCCGATTGTTATTGACTCAGTCATGCGTGCGCTAGGATGAGCCGCGTAACTAGTACCTATTCCATTCGGAGCATCCCATGAGTGATCCCATCAACCAGTATCCCGCCTTCGATCAGTCCCCCTACGGTCAGGCTCCGCAGGGCGCCCCGCAGGGCACGTACGGCCAGGCGCAGCCCGGCTACGGCCAGGCCCCCCAGGGCGCGTACGGCCAGGCGCAGCCCGGCTACGGCCAGGCCCCCCAGGGTGTGTACGGCCAGGCCTACGCGGTGAACCCGGCCCTGGAGAGGATCCGTTCGAACGCCTCGACCGTTCGTCTCCTCTCCTTCCTGAGCTTCATCTTCGGCGGAGTTTTTCTGGCCGGCGGCATGTGGTTCTGGGCGAACAATCTGACGGCTGAGGCTCAGAGCCTCGGTGCCCCGCTCGACATTTCGTCGGATCTGGCGAGTGCTCGTAACACCGCGAAGATCTGTTCGATCATCCACATCGTCCTCATCGTGGCGGTCGTGCTGTTCTACGTCATCGGCATCATTGCTATCCTCGCAGCCGATGGCTCAAACTACTGAGTTCTTCACGGTGTGGGGTCCGGATCGACTCTCGATCCGGACCCCACACGTGTATGTGCGAGCATCCTGTTAGGGTGCCTGTTGTATTGATCGGAAAGAAAATTGGAGCGTGTTGTGAGCGATCCTCTGAACCCTACCCCTGCGGATTCCGCCCCCCAGCCGTATGCTGCCCCTTCGCCGTACGCGCCTGAGGGCTCCGGCAGCGCGTCGTACGCTGCGTCGCCCCAGGCCCAGCAGCCCCAGTTTGGCCAGGCCGGAGCAGACCAGTACGCGCAGTACGGCCAGGGACCCCAGGCCTCGTACGGCCAGCCCCAGCCGGCATACGGCCAGCCGGCATACGGCCAGCCGGCATACGGTCAGCCGGCATACGGTCAGCCGGCATACGGTCAGCCGGCATACGGTCAGCAGGCATACGGTCAGCAGGCATACGGCCAGCCGGCATACGGCCAGCCCGTGTACGGCCAGCCGATGTACACCTCGCCCGCATCCGCGCAGTTCGACAGTTTGCGTACCCAAGCGATCATCGCGATCGTTGTGTCAGTGATCAGCTGGTTCTTCTTGTGGTTGCTCCTGTCGATCCCGTCGGTGATCTGGTCCTTCATCATCGACTCCAACGCGAAGAAGCAGGGCGCGCCGCAGAACATTCTTAGCTTGGCGAAGGCCGCGAAGATCGTCTCGATCATCATGGTGTCCATCCAGGCCTTCTTCTTCATTCTCGCGGTTATCGTCGCTCTCCTCGACTGACGCCACCGTGAGATTCGCTCGACAGTGCTGACTCCTCACACACGGGAGCCTGTAGGAACGGTGATGCCGTTCCCGCAGGCTCCACCTGTATTCTTGAGGGTATGACTCCCCGATACGAAGCCCCCTCGCGCTCGACGTCCGGAACCGACGCTGACCTCCTCGACCAGCTGCGATACGCGGACGGACGCCCCTACGGCTTCTACAAGAATGCCCTGGGCGCCTGGGATTACGGGGACTTCACCCTCGCGATCGATCACGTGCAGGCCGACCCGTATGCCCCGCCCTCGTCCCTGCGCGCCTGGTCGACGCCCGAGGCGATGGGACTGCCCGAGGCCGCCCTGGCCTCGTCCGACGCGCGCCTGGCCGCCGCGGACTTTATCGCCCGCTCCTTCGACGAGGCCATCCGCGCCCGGGGAGCGCGCGACGTGTCGATCGCCCGCGCCGGCGCCCTCATCCTCCAGCGCTCCTACGCGACCGTCCTGCCCGACCGCGTCGAGGTGCGCTTCCAGGTCAAGCTCCCCGCGCGAGGCCGCACGATCCTCGGCAAGAGCGCCGCCCGCCTCTTCGACGTGGACGTGCCCAACATCGTCATGGACTGCTTCGACTTCGTGTCCGAGGACCCGGACACGACCCGCAAGCGCTCGCGCCTCCTCGGCCACGTCGCCGCCTACGAGGATTACCGCGCCCTCCAGGGGATCCTCGAGGAACGCGGGTGGGTGTCCTTCGTCGCCGACGACGCCCTGCTGGCGCGCCGCTCCGGCATCTCCGAAACGCCCCTGACGGGCGACGGCGTCGTCGCCTTCAGTGCCCCCGAGTCCCTGCGCGCCACCGTCACCCTGCCGCACGCCGGCGAGGTGAGTGGCATGGCGATCCCCCCGGGCCTCACCCTCATCGTCGGCGGCGGCTACCACGGCAAATCCACGCTCCTCGAGGCCATCGCCCAGGGCGTCTACGCGCACATCCCCGGTGACGGCCGCGAGCTCGTCGCCACCGACCCCACCGCCACGAAGGTGCGCGCCGCCGACGGGCGAGCCGTCACCGGCGTCGACATCTCACCGTTCATCACCCACCTGCCCGGCGGCGCCGACACCACGTCGTTTTCCACCGAGAACGCCTCCGGCTCCACTTCGCAGGCCGCCTCCATCATCGAATCCCTCGAGCTGGGCGCATGCACGCTCCTCATCGACGAAGACACCTCCGCCACCAACCTTCTCATCCGCGACACCCGCATGCGCGACCTCGTCGCCGCCGAGAAGGAACCCATTACGCCCCTCGTCGACCGCGTCAGCTCCCTCACCGAGGCCGGGGTCTCCCTCATCATGGTCGTCGGCGGCTCCGGTGCGTTCCTCGACGCCGCCGACCGGGTCCTCATGATGGACAACTACCACTGCCTCGACGTCACCTCCCGCGCGCGCTCGGTCGTGGCCAACCTGCCGCGCCCCCGCACCGACGCCCCCACCAGCTGGGAGGCGGCCCCCCGCGTGCCCGCTGCAAAGGCCCGCGTGGACCGCCCGCGCACCAAGGCCTCGGGCACGTCCGTGCTGACCATCGACCGTTCGACCATCGACATTTCCGACGTCGCCGCAGTCGTCGACCCCGGGCAGGCCGAGGCCATCGCCTGGTGCGTGCACGGCGTCCTCGAGGAGATGGCCGGCAAGCAATCCATGCCCGACCTCATGGCCAAGCTCGGCCGGCGCCTCGCCTCCGAAGGCCTGGACGCCGTCTGTAAGTTTGGTGCCCGCTCCTACCCGGCGTTCCTAGCACGCCCGCGCCTCATCGACGTGGGTGCGGCCATCAACCGCTACCGGGGCCTGTCCCTGCGCGAGCCGCGCGAGGTCTCCGAGTCGTAGTCGCTTCAAACCCCACGGGTGTTCCGGGCGCCGGAGGGCCCGGCCGCCCACGGTCACCGCAGCCAGGCCAACGTGGCTATCGTGCGCCCAGCAATTTCGCGCGTAATTCCCCTGTGACTATTTCAGGATTTGAATTGGCATCGTTGGAATTGCAACGTTTCTACGCCTTGTTGAATGTTTAAGTAATCGAATTACGTGCGAGTTTTGGAGACGGGCCCCGAGACACAGCGCGGGGCAATCCCCGAGACGACCCCGGGTGGTCTCGGGGATGAATCAGGGGAAACCTCCGTAGCGGTGATGCACGCCGCAGGCGCACGATGGATGCATGAACACGAACACAACAATCGCGCAGGCCCCCGCTGCCGACCAAGGGGCCCCGGCCTCGTCCATCGTCCGACTCCAGGGCGTCTCCAAGATCTACGGAAGCGGCGACGCCCAAGTGCGCGCCCTCGACGACGTGAGCGTCGGCTTCGGCGCCGGCGAATTCACCGCCATCATGGGCCCCTCCGGCTCCGGCAAGTCCACGATGATGCACATCCTCGCCGGCCTCGACGCCCCCACCTCCGGGCACGTCTTCGTCGAAGATACCGACATCACCGCCCTCAAAGACACCGCGCTGACCAAGCTGCGCCGAGACCGCATCGGCTTCGTGTTCCAGTCCTTCAACCTGGTACCCACCCTGGATGCGCGCGCCAACATCCTCCTGCCCATGCGCCTGGCCGGGGCCACCCCCGAGAAGGAATGGTTCGACCTCATCGTTAGCTCACTGGGCATCTCGGATCGCCTGAGCCACCGCCCCTCCGAAATGTCCGGCGGCCAGCAGCAGCGCGTCGCCGTCGCTCGCGCCCTCATGAGCCGCCCCGCCGTCATCGTCGCCGACGAGCCCACCGGTAACCTCGACTCCCACTCCACCGACGAGGTCATGGACCTGCTGCGCCGCGCCGTCGACGAACTCGGACAGAGCGTCATCATGGTCACCCACGACACCGCCACCGCCGCCTACGCGGACCGCGTCCTCGTGTGCCGAGACGGCCGCATCGTCTCCGACCTGCGCGACATCACCGCCGACAACCTGACTGCGGCGCTGCGCTGAACGCGCGCCCACACCCCAAGGCTCACCTCATGTCTGCAACAAACTCCCTCCTGAGCGCCAACCTGCGCTCCCACGGCCGCCGCTACATTTCCACAGGCCTGGCCGTCGCTATCTCCACGGCCTTCATCGTCATCACCCTCATCGTCATGACGGCGATGACCTCGGGCCTGACCTCCAGCGTCTACAGCCAGTACCGAGGCGGTACGATCGTCGTCTCCCAGGACAAGGACGCGTCCGAGGGCGCCATCGAGGGCGCCGAAAGAACCCTGAGCGCAACCAGCGGTGTCACCGCCATCAAGCACATGGCCCAGTGGCCCGCCGACGCCCAGACCGACGCGACGCGCGGCCGACTCTACGTCTCGCCGCTGGCCCCCAAGCCCTTCGCCGGCCTCGACCTGAGCTCAGGAACCGCCCCGACCGCGGACGACCAGATCACCATCCCCGAGCACACGGCCTCGACCCTCTCCCTGAAGGTCGGCGACACTGTCCGCGTGCGCGCCGGATTCGGCGAGGGCGGCTACCGCACCCTCAGCATCGTGGGCACCACACGCTCGAACACCATCAGCATGGGTGTGCCCGCCAGCTACGTGACCGACGGAGGATTCTCCGCGATCTTCGGCACCAGCGCGTCCGGGCAGTTCATCGTCGCGACTTCCGGAGCGGATACGGACAGCAACGCAAACCCTCCCAGCGCCACCCAGGACGAATGGGTGGCGAGAGCAAACTCCGCGCTCAGCGGCATCTCGGGCGTGACCGTTACCAGCGCGCACAAGGCAATCCAGGACGACCTCGAGCAGGCGCGCCTGGGAGCGTCCATGACGATGGGAATCATGCTGATCTTCCCGGCGATCGCGGCGCTCGTGGCCTCTATCGTCGTCTCCTCGACATTCCGCGTCGTTCTCACGCAGCGCACCCGCGAACTGGCGCTGCTGCGCACGCTGGGAGCAACCAGGCGACAGGTCCGCTCGCTCGTGACTCGCGAGGCCCTCGCGATCGGAGCGATCTCGTCCGCGATTGGCGTCGCGCTCGGCTGGCTGATTGGCGCGCTCGCGGAGGCGGGCACCGGCCTGGCCTCTAGCGTCGGCGCGGCGCTGGCGGGCGCCTCCCTCTGGCAGCTGGGCCTCACGTGGCTGGGTGCCACCCTGTTCACGACCCTGGTCGGTATCTTCCCCGCCCGCGCGGCCTCCCGCGTCGCGCCCGTCGCCGCCCTCGCCCCCGTGAACGAGGCCGGGGCCGCCGCCCGTAAGAAGCACACCGTCCGCTTCATCATCGGCGCGCTCATCGCGGTGGCCGGGTGCGGAGCTGTGGCCCTCGCGTGGCGCTCGGATAGCGGCGGCACGAAATTCCTCGGGGCTTTCGGCGGGTCACTCCTGGCCCTCCTTGGCGCGCTGCTCGTCGCCTCCGTGCTACTGCCCGCCCTCACCCGCGCGTTCGGCGCAGCCTTCCCTGGCACCCTGTCCGCCATGGCCCGCGAGAACACAATGCGCAACCCCGGCCGCACCTCCGCGACCGGCACCGCGATCATCATCGGCGTGACCCTCGTCGTCACCATCATCGTCGGCGCCGCATCCGTGCGCACCACGCTGACCAACGCCGTGAACGACGCCCGCCCCTTCGACCTCATGGCCACCTCCACCACCGGGGCGATCACCGACGACCAGCAGGCCGCCATCGCGGCCACCGACGGCGTCGCCGCCACCGTCGCCCAGTACGCCGCCCCCGGCACCCTGACGACCACCTCGGGCGCGCCCGCCTACGCTCCCGGTGAGGGAAGCGGGTCGGAGGACGAGGCCCAGGCCTCGTCGGTCATGATCACCGGAGAACCCGACTACACGGGAGTCACCCACTCGACCGTCACCCAGCTGGGCGATAACCAGGTGCGCGTCGGCGACGAGGCCCTGGCCGGGCAGACGCTGCGCCTGTGCGCCGACACGTGCGTGGACCTGAGCGCCACCTACGACAAGAACGGTAGCGTCGGCGAGGCTCAGGTCTCCGAGAAGACCCTTCGGTCCATCGCGACGTCACTTGAACGTCAGGCGATCATCATCAAGATGGCCGACGGGGCCGACGCCGAGACCGTCCAGGCCGCGCTGCTCAAGGACTCGCACCTGAGCGTCAACGGATCCGCTCTGGAGCGCCAGATGTACACGAAGATCATCGACCAGCTGATGCTCGTCCTCGTCGGACTGCTCGGCGTGTCCGTCCTGGTGTCCCTGGTGGGCGTGGCCAACACGCTGTCCCTGTCGGTCGCCGAACGCACCCGCGAGAACGGCCTGCTGCGGGCCCTCGGCCTGACGCGACGCCAGATGAAGAGCCTCCTCGCCCTCGAGGCGCTGTTCCTGTCAATGACAGGTGCGCTGATCGGCGTCGGCATGGGCGTCGCCTTCGGATGGGTCGGCGTCATGAGCCTGCCCATCGAGGGGGCTACCCCGGTGCTGAGCGTGCCGTGGCTGCAGTTGGTCGGCGTGTGCGTCGTCGCCATCGTGTCCGCGCTCATCGCGTCCTGGCTGCCCGGCCGCCGCGCCGCCAAGGTCAGCCCGTCGGAGGCGCTGGCCACGGAGTGATCGCCACTGGTCGAAAGACAGGATGTTAATGGGCGGGGTGCCGTGGGTTTATCCCCACGGCACCCCGCCCATTGGCGTGTGGTGCTGTGTGGGATTGAAACCGTTATCGCCTTTGCGGGTGAGAAATGGGTGTTTTTGGTGCAGTTTTCGGGCGCAGAGGTGATGGCGGTTTCAGTGGTCCCTTGTTGGGGGTGAGCGGTGGTGTTGTTGGTTTCAATGTCGCCGTGTTTCTGCGTGCTGTGCGCGAAATTTGTCGCCCTGGTCGGCCTGGTGTGGGTGCGAGCGCGAAAAAGTTCGCCCAGCGGCGGTGTTTCGTCGTGTAGGCGCGAAAAAGTTCGCCCAGCGCACTCAAAACATCCCAAATTCGGCGTTTTTGCGCCGTGCTGGGCGAGTTTTGTCGCGGAAATGTCGCCGGAGGGGCCGTGTTGGGCGAGTTTTGTCGCGCCGTGGGCCTGGCGGCCGGACCCATCTACAGGCATTCTCGACCCTTCAATGCGCTGCTGAAGCCCGCACCACGGCAAGGACCCGGAGTCAGCACGAGGAAAGGCCGATCAGCACTCCACGACGTTGACGGCCAGGCCGCCCTCGGACGTCTCCTTGTACTTCGAGAGCATGTCGTTGCCGGTCTGGCGCATCGTCTCGATGACCACGTCCAGGCTCACCGTGTGGCGGCCGTCGCCCCACAGGGCCATGCGTGCCGCGTTGATCGCCTTGACGGCCGCGATCGCGTTGCGCTCGATGCACGGCACCTGCACGAGGCCCGCCACCGGGTCGCACGTGAGCCCCAGCGAGTGCTCCATCGCGATCTCCGCCGCGTTCTCCACCTGCTGCGGGCTACCACCGAGGGCCTGCGCTAGGCCGGCGGCCGCCATCGCCGAGGCCGACCCGACCTCGCCCTGGCAGCCGACCTCCGCGCCCGCGATGGACGCGTTCGTCTTAATGAGAGCACCGATCGCCGTCGCGGTCAGTAGGAAGTCGTGTACGAGGGCGCGTCGGCGGGCCGCGCAGGCCTCGGGCGACGCGGGATCGTCGGTGATGTCCTCCGAGGAATTGTCCGTCGTCATGCGGATGTGCGCCAGCGGGGTGACCGCACCGTCCCCCGTCGCAGGGCCCGCCGCAACGCCGGGCGTCGAACCCGTCTCCGGGCAGTGCGTCACCAGGTAGCCCAGGACTGCGGGGATGACGCCGGCCGCACCGTTCGTCGGCGCCGTCACGACGCGGTGGCCCGCTGCGTTCTCCTCGTTCACGGCCAGGGCAAAGAGGTTCACCCAGTCCATCGCACGCATCGGGTCGGCCACGGTCGACACCCAGGCGCGCGCACCGGGGGAGCGCACACCGTCCGCGGGAGATGCGCCCGAGGGGGCCCCGGCCTCGTCCGACGAAGAAGAGGGGAAGCCCGTCAGGCGCTCCGCGAGCTGGCCGGCGAGCGCACGGGCGCGGCGCGGAATATCCAAGCCACCCGGCAGGATGCCCGCCGCCGATGTGCCCGCGTCTACGCATTCGAACATCGTGTCGGCGATGCGATCCAGGTAGGCGTTGACGGTCTCGCGGGGACGCACCGCCTCCTCGTTCATGCGCACGAGCTCCGCGATGCTGAGGCCGGACACGTCACACGCGGCGAGCAACTGTGCGCCCGACGCAAAGGGGTGCGGCGCGGGAACGTCGATGCCCACGCCCGTCTGGCTCGTCGCGAGCGAGGAAACCTCCGGGTTGCATGGGTCGTCATTCGTCTGAATCATGACGAAGCCGCCGCCCACCGAATAATAGGTGCGCTCCAGGATGACGGCGCCGTCCTCGTCGGAGGCCGTGATCGTCAGCGCGTTCACGTGATAGGGCAGGATCGTGCGCGCCGCGAAACGCACGTCCTCGGCGATGTTGAGGGGCACCTGCGTGCCGCTGGGCAGCGTCAGCGTCCCCGACGAGGCCAGGGTCGGCAGGATGGACTCCACCGTCTCGATGTCCACCGTCTCCGGGTCGTAGCCCGCCAGGCCGAGGAGGACCGCGCGGTCCGTTGAGTGGCCGCGGCCCGTTGCGCCCAGCGACCCGAACAGGTCAATCGTGATGTGCGACGGCGGCTTCAGCGTCGTCAGCTCCGTCGTGAACGCCAGGCCCGCGCGCATCGGACCCACCGTGTGCGACGAGGACGGCCCGATACCAATACGGAACATGTCGAAGACCGACAGCGGGTGCGGCGCATCGTGCGCGGCTACCTCGCCCGAGACGATAGCTGCGGGCGTGGGGCGCGACGGGTCGTACGTCGTCACAGATGCGCCGAGGGTGACGGGGCGAAGATCCATGGGGACTATTGTGCAGCAGTCGGCTGGGGCGCTGCCTGTTGTGGTGGCGTGTCTTGGTGTGGCTGCTCTGTGCGCCCGTGGTAGGCGGCCCGCCCGCTCGAAAAGCCACACGCGAGCTGCGCTCGGAGTGGCTGATCTCGAGGCACGCCCTGGCCGTCGTGGTCATCGCCACCGGTACGCTGGTCGTCTTCCAGGTCGCCGCTCCCGAGGCAGCCCAGGAACCCGCCGCCACCGGCATCGACGTTGGTAATGTCTATGCGTCCATGGGCCAGGGGCATACCCGTGAGAACCCGACCGGCGCAAACCTGAACGACGCCATCCGCTACGGCATCGTCAGAGGCATGAGTGAGAATCGCGTGAAAACGGGACAGAGCCCGATGACGACGTGGCAGGGGGGCGAGTACGCGAAGAATAATGACGCGTGGACCTACATCGCCCGCGGTGCGCCGTGGAAGTGGGATGGCCAAAAGAAAAATACGGGTCCCGGCGACTCTGAAGCCAGTAAGAAGTGGATGCAGTCGCACTACGACCATTGGTCTGGGGATGCCAACAAGATCTGGGTGAACGGCCAGAGCGCCATCGGCTTCAAGCCCAACAACCCGGGCACCGTCCAGCCGGGCGAGACCTTCCTGCTAGGCGCGATCCGCCACAACAACGTGCCGATTCAGCAGGCGGCTGCTCCCGGTGGCCTCGGTCAGCCCTACCTGGTCTCGAGCCTGAACCTTCAGTTCACCGATCTGATTCCCGGTGACCTGGGTAAGGCTTTCCCCTTCATCAACCACGAAACCTTCAACACCCTGTCCTCGACGATCATCTACCGCAAGGGTGGTGCCTACATCAAGCACCCCGGTATTGCTAGGACGGGCACCTGCCGCACTGACATCGGCATCAACGGTAAGTCTTCGACAGAACCTGCAATCCCCGAGTCTGGCGTTCAGTACCTGCGCAACGCTGTCATGGACCGGGGGATCTACTACGGTACCCCGAAGTGGATCACCGCAAATGGTGAACGGCAGTTCATCGGCACGGCCTATCATCGGCACGGCCTACGAGCCCGAGCTGGCTAACTCGGCCGACCCCTCGCAGGGTTACGTCAACAAGCCCGAGTCTCGCTCCGGACGCTACTACTGTGTCAAGTACGTCGGCGAGGGCAACGGCGACTACGACCTGTACGGCCAGTACTACAACAAGGGGGCGGAGCAGCCGTACAGCCACGTCACCGCTAAGAGGGTGACTCCCACCGAGTGGCCCGGCGCGAAGGGCAACGTCAACGAGAACCCCTACGTCTGGGAATCGGTGAAGCTGCAGAAGACGACCTGTGATCGCACCTTCACGAAGAACGGTCGCACCTACCGTCTGCAGCTGTGGGGCTTTACCCCTGCGACGAACGCAACGAACTTCCTGACCCCGGATAACTTCAACTCCATCCCGACGGCCAACTGCCCGGCGACGCCTCCGGCGGACGCCAAGCGCACCGACACCTCTGTGACTCAGGAGCTCTCGGTCAACTACGGCTGCCTCTACGGTGTCATCACCGAGGAGTGTTCCGTGCGCATTGCGAAGGCTGCCCCACGGTCATCAATAGGCGCATCAGCCCCACCAGTCACGGTGG
>CALISI010000044.1 GCA_938041695.1 uncultured Actinomyces sp.
TGCTGATCGCCACGATGATCCCCCCGACCGTCCCGGTCCTCATCATCATCATGTCAGCACTGTCCTGGCTGGGCACATCCCGATTGATTCGAGGCGAGGCCCTATCCCTGCGCACGCGCGAATACGTCGTCGCGATGCGCGGTATGGGCGGATCGATGCCCCGAGCGATTCGGACGCACATCGTGCGCAACACGATCGGCACCGTTATCGTCAACGCGACCTTCCAGGTCGCCGACGCCGTCCTCTACGTCGCCTACCTGTCGTTCCTCGGCCTGGGCGCGCAGCCTCCCGCCACTGACTGGGGAGCCATGCTCTCCAACAGCCAGTCGCACGTCTACTCGGGCAACTGGTGGCTGCTCTACCCGCCGGGCGTCCTCATCATCCTCCTGGTCCTGTCGTTCAACTTCATCGGCGACGGCCTGCGTGACGCCTTCGAAGTTCGACTGCGCAAGAGGTGAGCACTGAACTATGAATACTCCACTCCTTCAGATCAAAGATCTGCACACCGACATTGAGATCCGTTCCGGCGTGGTCCGCGCCCTCTCCGGCGTCGATCTGCACGTGAACCCCGGCGAAACCCTCGGCATCGTGGGCGAATCCGGCTCAGGCAAGACCATGACCGCCCTGTCTCTCATGGGGCTCCTGCCCCAGGGCGGAAAGGTCTCCTCCGGGTCGATCATCCTCGACGGACAGGACCTCACCCAGCTGCCGCTCAAGGAGAAGCGCAAGCTGCGCGGCACCAAGGTCGGCATGATCTTCCAGGATCCACTCACCTCCCTGAACCCGACCATGAAGATCGGCCTTCAGGTGTGCGAACCGCTGCGCGTGCACGAGGGCCTGTCGAAGAAGGAAGCTCTCGAACGCGCCGTCGAGATCCTCAAGCGCGTTGGTATGCCTCGTCCCGAGGTCGTTATCAACAACTACCCGCACCAGCTCTCGGGCGGTATGCGTCAGCGCGTCATGATCGCCATGGCCCTCGTGTGCAAGCCGCGCATCCTCATCGCGGACGAGCCCACGACGGCCCTGGACGTGACGACGCAGATGCAGATCCTCGACCTCATCGACGAGCTGCGCGACGAATACAAGATGGGCGTCATCCTCATCACCCACGACCTGGGTGTTGTGGCCGGTCACACCGATCGCGTTGCCGTCATGTACGCCGGACGCATCGTTGAAACCGCACCGACGAAGACACTGTTCACCGAGCCAAAGCACCGCTACACGAGCTCGCTCATGGCAGCCCTGCCCGAGCGCGCCCTCGCAGCCGGCACCAAGCTCTTCTCCATCCCCGGCGCTCCCCCATCGCTGACCAACCTGCCGGTAGGCTGCCGCTTCGCAGCCCGCTGCCTGTGGGCCACCGACGAGTGCCGCGCGGGCTACCCGGACCTGAGCGGCGACGAGACCCACACCTTCTCCTGCTTCCACCCGGTCCAGGAAGGAGACGAGTCTCCCGCAGTCCTCCAGGGCAAGCTGGATTCCAACAAGACCGACCGTGCGGCCGCGGACGTCCCGCAGATCTCCCACGAAACACTACTCGACGTCAAGGAGGCTTCGCGCGAGTACGAGTCGGCCGGATCGGGCTTCTTCAAGCGCGAGAAGGGCGTCGTCTCCGCCGTCGACCGCGTCTCCATCACGGTGAAGAAGGGCGAGACCTACGGCCTCGTCGGCGAGTCCGGCTGCGGTAAGTCCACCGTCGGCCGACTCATCGCCGGCCTCGAGCCGCCCTCGGGTGGCGCCATCGAACTCGATGGACGCGACCTGGCCACGCTCAAGGGACGCGACGCCGTACGCATCCACCGCGACGTGCAGATGATGTTCCAGGACTCCTACGCGGCGATGGACCCGCGCATGCGCATCGACCAGATCCTGGCCGAGCCCATGAGCATCCAGAAGACCGGCAACGCTCGCCAGATCGCCGAGCGCATCATGGAGATCCTCGAACAGGTCGGCCTGACCGAAGAGATCCTCGACCGCTACCCGCACGAATTCTCGGGCGGACAGCTCCAGCGCATCGGCTTCGCCCGTTCGCTGACCCTCGCGCCCGACCTCATCGTGGCGGACGAGCCCGTTTCCGCGCTTGACGTCTCCGTCCAGGCACAGGTCCTCAACCTCATGAAGGACCTGCAGCAGGAACTGGGCCTGTCCTACCTGTTCATCAGCCACGACCTTGCCGTCGTCCAGTACATGGCGGACCGCATCGGCGTCATGTACCTGGGCCGCATCGTCGAGGAGGGCCCAGCTTCCGAGGTCGTCAAGAACCCGAAGCACCCCTACACGAAGGCGCTCATCGACTCGATTCCCGTGCCCGACCCGGAGTTCAAGCACGACGAGAGTGCCATCAAGCTCACCGGCGAGCCGCCGAGCGCCGTCAACCCGCCTGAGGGTTGCCGCTTCCGCCCGCGTTGCCCGTTTGCGGGCGAGGAGTGCAAGGTGCAGCCCATGCTCACGGATGAGACGCACCGCGTGGCCTGCCACCACCCGCTCCTGTCACTGAGCGTGAAGGAAAAGGTGGACGCCTGACACATACGTTCATGCGAGCTCCAAGCGGTGCCCTCGGCCTGAGTCATCAGGCCGGGGGCACCGTCATGCGCGGAACCGAAACCATCCGGTTCCAACGGCCACGAGCACGCCGGGGCGCCACTGCCCATCGCGGCGGCATCATGGCCACAAAGACGCGTGTGGGGCGCGACCACGCGGTCACGCCCCACACACTTCGCTGTCGTCAGCGCGTCACTTGGAGACGGCCTTCTTCAGGGTGGAGCCAGCGGAGAGCTTGACGCCGTAGCCAGCGGGGATCTTGATCTCTTCGCCGGTGCGGGGGTTGCGGCCGGTGCGGGCGGCGCGCTCAACACGCTCGACCGAGAGCAGGCCGGTGACCTTGACGGCCTCGCCCTTAGCCAGGGACTCAACGAGGACGGCCTGGAAGGCAGCCAGGGCCTCGTCGGCCTTCGCCTTGGTCAGGTCGGCACGTTCGGCAATCTGAGCGACAAGCTCGGTACGGTTCACGGACATTGAGAAACCTCATTCCTGTTCGTTCTTGGTTACCACTTTCGTGGCCACGAATGACACACTACGAAATCTTCGACGATTTCGCCGACTTTAGGGCAAGATTTCGCGGATTTCACGAAAAATTTTCGTTTTTTTGCCCAAAAAACCGTCAATTCTGTGCCTCAGGTCACCCAAACTTGCCGAATGGTTGTTATTTCACCACCTTCAAATGCGGTGTCACGGGCACGTTTCCCAGTAACAGGAATGCCTCCCACAACCGAGGGCAGACCTCTCTCATAACACCTGACAAACATCGATGGCCAATCGCTCCCCGAGGACATCCGCACGTCCCCCGCTTCACACCCCATCGTTCACGAAGCGAGACGGAAACCAACGACAGGTGACGACTAAGTCCACCACCTCACAACCATCAACGGAGGGACAAAACGCGACACTTCAACCCCGACCTCCAACAACTCGCCCACGTCACACCTCCCACGACAAGGAGAAACAAGATATAACTCGCCACACTTTTTAAATAACTCGTAAAAACTGCTGCCCGATCACAGAGAATGGATGCGTCCCTTCAACACTTGGATAAAGGTCCAGGAGACACAGATGGCATCAAGCCCCTCGTCCGCTCCCCACCCCGTCGATCAAATTCCTCCCTTTGGAAAACTCACCATTCTGGGCATCCAACACGTCCTCGCGTTCTACGCGGGCGCTGTGGTCGTCCCCCTCGTTATCGCTTCCGGGCTCGGACTCGATAAACACACGCTGGTCCACCTCATCAACGCGGACCTGCTCACCTGTGGCATCGCCACCATCATCCAGTCGGCCGGCATCGGCCGTTTCATCGGCGTGAAGCTCCCCCTCATTCAGGGCGTCACCTTCACCGCCGTCTCACCCCTCATCGCGATCGGCGCGGCAGCCACGCCCGCCGGCGCGGACCCCAGGACCGGCCTGGCCACCATGTACGGCTCCATCATCGCCGTCGGCCTCATCGTCTTCCTGGTCGCACCCTTCTTTGCAAAGCTCCTGCGCTTCTTCCCACCGATCGTCACGGGCACTCTCCTGACGGTCATGGGCACGACACTCCTGTCCGTCTCCGCCGGAGACATCGTCGCCTGGGCCGATAAGGCGGCTGATGATGCAGCGAAGACGGCCTCGACGTACGAGGCTCTCGGCCTCGCATTCGGCACGATCGCGATCATCATCATCATTCAGCGCCTCTTCAAGGGCTTCATGGGAACGCTCTCCGTCCTCCTCGCGCTGCTGATCATGACGGCCGTCGCCTTCGCCATAGGCAAGACCGACTTCTCCGGCGTCGGTGAGGCCAGCTGGGTCGCCATTACACCCCCCTTCTACTTCGGCATCCCGAAGTTCTCACTGACGGCAATCATCGCCATGATCATCGTCATGGCGGTCACCGCCGTGGAGACCACCGGCGACGTCTTCGCCACCGGCGAGGTCGTGGGCAAGCGCATTGCCCCGCGCGACATCGCAAACGCCCTGCGCGCCGACGGCCTGTCCACCCTGCTGGGCGGCGTCCTCAACTCCTTCCCCTACACCTGTTTCGCGCAGAACGTCGGCCTCGTGCGCCTCACCCGCGTGAAGTCCCGCTGGGTCGTGACCGCAGCGGGTGTCTTCATGATCATCCTCGGCCTGCTGCCCAAGGCGGCGGCCATCGTCGCGGCGATTCCGCAGCCCGTCATCGGCGGCGCGTCCCTGGCGATGTTCGCGAACGTCGCGGTTGTTGGCATCCAGACCCTCTCGAAGGTGGATCTACGAGACAATCGCAACGCAGTCATCGTCTCTACGTCGATCGGCCTTGCCCTCCTCGTGACGCTGAAGCCCGGTATTGTCACGGTCATGCCTTCCTGGCTGCAGATCATCTTCGGTTCCGGCGTCACCATCGGCTCGCTGACGGCCATCATCTTGAACCTCCTTTTCTTCCACATCGGACGCCCCGCCTCGCCGGACGTGGCCGTGGTGGATGGCAAGAAGATCAACCTGGACGACGTGAACGCGATGGATCGCGACCAGTTCGTGGCGACCTTCTCGTCGATGTTCTCCTCGCACACGTGGCCGGTCGAGCGCGCCTGGGAGTCCCGTCCTTTCGCTTCCGTGTCCGAGCTGCGTTCCTCCTTCGAGGACGCGGTCCTGGCGGCCTCCCCCGAGGAGGCCGAGGAGCTCATCGCTTCCTACACGGACGTCGTCTCCCTGGTCCTCGACGGCGCGGGCGACGAGCAGGCGAGCTCGGATACCTCGTCCCTGTCCGTGGGCAAGGTGTCCTCCGAGGAAGCCGAGGAGCTGCGCGCTCTGGCTGCCGCCTACCGCGAGAAGTTCAATCGTCCGCTGGTCATCTGCGTGGACAACGTGGTGGACCGCAAGCACCTGCTGTCCTCGGGCTGGCGCCGCGTCGAGCACTCCCCTGCTCGCGAGGCTCGCTTCGCCCTCGGCGAGGTCATCGACATCGCCGACCTGCGCTTCGATCAGCTGGTCGCCGACGCGAACCCCATGCGCGCAGCGTGGGACGCTGGTTTTGAGCGCCTCTGAGTAGCACTCGGGTCTCCAACTGACGAGGCCGGGGCGCGTCGGGCGATATGCCTGGCGCGCCCCGGTTTTTCGTGCCCAGCACAGCCCGCAGCGCAAACTCCTCACCACACTCCGTACTACAGACCCATCATGAAAAACACCACCGCACACACTCAGCTGCACAGACGACGAAGCCACCGCCAACACGTCACGCTCTTCGCCCGCAGTTCCCACGAGTCGCTCCAGATGCAGATACGCCGAGGGGCCGACCTGACGGTCGACCCCTCGGCGTATCCCATCAACACAGTGCAAGTAGTCCCAGTAAGCTCCTCAGCATGTCTCTCGTCGGCATTACCCGAGCCCGAGTGGCCCGTGCCGTATTCCCTTGTGATGACACCTACTGTAAGAGGCCAACCTTGCGACAACGGCAAGGGCAGCTGAGAAATCCCTGGGATTTTGACCCCGCAGATAATTGGGAGCACAACGAGTGTGCGCCCCCGGTCTGCCGGGGGCGCACACGACCTCGTACGAGCTCAATGCCTCGCGTCAGGCATCAGCCGTTCCACTGGCCATTCTCGGCGAAGTAGTACCACTTCCAGCCGATCCAGTGCCCGCCGGTATACATCGCACCCGAATCAGTGCTCAAGTAATACCAGGCACCCCGATCCTGCACCCACCCGGTCATGAGCGCACCACTCGGAGCCATGAAATACCAGGACGACCCATCCTTGACCCAACCAATCGCCATCGCACCACTACCAGGCATCAGGTAGTACCAGGTCAGACCGTCAAGCAACCAACCCGTGCGCATGCGACCAGACGCCGGATCCAGGTAGTACCAAGAACCACCATCCTTGACCCAGCCACTCGCCTGAGCACCCGACGCGTCATGGTAGAACCACGCGCCATCCTCACTCACCCAGCCAGTACGCATGTAGCCATCCGCACCGAAGCGATACGTCGAATTGCCGATCTGCACCGTCTGGCTCGCCGGATAGGTCCCATCCGCATAGCGATACCACCAACCAACAGAATCCTTGATCCACGCCCCACCCTGAGGCGTAGGAGCCGGGGTCGGCTCAGGAGCAGGATCGGGCGTGGGAGCAGGCGCCGGGTCACCCTGGAGGCGAACCTCCTGCTTCACGGGGTTGACGCCCCAGTCCCAGGCGTACAGGTAGGGGGTCACCGGGGCCTCGTCGGTGCGTCCCTGCTTCGCCCACGCGCTCGTAAGCTCCGAGACGGGCACGTCGAAGTGGTAGCGGTGCGTGCCGTCGGCCAGGATCTCACCGTCGTCTTCGAGGAGCTTGCGATAGTACCACGCACCGTCGGCGTCCTCGTGGAAGTCGATGCCGGCCACGGGCGAGGCGTCGGTGACATCGAAGGATACGGTGCGGGCATCGCCCTCACCGCTCACCGTCAGGTTGGAGATGACGGGTGCGTTCGTGTCCAGCGTGAACTCGTAGCTCATCTGCTGAGTCAGCGAGGACGGGCCGTCCGTCGCGGCCTCAATCGTCAGGGTGTAGCGACCGTCGGGCAGCGCGTTACCCGATTCATCAAACCCATCGAAGAAGGGTTCCTCACCGGAAAACTCGCCCGGCTTCATCCAGCCGGTCTCGAGGTCGTAGAGGGACTTGCGCACGCGGTTGATCATGTAGGAGCGCACAGACTGACCCGCGGAGTTGCGGTAGGTGAGCGTCATCGAGGGGACGGAGCGCAGCATGCCGGTCATCGGCGCGATCTTGTCGGGGGCACCCGCCCACTTGGCGCGCGAGGTGATGAGGCGCTGTGTGTTGATCGTCGTGACCAGGTTCGAGTCCTGCTTGTCTGAGAGCGGGTTGAGCGCGCCCAGCGGGATGGACGAGTGCGCGTTGACCAGCGCGGAACGGTAGGCGTGCACGGGCGTCGTCTCGTCATCCGACCACTTGCCGTCGAAGACGCTGGGGGCACCCCAAGAGCCGTAGAAGCCCAGGTAGGGGACGGTCAGGCTCGGCGTCCCGTCCTCGCTCGTGAAGGTCACGGCGCCGTCGATGAAGGTTCCCTTGGGCGTGTTCGCCGAGGCGAAGGCCACGAACTCGGACTCGGGGGTCACCGCGACGCTCACGGTGGCGGTCGACTTTGCGGGGACCGTGATCTGCTGGGCGTCCCCGGCCTCGGACACGCCATCACCGGAGAAGGACAGCGAGATGCCCGCGCCCGCCCAGTTCTGCGAGTGCTCGAGGAAGATGCCTTCCTCGACCATTTCGGAGAGCGCCTGGCCACCGAGCGTGTAGGTGTGGGCGGCGTCGGAGAGGTTGGTCAGGCGCACCTGGAAGGTCCAGCCGTTCGTCCCGTCGCCGAGGTCGGCCTTGGGGCGGGAGGTATCGGCGGCTCCGACGACGGTCGGGTAGATGGTCGCGGTGGTGGCAGCGACCGCGTCAACGGCACCCGCACCGACCTTGCGCGGCGAGTAGTAGGTGCCGTCCCCCAGCTCAACGTCGATGAGCGGGTGGGCGGTACCCATGAGGAGGTTGGTGACGACGGCGTTCTTCTCCTTGGCGCTCATGCCGGAGAATGCGGGGTCACCCGCGATGCGCTGGCGCACGAGCGCGCTGATGCCGGCAACCTGCGGGGAAGCCATCGAGGTGCCCGACAGGCGCTGGTACTCGTTGCCGAGGTACGCGGACATGATGTCGCCGCCGGGGGCCGCGATTTCGGGCTTGAGCGTCAGGTCGGGGGCCACGCCCCACGCGGAGAACTCCGAGGCCGTCGGGTTGTTCGAGGCCAGCACGATGCCGGAGTGCGTGACGGTCAGGTACACGTCCGCGCCGCCCCCGGCGGCCAGCGCCTTGCGGATCGCCTCGCCGTCCTGCTTGGTGATGGTCACCGTGGGCATCGAGGTCGTGGCGCCCAGGATCGACTGGTAGGGCGTGGTCGAGTCGTCGGTGTCGGCGATCATGAGGGCCGCGGGCGTTGACGGGAAGCCTGTCAGGTACGAGGCCTTGAGTTCGTCGGTCATTGCCGTGCCGGTCCGGGTGTCGGTGCCGCCCTTGTCTTCGAGGACGATCGCGTCAGCAAGGCTCAGTCGGTTGGCGCCCGCGTACTTGTCGAGCTCGCCGCCGCCCGCGCCGGCATCGACGACGCGGTAGCTCTTCTCGGGGATGTCACGCAGGCCGCGCACGGCCTCTCCCTGACCGTCGAGCGCGGCGCGGTAGGCGATCTTTCGGTCCCCCAGGGTCACGTAGGGCAGGGCCTCCTGATTGTCGACCGAGGCGACGGCCAGCGTGGACTTGTAGGAGGCGGGTTCGCCGAGCGTGCCCGTGTCGGGGTCGGTCGCGAACGGCTTGTTCTGGCCGCTGTTGTTGCCGTACGCGTTGGAGAATGCGTTGCCCGAAGCGGCGTTGACGCTGATTCCCGCGTTGGTCAATGCTTCGTAGACGCCCGCGAAGACGCTGCCAGCGTCGCTGCTCATGCCGGCGTCGTCACCGAGGGAGAGGTTGATGACGTCGGGCTTGATAACGAGAGCATCGTCGAGGGCGGCCAGGAGGGCACTATCGGGCATCGACCCGTCCGCGTCGGAGGCCACCTTGGCGACGACGATCTGCGCGTGGGGCGCGGTGCCCTGCAGGACGTCAGCGTTGGCGGCCGCGATCGCGGTAACGTGCGTGCCGTGGGACAAGTCCTTCTCGGAGTGGGGAACAACGTCAGCGTCGTTGTCGGCGTAGTCGTAGGCGAAGGGGATCTTGCTGTTGACGTAGGTTCCGGACGCCCCATGCGGCAGCTTGCTCGCGAAGGCCTGAACGTCGGCCTGGCTCAGGCGCACGTCGACGCCCTCCATCGAGCCTGCGAAGGCGTCGTGGTCGGTCTGCAGTCCGGAGTCGATGACCTCGATGACCTGACGATCGCCCTTCTGGGCAGCCTCGGCCGCGTGCATCATCGCCAGGGAGGAGGCGTTCTTGAGGACGGGTGCGCCCGCCCCATCCGCGCTGGTTTCCAGCGGCTTGTGCACACCCTCGATGAACGCAACCTTCACACCCTGGACCTTCTGGATGGCGGAGAGGGCGGAACCGGGAGCCTCGATGGCGAAGCCATCGAGCGCGTTCGTGTAGTCGCGCACGGTGGCGACCTGCGCGCCGGGCACGGCCGCCTGAACCGCCGAGGCAACGCGGGCCTTGACCTCGTCGCGCGTGGCCGTTGCAGAGCCGCCGACCGAGCCCTCCTCGAGCTGGACGATGATCGTCGTCGGGGTGTCATCAGCCGCCTCCTGCGCAGAGGCAGCGTCTGGCAGGGTCACTCCCCCGGCCTCGGCCTGGCGAATGGAGAGGAGCGGGTCCTCGACGCGCGTGCCCGTGCGCGCCTCGGGGGAGGCGGCCTGGGCGGGGTTAGCGGGGAGGACACCGCCCGGCTGGGGACTCGCCGCGAGCGCCGGGACGCTCACGCCGGTCAGGGCGAGGGCGGCGGCGAGGGCGAGTGCCGGGGTGGAGTGATGGGACATCAATGGCTCACTTACGTATCGACAACGTGAGGATGAGATGCGCACCGTGTGGCGCGCCGTCCCATTATGCGTAAGTTCTGCCAGTTGTGCAGTATGCATGTCCGCTAGGCCATCGTCATGTCCACCCACTGACATTTTGTGCAAGGCAGCGCATAGGCTGAGGGGCCGACCTCGCGGTCGACCCCTCAGCCTATCCCATCAACACAGTGCAAGTTTTCCCAGAAGGCTCCTCGAAAAAGTCTCGTCGGCATGTCCCGGACCCTCGTGGTCCGTGCCGTATTCCCTTGTGATGACATTCAGCGTATCGGGCGAACCTTGCGACAACGACAAGACAACCTGAAAAAACCCTGGGAATTTTAGCGCTCATGCCCCTGACGGACGCCAGGCCCGCGAACCCGGCGTCACGCTGGGTTCGCGGGCCTGGGGCAGGCTCAGAGGTGATCTAGCTGATCAGCTGTCCCGTCTCCGAGAAGGTGTACCAGGTCCAGAAGATGCGCAGGCGACCCGTGGCCATCGCGCCGCTTCCGGTCTTCAGGTAGTATCAGGAGCCCTGTTCCTCGACCCAGCCGGTACGCATGTAGCCGCGCGCGTCGAAGCGGTAGGTGGCCCCGTCGATGGCGAGGGTCGTGTCGGTCGGGTAGGTCCCGTCCTCATAGCGGTACCACCAGCCGCGGCCATCCCGTTTCCACGTTCCTGCCTTCGCGGCGGGGGCGGGAGCGCTCACGTGAATGGTGGCGCTGGCCGTCACGCTGGGCTGCGTCGGGTCGGTCACGGTGATGGTCGCGTCGCCCGCGCCCACTGCACTGACCTCGCCGGTCGCGCTGACGGTTGCCACGGCCTCGTCCGAGGAGGACCAGGAAAGCGCCGTCACGTTGGCGTCCTCGGGTTCGTGGGTGGCGCTCAGCGTCAGCGTCTCACCGACACTCAGCGTCGCGGACGTCTGGGAGAGAGCCAGCGACGTCATGGGGATCGCCTTGAGGGTGACCGGAGCCGTCCCCTTGTTGGCGGGCCAGTCCCACACGTGCAGGTAGATGGACGACGGGTCACCACCGATGCTCGCCAAGGCGTCTGTCAGCGGGACGTCGAAGTGGCGGTGAACCAGCCCGTCCTCCCCGCGTTCGGTCGGGTAGACCTCGGCGCCGCGCTCGACGATGGGGCCATCGGCGGTGGCCGAGAAGCCGACGGCCGATATGGGCGAGGAGTCGGCGACGTCGAAGGAGAGCGTGCGGTCGTTACCGTCGCCGCTGACCGTCACGTTCGAGATAACGGGGGCCTTGGTGTCCAGCGTGAGGCCGTAGCTGATCTGCTGGGTCGAGGGCGAGGGTCCCTCGGTCGTGCCCTCGATCGTCAGCGTGTAGCGTCCATCCGGCAGCTCGCTGCCATCGGGCGCGTAGCCGGAGAACCAGGGGCGCAGCAGCACGGTACCCGGGCGCACGCCCCTGCGCGCGTTTTCGTCCGTCGAACGGGTGATGATGAACAGGTCGGGATCGACCCCGTTGATCATCCGCTCGTCCTCGACATCGAAGGGACTCTGCTGTCCGAACGGGAGGTTTCCGTCCATGAAGGTCGACCCGTAGCCGCTGATGTTGTTGTTCGGGGTGACCTGGTCGAAGATGGCGGGCGCGCCCCAGGAGCCGTAGAAGCCCATGTAGGGGACGGTGAGATTCGGCGCTCCGTCGGTGCTCGTGAAGGTCACGGCACCGTCGATGAACGTGCCCTTGGGGGTGTTCGCAGCCGCGTACGAGGCGAAGGCCTCGCGCGGGGTCACGGTGACGGTCACGGTGGACTCCCCCTTGGCGGGCACGGTCACCGAGTCCGCGGAGAACGTCAGGTCGATCCCCTTCCCCGCCCAGTTGGTCGAGTGGTGCGACAGCAGCATGCTCTCGACCTTTTCGGACAGCGCCTGGCCGCCGAGGGTGAAAGTGCGGGCGGTGTCGAAGACGTTCGTGAGGGTGACCTGGAAGCTCCAGCCGGAGGTGCCCTCACCCAGGTCGGCCTTGGGACGCGACGGGTTCGCCGCACCTACGACGGTCGGGTACACGAACGAGGTCGTGGCCGCCGCAGCATCAACCAGGCCGGCACCCACTCGGCGAGGCGAGTAGAAGGTACCGTCATCCTGCTGCGCGTCCGTGATCGGGCGGGCGGTGCCCATCAGGAGCTTCGTGACCACAGCGTTCTTCTCGCCGTCCGACAGGCCCGAAAACGCCGGGTCGGATGCCGCGCGCTGGCGCACGAGGGTGGCGACGCGCGTGCCCTGGGTGTTCGCAGCACGCGCATATTCGTCTCCTTCGTGCGTGGCGAGCACGTCCGTGTCCCCGTCACCGTAGTCGTAGGCGAAAGGAATCTTGGGGCTGACCCAGACTCCCGCCTTGCCCGCGCCCAGCTGGGAGGTCAGGGAAGCTGCCGCATCCTGCGTGAGGCGCAGTGACGCGGCATCCAGGTCGCCGGCAAAGGCCTCGTGCGAGGTATCGATACCACTGTCGATGAGCTCGATGACCTTGCCCTGCCCCTTCTGGGAGGCCGCGTTGGCTCGCATCATCTGCGCCGCCGCCCCGGGCGTGATGCCGGAGTCTCCACCGCCGGCAGCGGCGCGGTACTGTCCGTTGATCTCCTCGTCGGTGACGAAGGAGTTGTCTCCGTCCAGGAAAGCGCCCTTGACGCCAGCCGTCGCCTGGATCGCACGGAGGGTCGAGGCAGGTGCCTGGATCGCAAATCCATCGAAGGCGTGGAGGTAGTCGCGCACATCGGAGATGGTGGCACCCCGGCTGGCAGCCGCCACGGCCTCGCCAATGCGCGTCTTCATCTGCGCGTAGTAGGCGGCGCGGTCGGTTCCGTCATCACGCGCGTCGAGTTGGACGATGATCGTACTCGGCGAGTCATCGCTGGCCTGCTGGGGCGACGAGGCCTGGGTTGCGTCGGCGTCGGCGCCGAAGGCCGCGGGCACGCCGGTCGTCGTGAATGCGAGGGCACCGTCCGTTATCAGTGTTAGCGCTACGCGTCGGTAGTGGAACATTGTCGGCTCACTTTCTTCACACCTAAAGTGTTGAGCTGCATGAGGGTGAGTGATCGCGCGGCACATCCGCGTGGACGCACTCTCGTCCGAGCTGCCCTGCATCGAATCCCAGTCCTGGAGAACCGTTTCGGTGCCGTCGGCACCGATCTGCACCACGCGCATCTGGCGTCCACCCAGGGTGCCGCCCTGCGCGGAGACCTTCACGGTCGTCGGCGTGCCCACCGAGCTGGTGAGCGTGTACCCGGGGCCGGCCTCGTTGATTCCGTTGCCCGACACCGCAACCTGCGGGCGGGTGTACTCGAAGAGGGCCGCCATGTTGTAGCCAGCCTCCTTCATGGCCGCCTCGGTGAGCGTCCACGCCTTCGAACCCTTGGGGGCGGCGACGTAGATTTCGGTGTTCGCCTTGAGGTCCGAAGCCATGTCTTCCGCGAGCTTGATGTCTTTCACGGTCGAGGGCAGGACCAGGACGCGGGACGTGTCGAACCAGAAGGTGAAGCTGGTCATCCCCTCGCCGAAGTAGGCGCTGTCGGGACGCCCATTGGATGCCTTACCCTCGTAGTAGAACTCGCCGTTGTTTCCGCCGCGCACGATGATGTGGCGCGGGGTGGTGGTGTCGCGCGGGGTCATCCACAGTTCCGTGACCTTCGAGCCCAGCTCGACGGTGTCCAGGCCGTTGTTGACCAGGCCACGGGCTACGGTCACCGAGTTGGGAATGACGATATCGGTAAGGTTGTCGCAGCCGTCAAAGGTGCCGTATTCGATCCTGGTCAGGCCATCAGGCAAGACGACGCGGCGCAGGGACGTGTTGCTTACGAAGGCGGAGTGAGCGATCGCAACCGTACCGTCGGGAACCGTGAATTCGGTGGCCCCGTTCGTGGGCAGAGACAGGACGAGGAGCTTGCCCCCAATGGACTTCTGGTACAGGACGCCGCCATCCACCGAGTAGACGGGATTGGCGCGTGCGACGGTCAGCGAGGTCAGGGATGTCGCCCCGACGAACGCACCTTCCCCGATGGATGTCCGGCCCGAGTCCAGGTGAAGGCGGGTCAGGGAGCTATTGTCGGAGAACGCGAATTTGCCGATGCTCGTCACCGATTCGGGCAGCGTGACCGAGGTGATCGGCGCATCCTCGAACGCGTAGTCACCCACCCTGGTGAGGCGGTTCAGGTCGGGGTGGAAGTTCACCTCGGCGAGTTCCCGGTTGTAGCGGAAGGCGCTGTCCGGCAGGAGCTTCGTGCCGCCCAGGTCAACGCGCGTCAGCTTGTGCTTGTTCCAGAACGCCATGTTGTCCATGGATTCGCAGTCATCGGGCAGGGTCAGGGAGGTGACCTGCGAGCTCACGAAAGCGGCCTTTTCCACGTGGCGCAGGGTCGCAGGCAGGGTCACGTAGGTGATCTGGGCGTAGGAGAACGCGCCCTCGTCGATGGTGTGCGTCCCCTCGGCGACCGGGTAGTGACCACCGGCCTTCTTTGCCTGCGGGGAGGTCGCCAGGTGAGTCAGCCCCTTGGTGTAGAGGACGCCGTCGAGGCTCTGGTAGTTCTGGTTGGCCTAGTCGACGTCGATGCGCTCCAGGAGGGGGTTGCCTGTGAAGGCGTACAGCAGGCCACCGACCTGCATGCTCTGGCCGACGTGGACGAAGCGCAGCTTCTTCATTTCGCCGAATGTTTCCAGGCCCACCATCTCGACCGAACGAGGCAGCGTGATGTGCTCCAGGGGCGTGTAGAGGAATACGCGCTCACCGATGATGGTCAGCTGCGAAGGGTGGTCGTCGTCCTGGAAGGTGATCTCTTCCAGGGGACGGTGCGCAAACGCGAGGTCGTCAATCTCGCGCACGGACGCAGGAACCCAGGCCTTCGTCAGATGTGCACCGGTGAAGGCGCTGGTGCCGATCTTGGTCACGCCCTCGGTGATGCGCACCTCGGTGGCCCCACCGGTGTACCCCACGAGCACGCCGTCGGCGTTGATGACAAAGCCGTCAGCGTCCGCTTGCAGCGGGGCGGCTGCGTTGACCCGACCGGCGGCACCTGCGTCTGCCGCAAATGCGGCTGACACACTGACCACGGTCAGGGACAGGGCGCCGGCGAGTGCGAACGCCAGCACCGTTGACTGTCGACGGGACATCTGTGACCCCCTTTATTGGCAGTTGGTAAGGGAAGGCTCCGCGCTGCGACTACGGCCCCTCATGCCAAACATATCTCTAAAAAAGGTTTTAGATACCCCCTGAGACATTCCTTCTCACCACGTGCCGGTCGATCAGTGGGAATATTTGCACGTATTACCATGCAACAGCCCGGACTGACAGGGATGATCCGAAGGTGATGAGACCGCTTGCCGCCACCCATTTTTCAGGGCTGCAAGACACCTTTCCACCCAATCTGACAAATCAAGCAGTTTCCCGAATTATGCCCATGAGGAACGGCGTATACCCGGCACACAAGGGGCAGACTTGTCACGAGATCGACCTATTGGTCGAATGATGGATCAGCGGACCACTGCCCTATCCCACTCAGCGTCACGCAATCTCTCACCACCTTCTGATGCCGTATGGCGCATGTATGGGCGAGCAAGGCCCGCGCCCCCGGAGATTCTCCGGGGGCGCGGGCGCAGGGAGCGTCGCTATCAGATCAGCCGATGAGACGTCCCGAATCAGCGAAGTGGTACCACTTCCAACCGATCCAGTGACCACCCGTGTACATCGCACCGGAGTCGGTGCTCAGGTAGTACCAGGAGCCGCCATCCTTCAACCAACCGGTGGTCAGCGCGCCACTGGGAGCCATGTAGTACCAAGACGAGCCATCCTTGACCCAACCGGTCGCCATCGCGCCACTTCCGGGCGTCAGGTAGTACCAGGTAGGACCGTCAAGCAACCAACCCGTGGCCATCCGACCCGATGCAGGGTCCAGGTAGTACCAAGAACCACCATCCTTGACCCAACCGCTCGCCTGAGCGCCCGAAGCATCGTGGTAGAACCAGACGCCGTCCTCGCTCACCCACCCGGTGCGCATGTAGCCATCCGCGCCAAAGCGGTACGCGGAATTGCCGATCTGCACCGTCTGGCCAGCCGGGTAGGTGCCATCAGTGTAGCGGTACCACCAGCCGGTGGAATCACTGATCCACTGGCCTCCCTGCGGGGCAGGAGCAGGATCCGGGGTCGGCTCGGGAGCCGGAGTCGGATCCGGAGAAGGCTCCGGCGCAGGCGTCGGGTCCGGCGTCGGCGCAGGCGTCGGGTCCGGCGTCGGCGCAGGCGTCGGCTCGGGAGTACCCGGCAGCTTCACCATCAGCGTGCTCGTCAGATACGAGGCGTCACGCACCTGGACGCGCAGGCTCACGTCCGCGGCGGACGGGGTCCACGGGAAGGTCACCGAGGAATCCGCAGCGCGGTCCCCACCGTCCGTCACCGTCGTCCAGTCGCGCACGAGCGTCTCGGTGCCGTCCGCGCTGATCTGCACGGCTCGAACCTGTTGCGTACCGGCGATGCCACCGGCGACCGTCGCGGTCACGTCGACCGACGCGCCGACCTCGCCCGTGTACGTGTAACTTCTCGAGGCCTCGGCGATGTTTGCGCCCGCCAGGGTCATCGACGCGCCCGTGTAGGTGTGCAGGTGCGAGACGTCGATGCCGGCCGCCTCGAGGGCACCCTTGGCGACGTTCCACGCCGGCTCACCCTCGGCTGCGGCGACGTACACGTGGGTGTCGTCCTTCTTCGCGTCGCTCAGCTCCGGCTCGAGGTCGAGGCGGGTAAGGGTCGAGGGCAGGACGAGGACGCGCGGGACGTCCACGCCGAAGGACACGCGGGTCATGCCTTCACCGAAGTAGGCGCTCTGGCGGCGACCGTTCGTCGGGCGACCGTCGTACACGAAGGAGCCGTCCACGCCGCCACGCACGACGATGCGACGAGGCATGGGAACCCAGCTGCCTTCCATGCGAATCGAGGTCACCTTGGATCCGTACTCGACGAGCTCCAGGGAGTTTCCGACAACGCCGGTCGAGCGCTCCACCGACTCGGGGATGACGAGCTCGGTCAGGGCCGTCGTGCCCGCGAAGGCGTCGTCACCGATGACCCTCAGGCCCTCGGGCAGGACGACCCGGGTCAGCGTCTTATTGTTCGCGAAGGCCGAGGCACCGATCTTGACCGTTCCCGCGCGCACCGTGTAGTCGGTGAGCGTGTTGGCGGCCGGGGAGAGCATCAGGTGCAGGCCGTCATCCGCCTTGCGGTACAGGACGTTGCGCTCGGCCGAGTACACCGGGTTATCGGTGGACACGGTCAGCGTCGCGATCTTGCGGTCGTTGTACAGGGCGGTCTCGGCGAAGGAGGTGACGCCCACGCCGATGTGGAACGAGGTCAGGGCCGTGTTCTCCGAGAAGGCCTGCTCGCCGACCGTGGTCACCGAGTCAGGAAGGGTCACGGAGGACACCGCCGTGCGGCTGAACGCGAAGTCGCCGATCGTCGTGAGGCGGTTCAGCTCGGGTCGGAAGTTGACCCCTTCCTTGGCACTCGTGGACTCGAAGGCACTACCGCCCAGGGAGATCGTGCCTCCCAGGTCGATGCTCGCGAGCTTGCCGGCGGAGCAGAAGGCGCAGGTGCCGACCGTCTCGAACTTCTCGGGCAGGGTCACGGTGGTGAGCGCGGAGAGGCGGAAGGCCTCGTCCTTGATCGTGCGCAGGCTGTCGGGCAGGGTCACGGAGGTGATGCCCGCCTTCTGGAATGCCTTAGGCGCGATCGTCGCGACACCGTCCAGGACCGTGTACGAGCCTCCCGTGTTCTTGACTGCCGGGTACATGATCAGCGTCGAGCGATCCTTGGAGTACAGGACACCGTCAACGCTCTCGAAGTTCGGGTTCGCCGGATCGACCTCGACGCTCGTCAGCGCACCGGTTTCCGCGTAGCCGCCGGTCACCGAGGAGGCTGCGACATTGGGCCCCAGCTTGATCGTGGTGAGTGCCGAGTTGTAGTCGAAGACCTCCGCGCCGATCGTCACGAGGGAACGCGGCAGGTCGATCGCCTCCAGGCTCGTGCTGGCGAACGCGCGGTCGGCGATCTTGGTCAGCTGGGCCGGGTGAGCCTCGTCGTCAACGAAGGTTATCTTCTTCAGCGAGCTGTAGATGAAGGCCTCCAGGCCGATCGAGCGCACCGAGGCGGGAATCGTCACGTGTTCCACGGTGGAACTCGCGAAGGCGCGCTCGCCGATGGAGGTCACGGTGTCGGGCAGGGTGACCTCGGTCGCCGAGCCCTTGTACTTCACGAGGACGCCGTCCTCGTTGATCTCGAAGTCGTCGGCGTCGGCTGCGCGCACCGTGACGGGCACGGACGCGGTCTTGGCCACACCGGCCTCGGTCGTGACGGTGGCGGTCAGCGTGCCCGAACCCGCGTGATCGCCGGCGGTCAGCGTCGCCTTGTGCGTGTCAGTGTCGGCGGCGACCGTGGCCAGGTCGGCAGGCTCAACACTCCACGTCACCGCACGGTCCTTCAGCGAAGGCGCCAGGAAGACGGACACGGGGGCGCTCTCCCCCACCTTGACGCTCACTTGAGTCTGAGCGAGCTCGATGCCCGCGTCCTCGGAGATCGTGCGCACGCGGATCTGGGCGCTGGCCGACAGGGCCGGGTTGGAGGCGTCGGTCGCGGTGATCGTCGCCTCGCCGCCGGCCAGGGTGCGGACCTCGCCGCTTTCGTTCACGGTGGCCACGGCCTCGTTCGAGGAGGACCAGACGAGGTCGGTGACATTCGCGTTCGTCGGCTCGTACGAGGCGCTCAGCGCGACCGTCTCGCCGGCGACGACCTCGGACGCCTGCGGGGTGAGGGTCAGGGAGGTCATCGGGATCGTCTGGAATCGAATCACCTGGCGGGCCTGATTCTTACCCCAGTCCCACGCGAACAGGTAGGCGGTCGCCGGATCCGAAGAGTCCGCGCGGGCGATGAGGTCGGCCCACTTGATCTCGTAGTGCTTGGCATAGGTGCCGTCGGCCTGACGGTTTGCGCCCACGGCCTCCTTCTCGTCGTAGTAGCGACGCGAGGTCGCAGACTCAGAGAAAGCGATGCCGGCCAGCGGCGAGTTGTCGGTGACGTCGAAGGACACGACGCGCTCGTCACCCTCACCGGTCACCGCCAGGTTGGAGATCGCGGGCGCCTGGGTGTCCAGCGTGAACTCCCAGGTCATCTGATGCGAGACGCTGGAGGGTGCGACCGAGGCGGCGTCAATCGTCAGCTTGTAGCGGCCCGCGGGCAGATCCTTGCCATCCTTGTCGAAGCCGTCGAAGACCGGGTTGTTACCCTCCTGGCTTTCGATGGGCTGGATCTTGCTGGCGTGGTAGTTGAACAGGGACTTGCGGGCGCGCTCGAAGGTGTATTCGCGCACGACCTCGCCGGCCTCGTTCGTGTAGGTGTAGGTCACCTTCGGGGAGTTACGCAGCAGGCAGGTGCGCGGTAGAAGGCGCGAGGGCGCGTCGGGCAGCGCCGAGCGCGACATGATGAAGTACGCGGGGTCGACCGCACGCACGTCGTCGATCTCCTGGCCGGCTAGCGGGTTCAGGGAACCCAGCGGAACCTCGGTCGCGGGATTGAGCAGCGTCGAGGCGCAGCCGTGGACCGTGTTGGTTGCGCCGTCGAACCACTTGGAATCGAAGACAGCGGGGGCCCCCCAGGAGCCGTAGAAGCCCATGTAGGGCACGGTCAGGTCGGGCTGACCGTCGGCACTCGTGAAGGTCACGGCACCGTCGACGAACGTACCCTTGGGCGCGTTCTCCGCTGCGTACGAGGCGAAGGCAGAGCGCGGGGTCACGGTGACGGTCACCGTCGTGGTGCCCTTGGCGGGCACGGTCACCGAGTCGGCAGAGTAGGTCAGGTCGATGCCCTGCCCCGCCCAGTTCTTCGAATGCTCGGTGAACAGGCCACCCTCGACGATCTCGGAGAGCGCCTGGCCACCCAGGGTGTACGTGTGGTCGGTGTCGGAGAGGTTCCTCAGGGTCACCTGGAAGGACCACCCGTTCGTGCCCTCACCCAGGTCAGCCTTGGGGCGCCACGGGTTTTCCGCGCCGACGACGATCGGGTACACGGTCGTGGTCGTAGCCGCGAGCGCGTCCACCTGGCCTGCGCCCACGCGGCGCGGCGAGTAGAACGTGCCATTGTTCTGGTCGATGTCGAGCAGCGGGTGGGCGGTGCCCATCATGAGGGTGGTAACGATCGCGGCCTTGTCCGCCTCCGACAGGCCAGCGAATGCCGGGTCGTCGTTGACACGCTGGCGCACGAGGGTGGCGATGCCCGCGACCTGCGGGGTCGCCATGGACGTTCCCGACATGGAGCGGTAGGTGTTGCCCAGGACGGCAGCAACGATATTGCCGCCGGGGGCGGCGATCTCGGGCTTGAGCTTGAGGTCGGGGGTAACACCCCACGACGTGAAGTCGGAGATCGACGGGTTGCTTGAGGCGAGCTGCAGGCCCGAGTGCGGGTTCGAGATGGTGATGGAACCGGACTCGCTGGCCTTGATGGCCTCGATGAGTGCGTCCTTCTCCTTCTGGGTGATGGTCACCGTCGGCATCGTATGGGTGGCCTCGATGGTGGCCACGTACGGGTTTTCTCTGGCCTCGGAGTCGCCGATGATGAGGGCGGCGGGCTTGGAGATCAGCTGCGTGAGGCCCTTGACCTTGGCCTCGTGGGTCATGTCCGCGCCGGTGGTGCTGTCGGAGCCACCGCGGTCTTCCAGGACGATGACCTTCGAGAGGTCGCCGGGGTGGTCGGCCACCAGCTCGTCGAGGGCTGCCGCGTCACCAATGCCGGCGTAGACGAGGGTGTAGGTTCCCTCCTCGATGTCCGTGAGGCTCGGCACGAAGGCATCCTTGAGGCCGCGGGACTTTCGGTAGACAACCGTGCGATCCCCCACCGTCAGGTAGGGCAGCGCGTCCTGGTTGTTGACCGAGGCAACGGCGAGGGTCGAGCTGTAGGAGGCGGGTTCGGAGAGCGTGCCCGCGTCGGGGTCGGTCGCGTAGGGGCGGTTCTTGCCGCTCTTGTTGGAGTAGGCGCTCGAGTAGGAGTTGCCCGCGGCGGCGTTGACGGTCACGCCGGCGGCGGCGAGGTTCTTGTAGACCTCCGCGTACATGGTTCCGGCCTCGGTGCCCATGCCTGCGTCCTCGCCGAGGGAGAGGTTGATCGAGTCGGGCTTGATGACGACAGCGTCGTCGAGGGCCGCCAGGACGGTGTTGTCCGGGATCGATCCGTCCTGGTCGGAGGCGACCTTCGCGACGATGATCTGCGCGTGGGGCGCGGTTCCCTGCAGGTCGGCTGCGTTGGCGGCGGCGATCGCGGCGACGTGGGTGCCATGCGAGAGGTCCTTGCTGGACTTGGGCAGCACGTCGGGGTCGTTGTCCGCGTAGTCGAAGACGAAGGGGATCTTCTTGTTGATGTAGCTGCCGGTCTTGCCGTGCGGCAGCGTGGCGGCGAGGGCCTCGACGTCGGCCTGGCTCATGCGCACGTCGACACCGTCCATGGAACCGGAGAAGGCCTGGTGGGTGGCTTCGATGCCCGTGTCGATGACCTCGACGACCTGGCGGTCACCCTTCTGGGTGGCCTGGTTGGCGCGCGTCATCTCCAGGGAAGATGCGTTCTGCAGGGCGGGATCGATGGCCTCGGCACCCAGTGCTCCCCCGTCACCCTCGACGACCATGGGTTTGTGGTGGCGCTCGATGAAGGCGGCCTTCACGCCCTCAGTCGCCTTGATGGCATCCAGGGACGAGGCCGGGGCCTGGATCGCGAAGCCGTCCAGCGCGTGCGTGTAGTCCCGCACGTCGGTGACGTCCGCACCGGGAACCACTGCCTCGACCGCGGTCTCGATACGGTCTTTGACCGTCTCGTGCTTGGTCGAGGAGGACAGCCCGAAGACGCGGCGGTACCACGGGATGCCGACCGCTCCATCTTCGAGCTGGACGATAATTGTCGTCGGGGTGTCGTCGGAGGGGAAGCTCTCGGGGGTGGTGGTCGGGTTCTCTTCTCCTGACTCGTCGGAACTCCCCGACTGCGGGGCTCCGGAGCGTGCGTCGACGGAGGAGGCGGGGGCACCCGACTGGCTTTCCTCGCGCGCATCCAAGGCGAATGCTGCCGGGATACTCACGGTGGTCATGGCGAGGGTGCCCGCGGTTAGCAGCACCAACGCCGAGGTTTTGCGATGGGACATCTATGGCTCACTTGGTTGACAACTGGGTCAGGGATAGGCCGCAGATACGGCACAGCCCAGAGTCTAGGATAGGGTTACCTATCCTTACCGAGAAGCCCCTCTTCTCACCATCCGACGGGCGCTTTACGAAGGCGTATTTTCTACGTAGACTATCTCTCTTAGCATTACCTAAGCAACGATAGTCGCACATTATTTGTGCTGGTGGGGCGAAACAACGAACCCGCCAGCAGGCCCATGCGAGCTCCTTCTGGCGGGTTGTTCTGCGCGAGCCGAGCGCCGTGCGGGCGACCGTCAGAGGATGACGGCGGTACCCGTCGCGATGGCGGCAAGCATGCCGTTGTTGGTGCCTGCGGTGAAGTAGTCGACCTTCACGCCGACGACCGCGTTAGCGCCCATGGACTGGGCGCGGGCGCACATTTCGTTGACGGCGGTCGCGGAGGCACCGCCGATCTCTTCCTCGTACTGGGAGGCGCGGCCACCGAACATGTTGGACAGGTTCGCACCGAAATCCTTGAACATGTTGACGCCGGAGATCGCCTCACCGGAGACCATGCCGATGTACTGCTTGACGGGCGCGCCCTCAACGGTCGGGGTCGTCACAACGAGCATCATTCACTCCTTCATAGGGGGCTAACGTGGCAACACTACCCGCGATCCCGCGCGGAGGCTAGTAGGACCGCTCGCGCGCACGAACCCAGGGCGCCTGATGCCCCGCTCGTATCGGGACCTGAAACCCAATCGGCCACAGACACGGCCGTGCTAGCATCTGAGTGTCATCCAAGTTCAGGAGCGCAGCGACGCGCCCGGCGACTTCTGTGGGGCGATGCCATGAAGATGCACATCTACGGGCCCGGCGGGGAGAGCTCCCCCACCGTCCTCATCATTCACCCGATGCTGTCCTCGGCATCGAGCATGAAGGCTGCGCTCTGCGACCACATGGGTCCCGGTCTGCGTTTCCTCGTGCCGGACTTGTCCGCCCACGGGGACGAGGCCTCGGCCCCCTACGTGTCGGCGGCGGCGGAGGCGGCGGCGATCCACGAGTGTCTGTCCTCCCACGGGGTGCGTCGCCTATCGCTGGGTTTCGGGGCGTCGCTCGGCGGGGTTATCCTGTTCGAGCTGCTGCGATTCCCGGACCTCTCGTTCGATCGGCTGTTCATCGAGGGCGTGAGCTTCTACTCGGGCGGACCCGTAGCCCGAGTCGGCGGGGCCGTTCTCAGCCGGGTGATGGTCGCCAAGCACCGGAAAGCTCTGCGCGATCCCGACGCCGGGGCCCTCGAGCTCGCGCGCCTCTACGGCGAGCAGGCCGCGCGCTCGATGGTCGCCAGTTTCTCCACGATGAGTGAGGAGAGCATCCGCGCGATCGTACGCGACTGCTCGCATGTCAGCCTGCCATCCCTCTCCTCCGCCATGTCACGGCGCTCCACCTTCGCGTACGGGCAGAAAGACTCGGACCTGAGGCTCGCGCGCCGTATGATCCCGCGACTCTACCCGGAGGCCGAGCTACGCGTCTGGCCAGGCTGGGGACACTGCGAGCGCATGAGCCGCGACTCGGTCGCCTACGGGGCGATGCTGCGCGGGGTCATCATGGAGGGGCGCTAGTCCTCCTGCTTCCGGTTGGGAAAAACGGCGATTGCGCAGGGGATGCGCCCTCGGACGAGGCGGAAGCGGGCCTCGTCGTAGCCCATCCCCTCGACAAACGCCTGGTACGAGGCCGGGGTGAAGTGCTCCTGAAAGCGCAGCCCCAGGCGGGACAACAGCCGCGGAATGGGGTTGTTCGCACCATCTGTGAGGCTCACGTAGGTGGGGACGATGATCGTGCCGCCCGGCTTCACGACTCGAGCAAGTTCTCGTAAGGCGTGCGCGGGGTCAGGCAACAGGTGGATGACATTGCCCGCGACGGCCACATCGAAGGAATCGGCGACGTAGCGTAGGGCCGTGATGTCGGCTTGCTCGACGGTGACGTTCGAGTGTGTCGCGAGCTTCTTACGGGCTTGCGAGAGCATGCCCTCGGAGTAGTCCGTGGCGACCAGGCGGGCGCACACCGGGGCAATGGCGACGCTGATCGCGCCGGTGCCGCACGCACATTCGAGGACACGGTCATCGGGGCGGATCATGCGCGCGACCGCCTCGCCCGTGCCGTCATAAACAGCTCGGTTGAACGTGTTTTCGAAGAAGTCGTACAGCGGTGCAACCCGATCCCAAATCATGCCAGCACCTCCGTGTGCTTGTGCGTTGCGCAGGCCTTGAGCCATCACGATACAGGAAATGCTAGGCCCGAGAAGGCGGCGCCGGGGCGAAACGGGGTTCTGCGCACGGGGACATATCCGCGGGGGGACACGCGGATAGGTTATGCGGATACGGATAGGTTATTCGCATGCGGATATGTTAATAAGCTATCCCCATCGTCATGACCTATCCGCATGTTCGTAACCTCTCCGCGTAGTCACAGCCCGCGCACGAATCTGCCTGTTGCCTGCGCTTGCTACTTCCGCACGCGGCGCGCGTGGATGACGGCACCGACGCCGTGGGCGACGAAGCCGAGCATGCTGTAGCCCACCCCGTAGATGAGGGCGCTGTCGTTGAGGAACAGGTACATCGGCGTCAGGAAACACACGAAGGGTGCGAGCAGCCACAGGAGGCTGAAGCCCTCCTTCACGCCATCCCATGCGCCGAACCCCATTGCGAGGATCGGCAGGATCGCGAGCAGGATCAGGAACGCGAGGCCCTTCACGATCTCCATCGAGTCCGAGACACGCGAGACACTAAACCACGCCGCCAACAGCAGCAGGTAGATGCCGAACAGCACGGCGATACGAATCCACGTTGATTTTGTCGCCCACCTCATGAATTAATGATACACGAATGCTCAGAACGAAGATGGGATTCGACACCCATGCGGATCCGGTGACATGACTATGCGTCGATGGAGCCAGCACCTAGGCTGGACCCCATCGACACGAAGGCTGCCACCCCTCAGCGTCCCCACGAGGAGACGGCCTCGGGCAACTAGTTAGCCACAGAAGCTGCCAAATAGGCCGCGTTTCTTCGGGACAGCGGCATACTCCTCGTCGGTGTGCTCCTTGTTGCACCACTGATCCGCGGGCACCTTAGCCTTCACCGAGTCGATGTGCTTGCCGCAGCCCTTCCAGGTGGTCTTTCCGCACACTTCGCAGGTGGTGGGTCGACACATGATTATCTCCTTGAAACTCGCGCCTCGGATCCTTTGGGGAGTCGTTGCGCATTGATGGGTGTTCTATTCGCGATAGTGGATCTATCGACGCTTTAGGTCAGGCGGAGGAAAAGCTGCTCAAGCTCTTCCATCGTCACCCTGTCCGCAGCCACGAACGATTCCGTTCGCGCCGACTCAGGGTCGGCCTCGTCCCGCGAGCCGACAACCTCCTGCGCACACTGCGACATGATCGTCGCAACCGCGAGGTAGCTGGCTCGTTTCATGGCGGAGTTGACGGCCGCGAACTGAGTCAAGACCTCCCGGCATTTTCCGTCCCCGCTTTCCAGCTGCTCGATGAGGGCATCAAGCTGCCCTCGAGCGCGCTTGAGTCGGTTTACAATCTGCGTCTGCGTCGCCATGCTCGCTATTCCTTGACCAGGACTGTGTCGGCGCGGTCGCCGAGCCACGCGCGCAACGTTTGAATGCCGCCCGACAGCATGGTCACGTCAAAGCCTGCCGCGCGCACGATGCGGTAGCCGATCCAGGAGCGCACGCCGGCTGCGCACATGACGACGAAGGGTTGCTCGTCTGCGCTCTTATCGGCCCAGGCACGCACCTCGTCCAGGCGGTCGCGCAGCTGCGTGTGGGGAATGTTCAGGGAGTTGGGCATGTGCCCGGCAGCGTACTCGCCCGGCGTGCGCACGTCGAGGACCGGCATGTCCTCGGTGAGGGCGTCGGGGCCGGTGAGGATAAGCTCTCCGGTCGCCACGTTGTGGGCGACCATTCCGGTCTGGTTGACGGGGTCTTTGGCCTGGCCGTAGGGCGGCGCGTAGGCCAGATCCAGATCGATCAGGTCGGCTGCCTTCAGTCCCGCACGCATCGCGGTCGCGATGACGTCGATGCGGCGATCCACGCCCTCCGCGCCCACGGCCTGCGCGCCAAGGATCTCGCCACCTGCGCCCACGTGCATGAGGATATGCACGGGCTGAGCGCCCGGGAAGTATCCCGCGTGCTGGTTCGCGTGCGTGTGCATCGTGAAGTACTGAGCGCCCGAGGCATCGAGCGCCTGGCGGTTGGCACCGGTCATGGCGGCAGTGAGGCTCCCGATTCGGACGATGGCCGTTCCAAGGGGGCTCGGGATAGGTCGAGCGGCGGCCTCGCCGTGTTCGGCGTCGGCGATCACGTCGGCGATGAGGCGTCCGCCGCGGTTCGCGGGACCGGCCAGCGCAACTGGACGGTCCTGGTCGCGGCCGATCGTACCGTCCCCGATCGCGTAGATATCGTCCGCGCTGGTGCGTCCGTGATCGTCGATGACTACGTAGCCCCGGCGGGTCTCGATGCCTGCTGCCTCCACAACTGCCGTGTCGGGGCGAACGCCGGCGGAGAGGACGATGACGTCGGCGTGCAGAACGGTGCCGTCGGAGAGAGTGACGACATCGTTGTTGTCAGCGTGGGCGATGGTCTGGGCGGCGACACCCGCGTGGACGTGCACGCCCAGGTTTCGCAGCTCTTGGGTGACCAGCGTTGCCATCTCGACCTCGAGCGGCGGCAGGACGTGCTCGGCGAGCTCG
>CALISI010000045.1 GCA_938041695.1 uncultured Actinomyces sp.
TCACCGCGATCACCGGCCAGAAGCCCGTGACCACCCGCGCCAAGAAGTCCATCGCTCAGTTCAAGCTGCGTGAGGGCCAGGCGATCGGTGCGCACGTGACGCTTCGCGGCGACCGCATGTGGGAGTTCCTGGACCGCCTCCTCTCGACGGCGCTTCCCCGTATCCGTGACTTCCGTGGACTGTCCTCCAAGCAGTTCGACGGTCACGGTAACTACACCTTCGGTCTCACGGAACAGTCGATGTTCCACGAGATCGACCAGGACTCGATCGACCGAGTGCGCGGCATGGACATCACGGTTGTCACCTCGGCCACCACCGACGAAGAGGGTCGCGCCCTTCTCCGTCACCTCGGCTTCCCGTTCAAGGAGGACTGACCCATGGCCAAGACATCCCTGAAGGTCAAGGCTGCCCGCAAGCCGAAGTTCGGCGTGCGTGCCTACACCCGGTGCAACCGTTGCGGTCGTCCGCACTCGGTGTACCGCAAGTTCGGACTGTGCCGCGTGTGCCTGCGCGAGCTTGCCCACCGTGGCGAGCTCCCCGGTGTCACCAAGAGCAGCTGGTAAAACGAACGTCGCAGGTCCCGGGTAACCGGAGAAACCGCGACGAGGAAGGGGAATAAACCCCCATGACAATGACAGACCCGATTGCAGATATGCTGACGCGTCTGCGCAACGCGAATCGTGCGCACCACGATGCGGTCTCCATGCCGTACTCGAAGCTCAAGAACGCGATTGCGAACATCCTGGTCGAGGAAGGCTACATCGCCTCGACCTCCGTCGAGGATGCCCGCGTGGGCAAGACCCTGACGATCAACCTCAAGTACGGCTCGCACCGCGAAGCCGCCATCCAGGGGCTCAAGCGCGTGTCCAAGCCCGGTCTGCGCGTGTACGCCAAGTCCACCAACCTGCCCAAGGTCCGCGGCGGCCTCGGCGTGGCGATCCTGTCCACGTCCTCCGGCCTGCTCACCGACCGTCAGGCAGCCGAGAAGGGTGTGGGTGGGGAAGTCCTCGCCTACATCTGGTGATGAGGAGGCTGAACAATGTCGCGAATTGGTAAGAACCCCATCGCTATCCCCGCCGGCGTCGACGTTGCGATCGACGGCCAGAACGTGACCGTGAAGGGCCCCAAGGGCACCCTCTCCCACGTTGTCGCCGAGCCCATCGTCGCGAAGATCGAGGACGGCCAGGTTGTCGTCGAGCGTCCGAACGACGAGCGCACCTCGCGTTCGCTCCACGGACTGTCCCGTACGCTGATCGCCAACATGATTGTCGGCGTGACCGAGGGCTACAAGAAGGATCTCGAGATCACGGGCACCGGTTACCGCGTGGTCGCCAAGGGCAAGGACCTTGAGTTCTCCCTGGGCTTTTCCCACACGATCACCGTCACCCCGCCCGAGGGCATCGAGTTCACGATCGCTCCGAAGTCCCAGACGCTGTTCACGGTGTCCGGAATCGACAAGCAGCTCGTCGGTGAGACCGCTGCTCGCATCCGCAAGCTGAAGAAGCCGGAGCCCTACAAGGGCAAGGGCATCCACTACGTGGGCGAGACCATCCGTCGCAAGGTCGGAAAGGCTGGTAAGTGATGGCTTACTCGATCAAGGGCAAGGGCAAGTTCGTCGCTCGCAAGCGCCGTCACCTCCGCCTCCGCAAGAAGATCAACGGCACGCCCGAGCGTCCCCGTCTGGTCGTCACCCGTTCGAACCGCCACATGGTGGCTCAGGTCATCGACGATACGGTCGGCCACACCCTGGTGTCGGCTTCCGACATCGAGACCGAGCTCGCTGGTTCGGAGGGCACGAAGACCGACAAGGCTCGCAAGGTCGGCGCACTGATCGCCGAGCGTGCGAAGGCTGCCGGTATCTCCGCTGTCGTCTTCGACCGCGGTGGTAACAAGTACGCAGGTCGCGTTGCGGCCGTTGCCGAGGCCGCCCGTGAGGGCGGACTCGAGCTGTGAACGAGCCGAAAGAAAGAGAGATCATCTGATGGCTGCACAGCAGCGAGACAGGAACGGTTCGGGCGCGGGCGAGAACAACGATCGCCGTGAGCGCCGCTCCGGCCGCGGCAACGATCGCGATAACCGCCGGAACAACGAGAACAAGAACGAGTACATCGAGCGCGTCGTGACGATCAACCGCGTCTCCAAGGTTGTGAAGGGTGGACGTCGATTCTCCTTCACTGCCCTGGTTGTCGTGGGTGACGGCGAAGGCACGGTGGGCGTCGGCTACGGAAAGGCCAAGGAAGTTCCCCAGGCCATTTCCAAGGGCGTCGAGGAGGCGAAGAAGAACTTCTTCCGCGTCCCGATGATCCGCCGCACGATCACGCACGTGGTGCAGGGCCGCGATACCGCCGGTATCGTCCTGCTCCGTCCGGCCGCTCCCGGTACCGGTGTTATCGCCGGTGGTCCGGTGCGCGCCGTCCTGGAGGCCGCGGGCGTCCACGACGTGCTCACCAAGTCGCTGGGCTCGTCCAACGCGATCAACATCGTCCACGCGACGGTTGACGCACTCAAGCAGCTCGAGCAGCCCGAGGCTGTCGCCGCTCGTCGCGGCCTGCCCCTCGAGCGCGTTGCTCCCGCGTCCATGCTGCGCGCTCGCGCAGAGGGCGAGGCCGAGAAGCGCGCGGCTGCCGAGGCCGCCGAGGCCGACAAGGCCGCTGCAGGGGAGGCTAAGTGATGGCGAAGAACATCAAGATCACCCAGGTCAAGTCCTCCGCTCACGCGAAGCAGAACATGAAGGACACGCTGCGCACCCTCGGGCTGCGCAAGATCGGCCAGAGCGTCGTGCGTGAGCAGACGGATGCCGTTCTCGGCGCCGTCCGCACCGTGCGTCACCTGGTGACCGCTGAGGAGGTCGACTGACAATGGCGGACTCCACGAACAAGACGCAGATCGTTAAGCTGCATCACCTGCGTCCTGCCCCCGGAGCTAAGACCGCGAAGACCCGCGTGGGTCGCGGTGAGGGTTCGAAGGGTAAGACCGCTGGCCGTGGCACCAAGGGCACCAAGGCCCGTTACCAGGTTGCTGCCGGCTTCGAGGGTGGCCAGATGCCGATCCACATGCGTCTGCCGAAGCTTCGCGGCTTCAAGAACCCCTTCCGCGTTGAGTACCAGGTCGTGAACGTTGGCAAGCTCGGGGAGCTGTTCCCCGAGGGTGGCAAGGTCACGGTCGAGGACCTCATCGCCAAGCACGCCGTCCGCGATTCCGCGCCCGTCAAGGTGCTCGGTACCGGCGAACTGAACGTGAAGCTCGAGGTTGAGGTCGACTCCTGGTCGTCCTCTGCCGAGGCAAAGATCACGGCTGCCGGCGGGTCCATCTCGGCTCGCTGACAGTGAACGGGGGTGGTCCCGCCAGGGACCACCCCCGTTACGTGTCTGCCGTTATCGTGGGTGAGAAGCTGTCAAATAGCTTTTCACCCGCGAAAGCGGCTCGCCCCGCCAGACGGGGCACCAGCGCTCCGCGTCTCGTTAAATACGCGGCAGAGCGCTTTTTTAATGATTGGATATCGCCAACCACTACCCGTGTCGGGTAAGCTGGATCAGTCTAGGGGCTCAGCCCCGCTTGCCCATCATTCGTAGGAGGAAGCCTTGCTCGGTGCATTCGCCCAGGCGTTCCGTACCCCCGACTTGCGTCGGAAGCTGCTCTTTACCCTGTTCATCATGGCCGCATTCCGGCTGGGCTCGTTCATCCCGACGCCCGGCGTGGACTCGCAGGCCGTCCAGAAGTGCATGGCGCAGGAGTCGCAGGCGTCGCTGCTCGACCTCGTCAATCTGTTCTCGGGTGGAGCGCTCCTTCAGCTGTCGATCTTCGCGCTGGGCATCATGCCCTACATCACCGCGTCGATCATCATCCAGCTGCTGCGGGTCGTGATTCCTCGTTTTGATGACCTCCACAAGGAGGGTCAAACGGGCCAGGCGAAGCTGACGCAGTACACGCGTTATCTCACGATCTTCCTGGGTATTTTGCAGGCCACCACCACCATTTCTCTGGCACGCAGCGGCCAGCTCTTCCAGTCCTGCAACCAGGACGTTATTAAGGATCGTTCGATTCTCACGTTCATCATGATGATCATCGTCATGATGGCCGGTACGGGCGTCATCATGTGGCTGGGCGAGCTCATCACGGAGCGCGGCATCGGCAACGGCATGTCCCTTCTGATCTTCACCTCTATTGCCGCCCGTCTGCCCGAGCAGCTCCTGTCGATTGGCCAGGCCGGCAAGTGGGGCTCTGTTGCGGCTATCGTTGCCCTTCTACTCCTCGTCGCGATCGCCGTTGTCTACGTCGAGCAGGCGCAGCGCCGAATTCCCGTCCAGTACGCCAAGCGCATGATTGGGCGCCGCCAGTATGGCGGTACGACCACCTACATTCCGCTGAAGATCAACATGTCGGGCGTTATCCCCGTCATCTTCGCATCGTCGATTCTTGCCCTGCCTCCGATGGTGGCGCAGTTCGGCAAGCCCGACGACGCGTGGGTTCAGTGGATCTCTGCGCACTTCACGCAGGGCAGCTCGTTCTACCTGACGATCTACGCCCTGATGACCCTGTTCTTTACCTTCTTCTACACGGCCATTACGTTCAACCCGGACGAGGTCGCGGACAACATGAAGAAGTACGGAGGCTTCATCCCCGGTTACCGTGCGGGTCGCCCCACGGCTGAGTACCTGCGCTACGTGATCAACCGAATCACGTCTGCGGGCGCCCTCTACCTGGTGATCATCGCCCTCCTGCCGTCGCTCGCGATCATCCCGCTGAAGCTGTCGAGCTCGCAGATGCCCTTCGGTGGCACCACACTGCTCATCATCATCGGCGTCGGCCTGCAGACGGTGAAGGAAATCAACACGCAGCTGCAGCAGCATCACTACGAAGGATTCCTGAAATGACAGTCGTTATCCTCCTCGGCCCTCCCGGAGCGGGCAAGGGCACCCAGGCCTCGCGCATCGCTGAGCGCCTCGATATCCCCGCTATTTCGACGGGCGACATCTTCCGCGCGAACATGGCGGAGGGTACGGAGATCGGCAAGCAGGCGCAGGCCTACATGGACCGCGGCGAGTTCGTGCCGGATTCGGTCACGAACGCCATGGTGAAGGCTCGCCTGGCCGCCCCCGACGCTGCCGACGGTTTCCTGCTCGACGGCTACCCGCGTTCCGTGGAGCAGGCGCACGTGCTGCGCGACATGCTCCTCGACCTGGGTCAGCCCATCGACGTCGTTCTCGAGATTCAGGTTGATGAGGACGAGGTCGTGGAGCGCATGCTCAAGCGCGCCCAGGAGCAGCATCGCACGGACGACACCGAGCCAGTCATGCGTCACCGCCTGGAGGTCTACCACCAGCAGACGGAACCCGTCGCCACCTACTACGTCGACCAGGACCTCCTTGAGGTCGTCGATGGTAGTGGCACGATCGACGAGGTCACGGCTCGCATCTTCGCGATCCTCGACTCGGTGGCGAAGAACTGAGCAATGCCACGCATTGAACTGAAGTCCGCGCAGGAGCTTCGATGGATGCGCGAGGCCGGTCTGGTCGTCGCGTCGATCCACGAGGCCCTGCGCGGTGCTGTCCGCCCCGGCATGACGACGCGCGAGCTTGACGAAGTGAGCGCCCAGGCGATTGCCGACGGGGGAGCGATCTCGAACTTCAAGGGCTACTACGACTACCCGGCCACGGTGTGCATCTCCGTGAACGACGTCATTGTTCATGGGATTCCCGATGACTACGAGCTGGCCCCCGGAGACCTCGTGTCCTTTGACTGTGGCGCGTACGTCGAACGTGGCGGACGCCAGTGGCATGGCGACGCGGCTTTCAGCATCATCGTCGGCGAAGCCTTTGTGTCCGACGCGGACTTCGCCGCTGGCGAGCGTGCGAGCGGACCGATCGCCGGAGTGGACGAGGAACTGCTGCGTGAGCGCCGCCAGCTGGACGCGGTGACGCGCGAGTCCCTGTGGGCTGCGCTCGCAGGCCTCGCCAACGGCAAGCGCATCAGCGCGGTTGGCCACGCTGTCGAAGAAGTCGTCGCGGAGAACGCTCTCATCAACGGTTGGGAAGCCGGGATCATCGAAGAGTTCGTGGGGCACGGCATCGGCACGAAGATGCATATGCCTCCGGATGTCCTGAACTACAACGTGCGCGGCATCCAGGCGCGACTGAAGCCGGGTATGGTCCTGGCCGTCGAACCGATGCTCACCCGCGGTGACATTGCCTCCAGCACGGATGACGACGAGTGGACAGTGCGCACGGTCGACGGCCGCGACGCTGCCCACTGGGAGCACTCGATCGCGATCACTGAGGACGGTGTTTCCGTCCTGACGGCACGCGATGGGGGAGTGGCAGGCCTTGCGCCCTACGGTGTCACTCCGGTGTCACTCGACTGACGTCTCGAACGGTTTCGGGCCCGGTACCTCACGAAGGTGCCGGGCCCGAGTCTTCTATCGACGAGGCCGTGGCTGGTTTTGCGCCGGGTTGCTCGCGTTCCCGGCTGGGTACTGGGGCGACGCTGAAATGCACCGGGTTCTTCGCGCCAGGTGTGTCTGTCGGCGTTGCCACCGGTGTTCCGAGCACCGTCGGATCCGGCTGTTGTCTGCGCCGCGAGCTTTGCTCGGCGCGTCGGCTGGCCAGGCCCATCTCGGTCGCAGCCCCCGTGTCCCTCAACTGCTGGGCCCCCTTCCAATTTCGCACGTAATTCCCCCCGCGACTATTTCAAATCTTGAATTTGCAACGTTGGAATTGCAACGTTTTGAGACGTAGTCAAAAAATAACCGTGAGGAATTACGTGCGACATTACGGTAAGGGTCGGCGGTCCCGCGGCGGCTCGGGCGGTCCCTGTATTGGTGTGTGGTGCGCAGGCGTGTGGTGCGCAGTGTGTGGCGTGTGGTTTGTGGCTCATGGCTTGCGATGCACTGGCGTGGCCTCGGTGCGAGCGAAGTGGACGTCCGTCGGCGTGTATGCAAAATGTGACGCATTAAACGTGAGCGAACCGACAGGTACCCTGACTACCGCCGATGGGCATAGATGCCGTAGAGTAGTTCCTTGGGCGTATCTGCATCCGACATCCGTCGGTGCACTATGCCTGGCGGCATCCGCCGCAACCTATCCGAGACATGTAGAGGATAAACGGAGGATATGGCGAAGAAAGACGGCGTCATTGAGATGGAAGGCACGGTCGTTGAGGCCCTGCCTAACGCGATGT
>CALISI010000046.1 GCA_938041695.1 uncultured Actinomyces sp.
GTATGCCTACCGCGATCACCCCGAGCAGTTCTGATCCGGCGCTCGCCACCTACGATTCCCCCATCGGCCGCCTCACGCTGGCCGCGCGGGGTGGTGCGCTCGTCGGTGTGTGGGTGGCCGGGCAGCGCTTCTTCGGTCGCCCCTACGGCATCGACGAGGCCTCGGCACGCTCGGCGGTTATTCTGACCTCGCCCGATTCCCGGGACAGCGCCCGCGCCGAGGCCGGGTGGGATGAGGCCGACGCGCGGGCTCTGGGCGCGGCCGCATCGTGGTTGGACGACTACTTCGCGGGCGAGGCCCCCTCCCCCGCCGCCGTCCCCCTCGCGAGCGCGGGCACGGACTTTCAAAAGCGCGTGTGGGAGGCGATGGACACCATCCCCTACGGCGCGACGCGCACGTACGGGCACATCGTCGCCCAGCTGCGGTGCGCGGGCATCCCCGCGTCAGCCCAGTCGGTCGGCGGCGCGCTCGGGCGTAATCCTCTACTCCTCATCCGTCCCTGCCACAGGGTCGTGGCGGCCGACGGCCCGGGCGGCTACGCGGCGGGAGGCGATGCGAAAGCCTGGCTGCTCGCGCATGAGGCGGCCAGAGCCTCGTCGGTGAGCTGACTCAGTCGTTCGCCCGGTCGGCCTCGAGCGCTTCCTCGACCAGGGCCTCGTCGACGGGCAGTGCCTCGCGCGCGTAGGCGGCGGCATCATCCTGGGTGTCGGCGATCTGCTCGGCGATCGAGTCGGCCTCGCGGCGCAGCTCGGTGCCGTCAACGACCGAGGCCTGGGCGAGGGTGCGGGCCTGGGCGCGGTGCTCGTCCGTGTACTCCAGGTCGTCTGCGTGCTTGCGCACGAGGACGCGGATGAGCTTGCGACGCAGGTTCTCCTCGCGCAGGACGGCGGAGCGCTCGCGCAGCCAGCCAACCGCGAGGACGACGAGGAGGGCGACGCCCAGCCAGCCGATGATCGGATACATGCCGCCGATCAGCTTCTTGAAGCCCATGAGCGATGCCGCGTAGCCGAGGGCAACAACCCCCACGAGGACCAGGCGCATGCGAGTCGTTGAGCCGCCCGAGAAGCGGCGCGCCGTCGAATAGAACAGGGAGAACACGGTGTTGTAGATGAGCGCGAAGATGATGAGCGTGTAGGCGAAGGCGAAGGCCGGGTGGATCGAGCGCGCGATCTCGAGGGCCGGCACGTTCACGTCCCAGACGCGGTCCATGTTCAGATACAGGCACAGGGCGTCCGCGCCAATGACGAGCGCGATGATGGTGCCGCCGATGCGCCCGGCGCGGCGGGCCTCGCCGATGCGCAGCACCGAGCCGCCGAGCACGAAGGCCATCGCGATGCCGTTGACGACGCACAGCGCGAAGTAGTTGATCGTGGAGAGCCACAGGTTGGGCAGCGCCGGGGTGACCTGGGTGGCGGCGGCGTTCAGCTCGGCGACGCCCGGGTGCGGTGTGGCCAGCGAGTAGATGGTGAGGATCGTGATCGCGACGATGATCATGGGCGTAAACACGCCGATCACCTTCATGATCCGGTCGAAGTCCAGGAAGGCCGTGAGAACGACCAGAACCGCACACAGGGCACTGCCCGCCCACGCGGGCAGGCCGAACTGCTGCTCGAGGTTCGCGCCCGCGCCCGCGAGCATCACGAATCCCATCGCGAAGCCCGAGAAGACGAGCACGACGTCGATGACGCGGCGCAGCGCCGGGTGGGTGATGCGTTCGAAGACCTCGTCGTGGTGGCCGGAACGGTAGTAGGAGCCCAGCTGGAGCGCGACCACGCCGAAGACGACGTTGAGGACGCCCAGGACCGCGATGCCGATCAGGCCCTTCGCACCAAAGGACAGGAAGTACTGGAGCAGGTCCTGGCCACTCGCCAGGCCGGCGCCGATGATGACTCCCACGTAGGCGAAGGCGACAGAGAGGTACTTCTTGGACATAGGGTCCTTCCGATTGCGGACGTTTGACGAGGCCGGGGCCTCGTTCCACGGTAGACGCTCCCCCGGGCACATACCCCGCAATGCGGGATTGTTCACGAAAAGGTAAAGGACCCTTTACTCTACTTGCCTTCGAGGAGCTGGATCGGCGGGCGCGGCGCCTGCAGGGAGTTAATCGGGGCCTCGGGATCCGCGTAGCCGAGCGCAAAACCGGTGATGAACCGGTAACCCTCGGGGATCTCAAACTCAGCCTCCACGGGCTCGCGCCAGATGGCGAGGAAGCCGATTGGGCAGGAGTCGACGCCACGCGACTTCGCTGACAGGAACAGGGTCTGGAGCATGAGGCCGGCGTCCATGGCGCTCCACGGGAGCA
>CALISI010000047.1 GCA_938041695.1 uncultured Actinomyces sp.
CACAGGAAGCGTCCAATCTGAAGCATCAGTTACTGCCTTCTCTACGAGGAACCCGGCGAGCGGTCTCAATCGACGCCAGACGTACTGGTTGAATCATCCGATTCATGACATTCGATGTCAATGTTACTCGTGATTTGGTTCCTGCGTAAACTACAACGGCGGTCGTATTGTCCCGGGTACCCGATTCCAGCGACGCGCGCACGAGTGCATCCGCGGTCCCCTGAGGACCGTCGCCGGCCGCAACAACCGCATGAATCTGCGAATCACGCAGGACGCCGTGCACACCGTCTGTACAGATAACCGCCCGATCGCCCTCTTCCTGCGGCATGATTGTGTAGTCAGCTTTCACACGTCCGGCCTGCCCGGCACCCAGCGCCTTTGTCACAACGTTTGCGGGAGGGATCAAACGGGGCGCTCCAGAGGTCGCCGCGAGGTCACGTGCCTCCTGCAGCGCGGAGTGGTCGTGGGTGAGCTGGCGGATGCCTCCGCCGCCCACGACGTACACGCGGGAGTCACCCACGTTAAATGAGAGCCAGTACGGCCCCTCGGTGGTGCGCAACACCATGACGCCCGACAGGGTCGTTCCCGGGGCACTCGCGGGATTATCGATCGGTGCCAGCGAGGCGACGGCCGTCGCCGCCGCGTCGATCGCGACGGACAGGTCCACCAGGTCGACGGGGCGGTTGCCCAGACGATCGGGACTCAGGAACTCCTGGAGGGTGATGACGGCACTCGACGAGGCCTGGGCACCACCCAGGTGACCACCCATCCCATCTGCAACAGCGAAGACCGGAGGGACCGCCAGCCATGAATCCTCGTTTTCTGAGCGGACCGGACCGATGTCGGTCGAGGCACCCCATCGAACTGCGGGACGTTCCGCACGTTCATTCAGAGACATGTGCCTTCATCCTTTAGCTGCGTTGAGCGCGCGGGATCACGCGCGATACTGACCATTCTACACACGACGTGACCGGCGCCTCGTTGAGAAGCGATGCGTCGCGAAGCAGAAAACTCAATCGATTTCATGACCCGCATCACGGCACATCCACACACGCGCGCAGCGGCTCGGACATGCGCCCAGACGAGCGGGACACCGTCGTGATCTCCATACAATTCTCGCCGCTTCCGCCGTCCACCATCGCCATTGTGGTCTCCACGCGGCCGCGCGACGTGCCTGCCGGGCCCGTGGCCTCGTAGGCGTAGACGATGTCCGCCGGGGCCGGGCCCGTCGGCGCCGTCCACGTCCACGTCACCACGCCGTCTGCGTATTCCCCCATCAGGCCGGACGCCTGCGGCGGGGCCGCCCCCACGGCGTCCCCGGGGGCCGGCGACGCACTCGTCGTTTCGGGGACGGGAGAAATGCGCGTAAACGATCCTTCGCCGCGCAGCATGCCCACGACCAGGCCGGCGGCAATGACCGCGGCCACGAGCACGAGGAGCACGCCCACGACGGGAGAGATACCCCGCTTGGAGCCCGAAGACCCCTCGACCACGCGACGAGCGGACTCCTCGTCCACGTCCGTAGAACGTTCAATCTTCCACGAGTCCGCGACGGCCTCAACACCGCCGGAGCCCGCCCCACCCTCGAAGGAATACGAGGCCGAGGAGCGCAGGCGCGTCTTATCCAGGTCGATGACGGGAGCGCCACGCAGGCGCGTCTTCTGGTCGCCCGAGACGGGGGCGGAGGCCTTGGAGCGCTTCTCCTTGATCTCCATCTCCGTGCGCGGCAGGCCCAGCTCCTTCTGAACGCACTGCAGCCCCTGACCGAACTCCATCGCGGTCTGCGTGCGCTCCTGCGGGTCGATCGTCATAGCCGCGCGCAGCACGCGCTCGAGCTCTGCCGGCGCGTCCGCGCGGCCCAGGCCACGTATGCGGCCACGCTGCACGCGGTTCGCGATCGACGCGGCAGAGTTATCGCCGATCGGATCCTCGAAGGGGCTGCGGCCCGTCACGAAGGTCCACGTCGTCGCGGCCAGCGCCCACACGTCCTGCAGGGGCGAGGCCCACGAATTCACGTCTTGCTGCTCCGGGGGTGCCCACAGCACCGAGAAGCCGTCGAACGCTCCGACCTCCAGCTGCCCCACCTTCGAGGCCACACCGAAGTCGGCGAGCACTGGCTTACCGTAGGCGTCCAGCATGATGTTGGACGGCTTGATATCGCGGTGCACGTAACCCTGGCGGTGGAACATCTCCACGCCGCCGCACACCTTGATCATCGTTTCGAGGGCCTTCTCCAGCGCCATCGGGCGCGCGCGCACCTGCGTGAGCAGGTCAGCAACCGGGCAATATTCCATCACCAGGTAGGCACGGCCGTCGGCCGTCGTGCCCACGCCGTGCAGCTCGACGACCGCGGGATGGCCGGCAAGCAAGGTCATAGCGTCGGCCTCGCGATACAGTTCCTTCGTGCCTCGCTCGTCGCCCTGCGTGCGCACAACCTTGATGGCGACCTCGCGGCTCGGCAGCTCCTGACGGTACAGGAATACGTCGGCGAAGCCACCCTGGCCCAGCGGGCGTACCCACCGAAAACCGGGAATCTCGGGGCCCCTCATACCCGCAACCGCTGGCGTCACGCGTTCTTCTCCTCATCCATCGTGCGCGCGATCGACGCGCTCAGTCGCAACTTGCGGCGCATACGCAGGGAGCGCAGGGACAGCGCGCGGCGCACGCGCGCCGGGAAGCCAGCCTTCTTGCTCACCTGGCAACGCAGGGAACGCACCTGGGCCCACGCATCACGCGCACGGTCACGCGAGGCACCGTTCGAGGCGAAGCTCGCGATATCCGCATAGCGCGCGATCACCACGGGGGCGGGCACATCGTCACCGAAGCGGCTCCAGCCGTCGATGATGTAGCGGCCCGCGCCGGCCTCGGCCTCGTCGACCTCCACCGAGTCCGTCGAGCCGTCGTCGCCGTGGCGCACCTCGCCCGTCACCAGAGTGAAGGGGTCGCCCGGGTCCTCGCCGAGCTCCCACTGGGAGGCCAGGGACCAGGCGGTCTCCTGGCGCGTACGCCCCACGTCGATGCGCAGGCCGGAGTCCGCGGCCAGGTCCACAACCTCGTCCCACGAGCCGACCAGCGCGCCCACGGCGGCGGCACGGCGCCGACGCCTGCGACGCCCCGCCTTGAACAGCAGGACCATCAGCGGCGGCAGAAGAATCAACAGGATACCACCAGAGATGCCTGCGACGAGACCCCACGGGAAGGGCTCGGCCGGGGGCTCCATCGGGTCGGCGTTCTGGTCGCGCGTCGTCGGCGGCAGCTCCGCGGGAGCCTCCGGGGGCTCCGGGGGCTGTAGCACCTGCGGGCGCGGCACGCTCCGAGGCTTGGGGACCTGGGTCTGCGGCGTGTGGTCGCGCGGGGGCGTGGGATCGAAGACGGCCCAGACGCCGCCCTCGAACTCGACCTCAACCCACGCGCGGATATCCGAGCCGTGCAGGGTCGCGGGACCGCCCTGGGAGCCGCCCTCGGGGTAGGCACCCATGACGACGCGGGCGTTCATACCCAACTGATGCAACATCAGAGCCATGAGCGCCGAGTACTGCTGGTCGTCGCCGATCAGGTTCTCGTCGGAGGCGATCATGCGCTCAAGGCGATCGGCGCGCACGCCTGGACGCGAGAACTGAGTGTTCTCGTTGAGGTAGTAGCCGTAGGTCGACAGGTGATGCTCGATCGCGCGCGCGGCAGTCAGGGGGGTCGAAGCGTTTTGCGTCAGGTCGGTGGCCTTCGCGCCGATGCCCTCGGGCACATTGGTGTCCTTAGACGTGTTGGGCATAGCCTCCAGCGACGCGAGTTCCTCGTCACGCGCCGACGCGGCGAAGCTCGTCGTCACGTTGTAGCTCATCGCGGCGGCGGGGCTGGTCGTCAGCGCCGCGTTACCCCACGTGTCGAAGAAAAGACCGTCCTTGTGCGAGTCGGCGCCAGCGCCGACGAAAGAGATCTGTGAGGGGACACCCAGGACGGGCACCCACGGGCCGGACATGCCGGAGGTAGACACGCTCACAAGCGACGTGCCCACGGCCCTTCCCGGAATCGAGGTTTCAACGGGAATGTAGCCGCTGTGCCCGTCGTCGCGGTTCTCGGACATGCCGAAGGTTGTACCGTCATACACGTCCATCGCGGCGATACGCACGCGCTGGTTTTCGGGCAGGTCGGACACGGTCACGAGCGTCTCGTCCTTCAGGTCCGTCGTGTAGTGGCGGAACGAAGCCAAGGGGGAAGGATAGTCCTGGATGTCCAAGGGAGGTTTGACCAGGTCGCGTCCGACGACGCGCGCGCTAGTTGCACCCAGCACGGAGGCGGCGGGCAGGGCCACCCCCACGGAGATCGACAGCATGAGCAGGGCGCCGATGACGCGCGCGCCCACGTAGACGGTGGATCGGGAGGAACGGGCGAAGGTGTTCTCGTTCCCGCGCGCGCCCGAGCGCCCGACGAGCACGTCTTGCCCCAACGTGAGGCGCTGGTACTGGGCGGCGACGGCCCACCAGGCGGCCAGCCCACCCCACCACACCAGGACAGCCCACACGGGCAGTGCCTGGTCAGCCTGGCCAAAGAAGACAGAGAGGACGCCCATGGCGACGAGGGGGATGGACCCCAGGACGGCGCGCCCAGCTCGAGCGGTGATGAGGCCAGCCAAAGCGGACAGGACGAGGCCGCTCATCCACGGCACGAGCGCCGGACCCGAGTAGGCGGACACGGGCGCGGTCAGCGTCAGCAGGTCCTTCCACGAGCGGAAGGAACCCAAGACCATGACCTGCAGCGTCTTTCCGGTAGGCACGAAACCGTAGAGAGCCTCGGAGCGCAGGGCGGCCGCGCTGCCCACCAGGAAGTAGGTGGCCAGGATGGCCAGGACCGTCGTGAGCGTATCCCAGCGCCACTTGGTCGAGACGGCCGCGATTCCAAGGCCACACGCCACGCCGGCGCCCGCCGCGATCGCACCCACTCCCCCGCCGAAAACGGGCTCGAAGGCGGCGACCGGCCCGACGAACAGGAGGGCGAGGGCCAGGAGCGACCAGAGCGGCATGCGCGTATGGAAGGTCGCCAAACGCTGCGTGATCGTCAGCAAGCGCGAGCGCGTAGTGCGCGGCTTAGGAAGGAGCTCCTCGGAGCGGAGCGGCGGCTGCGCGACGTGAGGCTTAGCGTTCGTCTGATTGATCATGCGAGTCCCCCGGCAACGATAATGCGCGGCAGATCATCCAGGGTGGAACAGTCGAGGAGGATACCCCTGCCGAGGTCTCGGCGGGCTCGCGCTCGGTCTGCGCCGACGCGAATCAGGGAGACGGGCACGTCGATGGGTGCCAGGCGAGCCAGGTGGGCAGCCTCCACATCGGTGGTCTGCGGGCCGACGATGAGCGTCAGCGCGGAAACCCCGGGGCGCTGGGCCACGGCCTCGCGCACGCGCAGGGACAGGTCGGCGAAAGACTGGGACGAGACCTCGGAGAGCGCGTCGAGGAAGCGCATGGCGACCGTCGAGGGCAGCCACTGCTCCGTCGTCGTCACGGACACCGGGCGTGACTCGCGCAGGTTCGCCAGACCCAGGGAACCCGCGATCGACACGGCCGTCTCGAAGGACTCCTCGTCCCACGCGTCGCGGGAGGTATCCAAAACGATAACGTGGTGGGAGCGGTGTGTCTCCTCGTACTGGCGAACGATGAGCCTGCCCAGGCGCGCCGTGGACTGCCAGTGCACGGCACGGCGATCGTCGCCCGGCTCATAGTCGCGCAGCGCGTGGAAGGACACGTCGGAGCTGGACAGCTTGCCGGTAGACACGCCCTCGACGTCCAGCTGGAAGCCGGTCGCGTCGAAAGGCATACGAATCGTGCGCGGGTGGACGTGCAAGACGACGGGCTCGTCCCAGAAACGCACGCGACGCAGCAGACCCAGGGCGTCGGAACGCACCGCACGCGCCGGCCCCACGTTGATGAGGCCCCGGTGACGCGAAGAGATGAGGAACATTTCCTCCCACTTGTCGCGGGCACCCAGCGGGGGCACCACGAATTCCCCTGTTCCCGAACCGATCGGCAGCTCGATGATGCCGGAACGAACAGGACGGGAGCGCTCGTTGCGAACCGAGATCTCTCCGACCGCCGTCTGGCCCGCGACGATGCGCTCGTTGGGCACGCGGATCGAGACGACGTGCGGGGGCTTCAAGGCGACGCGCATGGCCGCCAGGACCAGGGCGACGACTCCCGCGAGGGCGCACGCCAAAGCCTCGATCCACTCCAGGGCGGCCGCCAGGACCAGGGCCACCGCGATGAAGACGATCAGCGCCCACCCGCTGGGCGTGATAGCGCCCGCGAGTGCCTTGAAGGGGTGGACACGGCAGGCCTGCGCCCTGCGGGGCGAGACAATCGATGCTGTATCCGTGCGCATCCCCTCCATCGTCGTGACCGGTCGGAGAGTCAGACGCCCACCGCCGGCGCGGGCACCGACGTGAGGGCACGCTGGATGACGCCTTCGGAGGTCGCGCCAGAGAACGCGGCATCCGGGTCGACGATGATGCGGTGGGCCCACACCGGCACGGCGAGGGCCTTAATGTCGTCGGGCAGAACGAAGTTACGGCCCTGCGCGGCCGCCCACACGCGGGCGCAACGCACCATGCCGATGGCGCCGCGAGTCGAGACACCCAGCAGGGAGGATTCGTCGTCTCGGGTCGCCTCCGCCAGCGCGGCCACGTAGTCGAGGACGGCCCGGTCCGTGTGATTCGCTGAGGCCAGGGCGGACCAGGCGACGATGTCCCTGCCACTGACGAGGGGGCGAAGATTCTTCGAGCGGTCGGGGGCTGCCGACCCATCGAGGACGTCAATCATGGCGGCACGGGAGGGGTAGCCTATCGAAGTCTTCATGAGGAAGCGGTCCAGCTGGGCCTCAGGCAGGGGGTAGGTGCCGGCCTGCTCGACGGGGTTCTGGGTCGCAATGACCATGAAAGGCTGGGGGGCCGGACGGCGCACGCCGTCGACCGTCACCTGAGCCTCTTCCATGACCTCCAGGAGGGCGGATTGGGTCTTAGGCGAAGCACGGTTGATCTCATCAGCGAGGACGATTTCCGCGAAGACGGGACCGGCATGGAAGACCCACTCGCCCGTCTTCTGGTTGAACATGTTCACGCCGGTGATGTCGGAGGGAAGCAGATCGGGGGTGAACTGGATGCGCGAGTGCTTGCCGTCGATGACAGCACTGATCGCGCGGGCCAGCGCCGTCTTGCCGGTGCCGGGGGCATCTTCGAGCAGAAGGTGTCCACCTGCGAACATCGTCGTCAGGGCGAGTCGAACGGCCTGACGCTTGTCCAGGACCGCGACAGAGACACCGTCGACGAGGCCCTTGAAAAGCTGGGCAAACCTGGTTGCGTCTTCGATGGAGAGGGTCATAAGTGTTCCTACGTTCGTTTCTATTGTTGCTCTTTCGGCTGAAAAGCCGATTCATTCTATTCGGTTCGGCAGCTCTTGACGACCTGCTTATCCTTCAGTTCTTGCTCGGAGACCGCCTCTGTCAGGATACCGGCTACACTCGGTGCCCCCTGCGAGAAGCGAAGCTCCGTCTGTTGGGCTGGCCGCCCCGTCTCCACCACGCACACGAGCGTCAACCTCGGCTGGAACTGGGCGGCGTGACTGGCCGTCAGCGTCATCAACCCGCAGGTCTGTCCATCCGGGCAGGCGGTCGTGCCGGTGAGGGTCGCGTTGATGTTCTCCGTGCTTTCGCCTGTCCTAAACGTCTTCTGAGCCTGTCTGTACGCACCAGTTGTGGTTTCCACGCCCACGACCGCCACGTACTCATGGACGGGTTGTAGACCGAACACGGTCACCGACTTCATGGGGCCGCTGAAACGCAGCTTTGTGGTGGCCTCCATCCCTTCAATCCACACGCTGGTTTCCCGAACGGAAATGCCTGCGGGGGGAGTCCAAGACACGGTGACGGTGCCGACGCGAGGTTCGACCGACACGTTGAAGGCGGGAATCTCGGAGTTGCTTCCGTTGGGTTGCGCGTTACCGACCATGCCGGTCGCCGCAACGGCGGGGCCCCACACGTAGGTGCCGTCCCGTTTCTTGCCTCGCTGGCAGAAGTAGTATGTCATCGTCGCCCCAGGAGGGAGCGAATCGATGGTGAACTCGCCGCTGTTACCGTTGTTGAGTGCCACTTGATGCCCGGGGGCTGAGCAGCCGGAAGCACTGTCCGCGTAGAAGAGAACCAGGTCTGCGGCCGTAAAGCCATTTCCTGCCTTCAAGAGCGCGTTGGCGACGCGAAGCTTGCCCGAGGCGTTGTCTGCGGGAGGGCCCAGGCGCGGCGCGTCGGGGGCCACAGGCGTGCTCTGCGCATCGTCCTCAGGCGCGGGCGGGGCGTAAACCTTGGCGGGCGAGGTCGCCGTGCGCCCGCCGGTGTTGCTCACCGTGACCGTGGCCCGCAGGGTCGATGCCCGATTGACGGTCAGGGTCGTCCTACTAGTGCCGTTGGCTTCGTTCGAGGAAGGGCCGGCCACGGTCTTAGACACGCCGTTGACGGTCACCGTCGTGGAGCCCCATCCATCGCCACCGGACTCGAAGTAGCGCCACGTCAGGGTGATCTCGACCCTGCCGTCGGCCGCGTTGGACACTGCGGCGTCCGTGATGATGGGGGCGTCGGGGTCGGCGAGCGGCGCCCTGGGCGTCGCCGTCGCGGGGGGCGACGCGGGGGAGTCGCCCTTGGCGTTGTGCGCCTTAACGGTCACCGTGTACGTTTTGCCGTTCGTCAGGCCCGTGAGCACGCACGTGGTCGCCCCGTTGGTCGTGCACGACACGCTCCTTCCGCCCGCAACCGTTGCGGTCGCCGTATAGCCGGTGATCGGGAAACCGTTGGAGCCGGGTGCACTCCACGAGACCTCGATCTTTCCGTCCTTGGCGGTCAGGGTGGGCCGCGCCGGGCGGTTCGGCGCGCCGGAGATGGTGATGGTGTTCGAGGTGCCCGATCGCTCCGATTCACCTTCCTCGTTGACCGCGCTCACGGTGAAGGAGTAGGGCTGGCCGTTGAGGAGGCCGCCGACCTCGCACACATTCGTCGTGCAGGTGGCGACCCGGCGCCCCGTCTGGTCGAAGATGCGATACTGGGTGATTGGGGAACCGTTGGCCTCGGGCACGTTGAAACTCACGCGAGCGCCATTGGCGCCCAACACTACAGCCTTCACGTTCGTGGGGGCATTCGGCTTGCTCACTACCTTCACGATGATCGTGCCCAGTACGGCGCGCGAGGGGTCGCCCAGCTTGTCGTTGAGTCGGAAGCCCACGGAGACGGTGCCGACTGAGCCGGGCCTCACCGATATGGTCGTCCCCGAAGAAGCGACCAGCGCGTCCCCCAGGTACACAGTGGCGTTGTCCAACGCAAGCGGGCTGCCCGGGAACGGGTTGGTCGCCCTCGAAGCCACGTCCACACTCACCGTCTGTCCCACCCTCGCGGTCAGAGAGTATGTGGGCACCTTGACGCGCGGTTTCGTCGTGGGCACGATCTCGACGGGGACCGCGGCGTCGACGGTGTGACCGTCCTCGTCGGTGACACTCACCGCGATGGAACCGGCCGCGCCGCGAGCCACCCCCGCAGAGGCGGACACCGTCAGGATACTCCCGTCAAGGGAGGCGTTCACACCGCCGGGCACAGAACCCACCGCGTAGGTGAAGGTCGTCGCATCGACACCTTCGGGGTCACGCACCGCGAGTGCGAGGTTCTGCGTGACGGCCTCACCCCCGGCCTCGACGCGGACCGCCGTCGGGGCGAAGGAGGGCGGCTGGTTCTGCGCAGCCTTGATGCGCACGGGCAGCGACAGGAATGCCGCCAGCGTCGTCGGATCCGAGTCGTCGCCGTCCGCCACCTGGATCTGGAAAGCGGAGCTACCCCCAAACTCTGCGTTCGCGGTCAGCGTCAGCTGCGTCGGGGAATCCACCGCAACGGAATCGAGGCCAGCCTGCGCAACCGGGGAGGACCCCTCGACCAGTTGGGGACTGCGACCGGCACGGGTGAGGACGTAGTCCGACAGGTTGATCGTGACGGAGGCGCCTGCATCCATCTCAATGGGCAGGTTCGCGGAGCTGAGGAAGGGAGCGGTCGAGTCACGTCCTGGGATCGTCACGACGGCCGAGTTGGTCAAGCCGTCGGCGTCCGTGATCGTGTAGACGACCAGGCGCTTCGACTCCGTGACGGGGATCAGCAGCTCGGAGCCGGAAACGCTCACGCCGGCCGCGGCGACGGTCACGCTCAGCTCGTCCACAGAGCCGTCGGGGTCCTCGTCGTTCTCGAGGACGTTCACGCTCACCGCGGAACCGTCGGCAGGCAGCTCGTCGTAGGCGACGAAGTCGTCGCGGGCAATCGGTGCCTTGAGCGGCGCGTCATCCTGGACGTAGACCGTCAGGGTGCCTCGCGCCGTGCCTCCGTGCCCGTCACTGACCGTGTAGGACACGAGGTAGGCGCCCGCCTGGGCGGGCGTGTGCACCTGGACGAAAGAGGAGGAGCGCAGCTGCGGAGCGAGCTCAGGGGTGGTCGTCTCGAGGCCGTCCTCCTCCAGGCTCAGCGGATCACCATCCGGGTCGAGATCGTTCGACAAGACGTTGATGGTCACGATGCGATCGGGGCGGGTGAGAACCGTATCGGGCAGGGCCACCGGGTTCTGGTTCAGGGAGGGAAGGGGCGTCACGCCGACGCGCACGCGCGCCGAGGCGCGCCCGCCCTGGCGATCCTCAACCGTGTAGGTGAAGGTATCCGTTCCGGAGGCGTTCTGGTTCGGCGTGTATTCGATCCACGAGGCCTGCGCGGTCGCGGATCCCTTCTGCGGCGAGGATTCCACGCTTCGCAGGCTCACCGAATCACCGTCAGGGTCAATGCCGTCCAGGGGCACCGGGATGCGGGTGGTCTGGCCGGCGGTGGCCCACGCGGTAATGTCGCGGGGACGGGGCGCCTGATTCTGATCGGAGGCGGCCAAGACCTCGAAAGTGACCGTACTGGACGCTCGGTTGCCGGCCGAGTCGATGACCGAGTAGGTCACGTCCATCGCGCCGGGCGTGTCCCCGGCCTCCAGGCGCACCTGGTTGCCCGTCACGAAAGGACTTCCCAGCGCGGAGTCACGGTCGTACTCGAGGACCGACTCGACCTGCAGGTTAAGGCCGGCGGGCGAGCGGTCGTTCGCTAGAACCGACACGGTGCCCACGTCACCTGCGCGCACCCTCGCGCGGTCGGGCTTGAGGATAGGTGGCTGGTTGGATCGGTCCGTGGCACCGGGGATAACGATGACCTCGGCGGTCGCGCTGCCCTGACCGTTGGAGACCGTGTAGGAGAAAGAGACGGTGTTGTCGAGGCCGGAGGGCGCGGTCACGCGCAGCATGTGGCGATCAATGAGGGCCACCTCGAGGCCGGTGGCGGACGCGGAGTCGACCGAGGTGATCGACAGGACGCCGCCGGACGGATCGTAGTCGTTGGCGAGCGGCGCGACCAGCACGGACCCGCCCTGGGGCAGGACGGCCGTGTCGTTTTCGGCGACGGGGGGCAGGGCCGCGGCCTCGACGACCTCGACGCGGACGATCCCCAGCGTCGTGGCGATACCGTCGGAGACCGTGTAGGCGAAGGAATAGGAGCCCGGGGTCGAGGCGACGAAGTCGATGGTACCGCGATCCAGGTCCGGGGCGATGGACGCGCCCGAGGGCGCACCGGACACGGCGGCCAGCGCAAGCGGATCGCCGTTGGGATCCGTGTCGTTGTTCAACGGATCGAGCGTGATGAGCTCTCCGGGATGGGCCTGGTAGAGGTCGCCGTTGGCAGCAGGCGGCAGGTTGCCGGCCTCCTGGACGTTGACGATGAGCTCGCCGCGACTCTCCCCACCCTGGTCGTCGGCGACGGTCAGGACAACGGTCTTCGGGCCGGGCGCTCCGCCTTCCTCGGTGATGGTCAGGGAGCCGTCCTCCGTGAAAGACACGCTCAGGTCGTCGGGGGCTTCGGCGTTCTTCAAGTAGATCGGATCCCCGTCGGGGTCACGCCAGTCGGATAGCGCCTGGTAGCGGATCTGCGCCCCTGCGCCGATTTTGATGGAAGACGCGCGCAGCTGCACCGGCGTCTCGTTTTCGCCGTAGGGGTGGATCGTCACCTGCACCCGGGCGGTGGCGGAGTCCGAACCGTCGGAGGCCTCGTACGAGAAGGAAGTCGAGCCCGTCTGTCCTTCGTCCACCCCGGTGATCTGCAGGGAGCGGCCGGAGCGCGCAACGCTGACGAAGCCCCAGGCCGGCTGGGACGTCGGCGAGGCGGTGAGCACGTCTCCGTCGGGGTCGGAGTCGTTGTCGAGCACGGGCAGCACGGTCGAGCGGCCCGGGCGGATACCGAACTCGTCGTCCTCGGCCTCGGGCGGAGTGTTCTCCTCGCGCTTGTCGGGGTCGGCAAATTCGTTTGTGAGTTCAGGGTCATCCTGGTCGTCCTCGGACTCCTCGAGCTGGTTCTCGACCTCGTCCCAGTTATCCATGAGGAACATGTTCGAGTCGGGCAGCCACACGCTGCCCTGCGCGACGTCGTTGAGGACGATGGCCTTGCGGTTCGTGCGGAAGACGATCTCGCGCGCGGTCGTCAGCGTATCGACGACCATCTGCTTGTTCGTCGAAGGATCGTCGCAGGCGCGCATGTACGCACCGCTGCCGGTCCACGCACCATACGCGCAGCCTTCGTGACGCACGGGCGCGGCCGGGGTGCCGCTGACGCCGCCCTCGGTGGAGGGGGTGATCGTCGGGGCACCACCCGCCAGCGGGATCGCCACGAGGGAGGTGGGCGTGGCGAGCAGGACGGAATCGGCCTTCGGGCCGGCCTGCTGGAGGACGCCGCCGGTCTCGACGCCGAGAGCGCTCAGATCGATCCGCTTGTTGTCGGGCAGGAAGAGCGTGTTGGACTCGGCGTCGAGGGCGACGACCCGGTCGCCGACGACCGTTATGCTCAGTCGCGCGTCCGCGGGGATCCCCTCCACCGTGGAAGTCTGCGCCTGATCGAGCACGCCCTGGTGCTTGACGGTCGTCAGAGTGCCCGAGGCGGCCAGAGTGTAGACGGAACCGTCCATGCCGGTCACGAAGGCGCTGGCGCCCATGTTCGAGGAGAGGGCCTCCGCCTCGGAAAGGTTCAGGGGGCTGGGGTTCACGGCAGAGGTCGTCCACAGGGTGCCGTCAGACGCGTTAAGGACACCGAGGACGTCGCCGCCCTGCATGACCGCGGAACCCGCGGGCAGGGCCGTCGGAGAGCCGAGGGAGACCTGGGTGACGTTGACGGGTGCAACCGTCGACGAGGTGAGGTCGGAGACGGTGACAGTCTCCCCCGCCTGGCCGACGTCGAAGTTGGTGGCCTCGGTGCGCAGCGCGCCGTCGAGGATGCGGGCGTCGTAGTCGAGATGGCCGACCATCTGCTTGGACTTGTTAGTCACCCAGATGCCACCGTCATTGACGTTGACCTGGGTTACCTCCGCACCCTTGTAGATGACACCCGCGGTACAGAGCGCAACAACGAGCAGCACGAGGATGAACGCCGGCAGACGGCGCCTCGCACTGATCCGATTGTGTCGCGTTGTCGCGGACATATGGCCTCTCTCGATCGATGAGCAATACCCCAGAAATAGTGTGGCACGACTACACCGCACACTAATAGTTAACAAAGATCTATCAGATGTGCGATTACCTGACAACTAGAGGGTGGCCCATCGCTGTGCGACGGGACACCCTCTCAAAGTGACTGGTTTGTCAGTCGAAGATAATTGGCGAGTAGATCACTCACCATTGAAGGTGAACTTGCGTTCCTTACCCTCTCCGGAGACCCCAACGGTAACAACCTGACCGGATTGCAGTTCTCCGAACAGGATGCGCTCGGACAGCGCGTCCTCGATCTCGCGCTGGATCGCACGACGCAGCGGACGCGCACCCAGGACCGGATCGAAGCCCACGTCCGCGAGCAGCTCACGCGCCTCGTCCGTCAGCTGCAAGCGCATGTCCTGAGCCTCCATACGCTTGGCCAGCTTGGCGATCATCAGGTCGACGATGCGCGCAATCTCGGGCTTGGTCAGCGGCGGGAACACGATCGTGTCGTCGACACGGTTGAGGAACTCGGGACGGAAGTGCTGCTTGAGCTCCTCCGCGACCTTCGACTTCATACGGCCGTAGTCGTGCGTCGAGTTGTCCGCGGTCTGGAAGCCCGTGAGGACACCCTTGTTGATGTCGCGCGTACCCAGGTTCGTCGTCATGATGATGACGGTGTTCTTGAAGTCCACCTTGCGACCCTGCGAGTCCGTCAGGCGCCCCTCTTCCAGGATCTGGAGCAGAGAGTTGAAGATGTCCGGGTGAGCCTTCTCAACCTCGTCGAAGAGGACAACCGAGAACGGCTTGCGACGGACCTTCTCCGTGAGCTGGCCGCCCTCGTCGTAGCCGACGTAGCCGGGAGGGGCACCGAAGAGGCGCGAGGCCGTGTGCTTCTCGGAGAACTCAGACATATCCAGCTGGATGAGGGCGTCCTCATCACCGAAGAGGAACTCGGCGAGGGCTTTGGCCAGCTCGGTCTTACCCACGCCGGTCGGGCCGGCGAAGATGAACGAGCCGCCGGGACGGTTCGGATCCTTCAGACCCGAGCGCGTACGACGGATCGACTGGGCGAGAGCCTTGACGGCCTCGTCCTGGCCGATAACACGCTTGTGCAGCTCGTCTTCCATCTTGAGCAGCTTCGCGGTCTCAGTCTGGGTGAGGCGCACGACCGGGATGCCGGTCGACATGGCCAGGACCTCGGCTATCTCCTGATCCCCGACCTCGGCGATCTCGTCGGACTCGCCGCCCTTCCAGGCCTCTTCCTTCGCCTTGCGCTCCTCGGACAGCTTCGACTCCTCATCGCGCAGCGACGCGGCCTTCTCGAAGTCCTGATCGTCGATGGCCGCCTCCTTGTTGCGGCGCACCTCGGCAATCTTCTCGTCCAGCTCGCGCAGCTCCGGCGGCGCAGTCATGCGGCGGATACGCAGGCGCGCGCCGGCCTCGTCGACCAGGTCGATCGCCTTGTCGGGGAGGAAACGATCCGAGATGTAGCGGTCCGCCAGCTCGGCGGCTGCTTGGATCGCGGCGTCCGTGATGATGACGCGGTGGTGCGCCTCGTAGCGGTCGCGCAGGCCCTTGAGGATCTCCACCGTCTCGTCGACGCTGGGCTCCTCGACCTTCACGGGTTGGAAGCGGCGCTCGAGGGCCGCGTCCTTCTCGATGTACTTGCGGTACTCGTCGTTCGTGGTGGCGCCGATCGTCTGGAGCTCGCCGCGCGCCAGCATGGGCTTGAGCATCTGGGCAGCGTCGATCGAGCCTTCGGCGGCGCCGGCACCCACGAGGGTGTGGATCTCGTCGATGAACAGGATGATGTCGCCGCGCGTGCGGATCTCCTTGAGGACCTTCTTCAGGCGCTCCTCGAAGTCGCCGCGGTAACGTGAGCCAGCAACCAGCGAGCCCATGTCGAGGCTGTAAATCTGCTTATCCTTGATGGTTTCGGGCACGTCGCCGTGCACGATCGCCTGAGCGAGGCCCTCGACGACCGCGGTCTTACCGACGCCGGGCTCACCGATCAGGACCGGGTTGTTCTTCGTGCGGCGCGAGAGGACCTGCATGACGCGCTCCATCTCGACGCGGCGGCCGATGACGGGGTCCAGCTTGTTCTCGCGGGCGGCCTGCGTCAGGTTGCGGCCGAACTGCTCGAGGATCGCGGAGTTGGAACGCTCGGGACCGCCCGAGCCACCCACGCCCGCGCCGACCGACTCGCGGCCCTCGTCGTCGCCACGCTGGTAGCCGCTGAGCATCTGAATGACGGTCTGACGCACCTGCGCCAGGTCCGCGCCCTGCTTGGTCAGGACCTGGGCGGCCACGCCCTCGCCCTCCTTGAGGAGGCCGAGCAGCAGGTGCTCCGTGCCGATGTAGTTGTGGCCCAGCTGCAGGGCCTCGCGCAGGCTCAGCTCGAAGACGCGCTTGGCGCGCGGGGTGAAGGGAATGTGGCCCTCGACCGGCTTCTCGCCCTCGCCGATGATCTCGATGACGGAGGCGCGGACTGCCTCGCCCTTGATCTCCATCGTCTCCAGGGCCTTGGCGGCGACGCCCTCACCCTCGGAGATCAGGCCGAGCAGCAGGTGCTCCGTGCCGATGTAGTTGTGCTTGAGACCGCGAGCCTCGTCCTGCGCGAGCACGACGACCCGGCGAGCGCGGTCGGTAAAGCGTTCGAACATGCCTCTCCTCATTTCACAGGACAGGCACTTCGCCGAGCTCAGCGTACACCCGTCCCAGTTGACTGGTTACAGCCTACGGAAAGCTCCCGCGCCGTGCGCGCGCTTTCGCCCTGGGCGCAGGGACGAGGCCGGGGCACGCACCACCGGGACTCTCCCCGCTCACCCCACCTCACAGTCGCACGTAATCTCCCTCAGTCAGTTTTCGACTAGCCCCACAAACGTTGAAATTGCAACGACCATTTTTCAATGTATGAAAGGTTGCCCCGGGAATTACGTGCGAGATTGGAGGAAAACTACGCCTCAACGAGGACCGTGAAGGGCCCGTCGTTAACCAGCGAGACCTCCATCATCGCCCCGAACTGGCCAGTCTCCACGTGCAGGCCCCGGCCGCGCAGGTCGGCCACGACCGCGTCGACGAGGGGCTCGGCCTCCTCGCCGGGGGCGGCGTGCGCCCACGAGGGACGGCGGCCCTTGCGGGTATCCCCGTACAGCGTGAACTGCGAGATCACAAGGACCGGGGCACCCGCGTCGAGCGCGGAACGTTCCTCGTCGAGGATGCGCAGTTCGGCGATCTTGCGGGCGACCGTGGCCACCTGCTCAGGCCCATCGCCGCGCTGGACGCCCAGGAGGACGACGAGGCCCTGGCGCCTCTCCCCCGCCTCGTGCGGATCAAGAGCGAGACGTCCGACGACGGCTCCATCAACGCGGACCTCGCCCGAGGTGGCGCGCTGGATGACGGCACGCATCAGCGCGACCCCAGGGCCGAGCCGAGGCCGCCAAAGCCCGTGGAACCGCCGCGCTGGCCGGCCTCGCGCGAGAGGTCTGCGCCCGGGCGGGTCTGCGGGGACACGGAGGACTTGCCGTGAACGGGCACGATCTCCTCCTGGGCTGCGGCGACACCGTCAATATCGAAGACGGTCGTCACGGGCACGGCGCGGGCAATCAGCGCGAGAGCGATCGGCCCCTCGTCCGCGTGGCGGGCCGAGGAGGTGACGACGCCGACCTGGCGTCCACCCACCTCGATGGGCGTGCCGGGCGCAGGCAGGTCGCCGCGCGAACCGTCCAGCTGCAGGTAGGTGAGGCGGCGCGGGGGCCGACCCAGATTCAGGACGCGGGCGATGGTTTCCTGCCCGCGGTAGCAGCCCTTCGTCGTATGGACGGCGCTGCGCAGCCAGTCCACCTCGGGCGGGATCGCGCGGGCGTCGGTTTCGCGGCCCAGGCGCGGCTTCCACGCGGCGATACGCATCGCCTCCCACGCCAGGTACCCGGCTCGGCGGCGCAGGCCGACCTCAGGGCAAGCAGACAGCCACGCGGCCTCGAACTCATCCGCAGCATCACGTGAAACAGCGTGAAACATCATCGGGGTGCGCGCGCCAGGGTGGCGCTCGCCCTGGAAGTAGGCAGCCCCACCCTCCACGACGCCGGGCCACGGGTCCTCCCAGGTCCACAGGTGTCCGGGCAGGCCGGCCACGGACTCGGGCGCATTGGCGCCCGCGCGGACCGATGAGAACACAGCGACGTCGCGCTGTTCAACGCTCACTCGCATTGCAAAACGCATCGAGTCCAGGAACGACACGAAGGACTCGACGTCCGAGCGCTCCACGATCAGGTGCAGGACCTCCCCGTCGTCGCTGGCACCCGCCCAGTGCTCGACGCGCCCCTCGGGCGAGAGGATCAGCAGCTCGCGGCTCGCGCCGGACGCGAGGTCGGTGACGATCTGGGAGGCCAGCGACGTCACCCAGGTGAGCCGGTCCGCGCCTTCAACGGCAATGACGGCCAGGTCCGGGCGGCGCACCAGCGCGCGGCCACCCTCGAGGGCCCACTGCTCCCCCGACGGATCCCCGAAGTGCGGGGTCGCACCGAAGGAGGCCACGGCCTCGTCGACAAACTCGGAATCGAGCGCGGACTCAGACAAGGAAACCGTCCTGGGAATCGTCGATGCCTTCGATGACCTCGCCGGACTCGGTCGAGGCCTGCGCGGTGCGCATGAGGCGGCCGGAGATCTCGACGTCGGCCTCATCCTCGCCGTCGAGCGTGCGCTCCTGCGTCCACATGAGCTCGCCCGCGACCAGGCCGAACATGCGGCCCAGGTGCGTCACGCGGGTAGCGCCCACGCCGAGAGCGATCGCATCGGAGACCATCTGCACGCGCGGGCCGACGCTCACGCCGTCCCACACGGCGCTGTGGCCTTCGGTGGATGCTGAGGTCGCCGTGAACTCGCGGGGGTTGTACTGGCCGGGCGGGGGCAGCGGCGCGTTGGAGGGGGCGACGGAGACGTACACGGTCTCTTCGCTGATCAGGTCACCCTTCTTGATAGCGGACAGGCCCTTCGCCGCGTCCCACGTGGGGTCGATCGGCTCGGAGGTGACGCCCGCGTACACGCGGGTCACCAGGCGCATCTGATCGCCGACGACATCGCCGCGGATCTCCTCGACGACGGGGGAATCCTCGGAGGTTTCTTCCTGGCCGGGAGCGGCGGGGGCGGCGTACATGCCCCAGCCTTCCCATGTTCCAAGCATCCACGCGACGGGAGCGACGAGTGCGGGCAGGTCAGCAGGTATCACCATCATGACTCCAGCCTAACGCCTCGGGTGGACGTGGGCGCGCGAGCAGGGGCGCGCGCAGCTGGCAGCGAAATAGGGACGAGGCCGGGGCCCGGCCACGCGGTCGCACGGCCATCCCGGGGTCTCAGATTCCGCCGATGCGGATCATCGCGTAGACGGGCAGGGCGGCGACGAGGAACTTCGCGGCGCCGCGGCCCAGGATGTTCGCAAGCTCAGCAGAGGACGCGCGCTCACCCAGCAGAGCATCGACGACGGAGACAGCGAAGCCGACGCCGAAGCCGGTGACGCCGCCCAAGGTCAGGAAGGCGGCGAATTCGCCGAAACGCTTGGCGATGAAGGGGAAGACGACGGGCAGCAGGTCCGAGGTCTGCCCGAGGAACCATGCGATCGAGGCGACCACGAGGCCCGCGACGAGGCCCGCGATCATCGCGAAGGCAACGCCGGCCTTCGCGCTACGCCCGAAGCGCGCCGAGGCCGCGCCGATGACGGCCATCAGGGCCGCCATGGGCACAATGCCCGACCACCGCTCATGGACGGTGAGGGAGACCCACATGGAGCCAGAGGTGACGATCAGGAGGCAGGTGACCGACGAGGCGAGCGCCGCGCTCAGCGCCGTGGAACCCCAGTGCTCACTCGTGCGCCCCACGGAGTGGTCGCGCGGCGCGGGCGCGTCCAGGATCGTGGCCGCGACCAGCGCGACGAGCGTGATGCCCGTCAGGGGCACGGCGATGTCGAGGTTCTTCCAGTAGGCGACCCCCATCGGGGTCAGCGCGCCACCCAGGGCGAGGACCGCCTGGGCGAGCCACCGCATGTGCAGGCGCGCCAGCGTCGGCCAGCCGATAGCCAGCAGGAAGGACGCGACCGCGACGACGGGGCCGACGCTCCAGCGAGACCCGGGCAGCCACCACGCGACGATAGCGGCCGCGGCCAGCACGGTGACGGTGAGAATACCGATGATCGTGGGCACGTGCCGGGTGGCCAGGGTGTCGCGGCGACGTCCGCGGCCTTGACCGGTGCGGCGCCGCGTGGGCGGGGTCGATGTCATCACGCTTCCATGGTCCCACATCTGCGCGCCTCACGAGGCAGGGGCCGCTCTCGTGGGTCGGCTGTCCCGGGCACGGGGCAAGGTGTCGGCCCCGCTTCACACTGCCACGGCCTCGGCGATAAGGGGCGCTGTGGCGCATGCCCCGTGTGGGTTGATGCACGCCGCCACGGGATGCGAGCCGGCGTTGACTGGTCGTACAGTTGTGGGGCACGCCGGACCGGTATGCCCCGGGCTCCAAACTCTGCCGCTACGAGCGGCCTTCGCGCCGACAGGCGCATTCGGTTCGGCGTGCTTTGTCGTA
>CALISI010000048.1 GCA_938041695.1 uncultured Actinomyces sp.
AGCTATAGGCCCAACCGGCACCCTTGCGGGCACTCGGATATAGTACACAGCACAGGGCCATCCAGCAAAATCGAGAGTTCGTGACGTCGAACACGACGAGTTTTCGCCGCTCTCACAGGAGGGAATGAGCGCGTCGTGGCAACGATCCTTGACTACGTTCGCCAGGCTCACTCGCCACTTCAGGCGGACCTCTCCCCCGCCGACGCCCTCGCCCTGACCTGCCTGGTCTACGTGGATTTCCACGCGCTGCCCGGGCCTCGTTCCCCGCGCGGCTGCCTGCTCCGGGAGGTCGCCCAGGCCTCGTCCATCCCTTCCCTGTATCGCTATTCATCGCCAACACACAAGGATCGTCCGCTCCTTGAAGCGGCCGGCTCCAGCGCACGATTCGAGGGCCTGCGCGTGTGCGATGCCGTCACTCGGTTGGGGACGCGCCCGCTCGCTCAGTTCGGCGCCGTCACCTTCATCGACGAGTCCGAGGCCACCTACGTGGTCTTCCGCGGCACGGACGCGAGCGCGGTCGGGTGGGCGGAGGATGCCCGATTTGGCCTTGATTATCCGACGGATTCGCAGCAGTGGGCCGCCAACTACCTGGCGTATGCGGCGTCGCGCGCGACAGGGCCGGTCGTGGTGCTCGGTCACTCGAAGGGCGCCAATTGTGCGCTCTATGCGGCGGCGGCTACCACTCCCCCGGCGCTTTCTCTCGTGCATGCCTTCGATCCCGTTGGTTTCCCTGCCGCTGCTATCGACGACGGATTTTTCGACGGCATCAACGAGCGCATGCGTATCTACGTGACGGCGGGCTCGTGGGTGAGCCCACTGCTCCCCCTGCCCGCGCCGACGACGGTCGTAGCATCTGGGTGGCCTGGTCCTTTGAGCCATAACCCCTATGCGTGGTGCCTGGAAGGCGCCTCCTTGGAGCTGGATGGGCGTAAGCCATCACGGTCTGGCCGCGTGTTGCGGAGTGTTCTTCGCGCATTTCTTCGGACCCGCCCGACCCGGATTGGCGCAATTGAGCGAACAGACCTCACGGGTCGCAGGATCCGTTGTTGCGCACGTTAACCCGCAAATACGAGCCTGGGCTCAGCAGGTGGCCTCCTGGGCCCACTAACGCGCACGTTAACCCCCTAATACGCACGTGGGCCCTCTAATACGCACATTAACCCGCAAATACGAGCCTGGGCAGCCCTGCCCACACTCCAAATAGCGGGTTCACGTACGACATAGCGGGTTTATGTGCGTATCAAGGGGACAACCCATATATTCAGGGGCCCACATGCGCGCAACAGACCATACCGGGTGCTGTTGTGCCCAAATCGCAGACCACCGCGCCCACAACACCCCATTTTCAACGTATGTCACCGAAGTGGTCTGCGATTTCGGCGCCGCACCGCCCCAAGCTGCGACCTCATCGCCAGCAATCGGGGGAATGACGCCATCCAAGCCTCCGACACGCCGACGACACGCCGACGACACACCGCCAAAGAGCTCAGCATGGCGCAAAACCCCCACCGCCACCGGTCTGGAGGCTGCCGTATCGCCTACAAGAACGGCACAGTATCGGTTGGCGCGACAAAACTCGCCCAACAACAACCGCGCCGGGCCGCTTCGGTACAAAACTCTCCCTGCTCACCCGAAATGGCCGAATTTGGCGCAGTCTACGCATGCGGGGCGAGTTTTGTACCGCTTTCACCACCACGAACCCAAGCAGGGAGAATTTTGTATCGAACACAAGGCAGAGTTGGGGCTAGCCACGACACCACAACAGGCACCACAAGTGCGGAAGGAACCGGAGCAACCACAGGAACCCGCCGCATGACGGGCGGCCGAACCCTCCGGCACCCGGAACACCTGCAGCACCCGGAACACCCGTGGGGCCACACAGCAAAGCACAGCACAGCACAGCTGGGTATAGCAAAAGGGGCCGGCGCCAGCCGACCCCTTGCGCGAGTGCCCTCACTCGTCCATGAGGGACACCTTGACGCCGCCCACCAGAGAGGCGACGACGTTGTAGAGCATGGCTCCCAGCGTCGACAGGGCGGTGAGCAGGATGACGTTGATGACGGCGACGATGGTCGCGTAGGAGATGACGCGCGGCAGTCGAACGTAGTCGAGCAGGTTCGCGAAGCGGCCGGCGCCGACGGTCTGCAGGAATTCTTCGATCTGGCTGAAGACGTGCATGGCGTCGACCATGAGCCACAGGACGATCGTGGCGACGACCATCGCGATGCCCAGGGCGACGGATAGGAGGAAGGAGACCTTCATGACGGTCCACGCGTCGATGCGCGCGATCGCCAGGTCAACTCGGCGGGGAGCGTCGCTGCGGGCGCTCGAGACGTGGTCGCTCATGGGTTTCCTTCCAGGTCGCACTTCCTATCTGCCAGGCTACCGCATCGCCCGGCCCTGGCGCTGGTTCCGCGCCGCTTTGGAAGCTTGATCACGGGACGAGGCCCCCGCCTCGTCCCGTGATCGCGCGTCAGTTCTCGTCAGCTGCGGTCCCGTCGCCGCCTTCGGAGGCCGTGGCCTCGTCGGCGGGGGTGTCGGTTCCCTCCGCACCATCGACAGCGTCGACCGCCTCGAGAGAGTCCTCGACTTCGGTCTCATCGGAATCCTCGTCACCCGAGTCGGAGTTGCGGGTGATCGCGATGATGCGGTCGCCGTCGTCGGGGCGGGCGAAGATGACGCCCATGGTGTTACGGGCGGTGGGTCGCACGTCGGAGGCGTTGACCTGGACGAGCTTGCCGGACTCGGTGATGACCATGACGTCTTCATCGGGTCGTACGACGAGGGCGCCGACGAGGCCGCCGCGTTCGTCGACGAGCTTGCCGACGCGCACGCCGAGGGTGCCGCGCGACTTGGTCGGGTATTCCTCGACGGGGGTGCGCTTGGCGTAGCCGGATTCGGTGACGATCAGCAGGTCGGTGTTCTCGCGCGGGACCTCCATGCTGAGCAGCTCGTCGTCGCCGCGGAACTTCATGCCGCGCACGCCGGACGTGGAGCGGCCCATGGAGCGCAGTTGGTCGTCGGTGGCGGTGAAGCGCACGGCCTGGCCGTCGCGGGAGACGAGGATGAGGTCTTCGTCGGCCATGATGGTCTGTGCGGAGACGAGCTCGTCGGGCTTGCCGTCCTCGTCCTCGCGCAGGTTGATGGCGATGATGCCGCCGGAGCGGGGCGAGTTGTACAGGCTCAGCGGGGTCTTCTTGACGAGGCCGCGCTTGGTGGCCAGGACGAGGTAGTCGGCGTCCTCGTAGGTGCGGATCGCGAGGACCTGTGCGATGTGCTCGTCGGGCTGGAAGGCCAGCAGGTTGGCGACGTGCTGGCCCTTGGCGTCGCGACCGCCTTCGGGGATTTCGTAGGCCTTGGCGCGGTAGACCCGGCCGAGGTTGGTGAAGAAGAGCAGCCAGTTGTGCGTGGTGGTGACGAAGAAGTGTTCGACGACGTCGTCGCCGCGCAGTTGGGTGCCGCGCACGCCCTTGCCGCCGCGCTTTTGCGAGCGGTAGTTGTCCGTGCGGGTGCGCTTGGCGAAGCCGTCGCGGGTGATGGTGACGACGACGTCCTCTTCGGGGATGAGGTCTTCCATCGACATTTCCCCGTCGAAGGGGAGGATGCGGGTGCGACGCTCGTCGCCGAACTTGTCGACGATTTCGGACAGTTCGGTGGAGATGATGGCGCGCTGACGTTCGGGCTTGGCGAGAATGTCGTTGAGGTCGTCAACGCGGGCCTTGAGTTCGGCGTGCTCGTCCATGATCTTCTGGCGCTCGAGGGCGGCCAGGCGGCGCAGCTGGAGGGCCAGGATTGCGTCGGCCTGGATGGCGTCCACGTCGAGCAGTTCGATCAGGCCGGCGCGGGCCTCGTCGACGGTGGGGGAGCGGCGGATGAGGGCGATGACCTCGTCGAGGGCGTCGAGGGCCTTGAGGTAGCCTTCGAGGATGTGCAGGCGTTCGAGGGCCTTGCGCAGGCGGAACTTCGTGCGGCGCACGATGACGTCCATCTGGTGGGTGATCCAGTGGCGGATGAAGCCGTCGATGGACAGGGTGCGGGGCACGCCGTCGACGAGCGCGAGCATGTTGGCGGAGAAGTTCTCCTGCAGGCTGGTGCGCTTGTAGAGGTTGTTGAGGACGACCTTGGCGACGGCGTCGCGCTTGAGGACGATGACGAGGCGCTGGCCGGTACGGCCGGAGGTTTCGTCGCGGATGTCGGCGATGCCGCCGATCGCGCCGTCGCGTACGAGCTGGGCGATCTTGTCGGCCAGGTTGTCGGGGTTGACCTGGTAGGGCAGTTCGGTGACGACGAGGCACTGGCGGCCCTGGATTTCTTCGACGTTGACGACGGCGCGCTGCGTGATGGAGCCGCGGCCGGTGCGGTAGGCGTCTTCGATGCCCTTGCGGCCCAGGATGGTGGCGCCGGTGGGGAAGTCGGGTCCGGGGATGAGTGTGAGGAGTGCTTCGAGGAGTTCTTCGCGCGAGGCCTCGGGGTGCTCGAGCGCCCACTGGACGCCGCGCGCGAGTTCGCGCAGGTTGTGGGGCGGGATGCGCGTGGCCATGCCGACGGCGATGCCTTCGGAGCCGTTGGCCAGGAGGTTGGGGAAGCGGGCGGGCAGGATGGTGGGTTCCTGGTTGCGGCCGTCGTAGTTGTCCTGGAAGTCGACGCATTCTTCGTCGATGTCGCGGACCATTTCCATGGCCAGGGGTGCCATCTTGCACTCGGTGTAACGGGGGGCTGCGGGGCCCAGGTTGCCGGGGGTACCGAAGTTACCCTGGCCGGCGACGAGGGGGTAGCGCAGCGACCAGGGCTGCACGAGGCGCGCGAGGGCGTCGTAGATCGCGGCGTCGCCGTGGGGGTGGTAGTTACCCATGACCTCGCCGACGACGCGGGAGGACTTGGAGAACGAGGAGGTGGGGCGGTATCCGCCGTCGTACATGGCGTACAGGACACGACGGTGGACGGGCTTGAGGCCGTCGCGCACGTCGGGCAGGGCACGCCCGACGATGACGCTCATCGCGTAGTCGAGGTAGGAGCGCTGCATCTCCTTTTGCAGGTCGACCTGGCGGATGC
>CALISI010000049.1 GCA_938041695.1 uncultured Actinomyces sp.
AACCTGGCGACCACCTTCCACGTCGTGGGCACCCAGTTCGACACCGTGTGGCGCGAGGGCGCCTACGTGATCCGCGGCGGCGGCAGCGGGGGCGGCTGGGGCCAAGTCCTGTCCCTGGGTGCCGCCGAGGGCGGCTTCGTCGAGTTCACGCCCCTCGAGGCCGGCCACTACTCCTTCGTCAACCACGCGCTCTCTCTGGCAGAGAAGGGCCAGACCGGCGTCTTCGAAGTGACCGACTGAGCCTGTTCCCATCCCCTGGCCGCGGCCTCGTCCCCCACGGACGAGGCCGCGCCTTCTTCGCGGCGCCTCCTCCCGCGCGCCGCCCGGCTTGCCAGCGCTCGTCGATCATCGCGACACCAGGTTTTTCCTCCCGCGCGCGGGGCCCGGATGGTTACGTAAGCCCCACTCCGCGCGGCTTTTCCGCCCACCGACCAACGGTAGAATGAGAGGATGCTCGGTACCTATCTCGATATTCTGCGTGTCCGTCAGTCGTGGAAGTTCTCCGCGGCTGGCCTCGTGCTGCGTATGCCAATGTCGATGGTGGGCCTGTCGACGATCCTGATGGTGCGCGCCGAGTACGGCAACTACACGCTGGCCGGCGCCGTCTCGGCGGTCAACATCATCGTCATGGCGCTGTGCGCGCCCATCCTCGCGCGCCGCGTCGACCGCCACGGGCAGCTGCGCGTCATGGGTCCCGCTTGGACGATCTCGATCCTGTCGATGTCCGCGCTGGTCGCCGCCGTCTTCATGCACGCCCCGGCGTGGACGCTCTTCATCCCGGCAGCCCTCGCGGGTGCCACGTGGGGCGCGCCCGGCGCGCTCGTGCGCTCGCGCTGGTCGACGATCCTGCACAAGCCCGGACAGCTGACGACCGCCTACGCCCTCGAGTCCGCAGTCGACGAGTTCGTGTACATCGTGGGCCCCGTGCTCTCCACGGTCCTGGGCACCGCGGTGCACCCCACGACCGGCCTCATCATCTCGATCGCGAGCCTGGCGGTGGGCGGCATCCTGTTCCTGTCGCGCCGCGACTCCGAGCCCGCCATCATCCCCCACGACCCGAGCGCCCCGCGCGAGTCCGTCATCCGCAATCCCGTCGTCCTCGTCATGGCGGCGACCTACATCGGCATGGGCATGACGTTCGGCGCGATGGAAGTGTCGATGGTCAGCTTCACCGAGGAGCTGGGTACCCCCGCGCTCGGCGGCATCCTCCTCGCACTCTCCTCGATCGGCTCGCTGACGGCCGCGCTCGTCTACGGTGCCCGCACGTGGCGGCGCCCCACCTGGCAGCTGTTCGTGATCGGCGTCATCGCAATGGCGATTGGTATGAGTTTCTTCCCGGTGGCCTTCAACATCTGGACGATGGCCGCCGTCATCCTCATCACGGGCCTCACCTGTGCGCCCACCATGACGAACGTCAACGTCATCATCCAGAAGTCGGTCTCCCCCGCGAAGCTCACCGAGGGCCTGACCTGGATGTCGACCTCGATCAACCTGGGGACCTCCCTGGGCACCGCGGTCGCAGGTCCCGCGATCGACGCGATCGGCGCGCGCGGCGGACTCTTCACCATGTCGGGATCCGGCTGGGCGATGGTCCTCCTCATGCTCATCGGCCTGCCCGCCCTGCGTAGGAGCACCGCCCACGCCCCGAAGCCGACGCTTCCGCTCGACTGACGGCCAAACACTCCGATTCTTGCGCTCCGGGTGGGGTGAGGCCCTATGATTGCCCTCATGCGCCTCCGACCGCCTCTCATCGACGACGAATCCCCTTCGCTCGCGCTCGCCCTCACGGCTGGCGTCGGCGAGTTCGCGTCGACTCTGCTGGTCGCAGTCATGTCGCAGGGCTGGTACTACCCGGGCGTCGTCGGCTTCGGAGGCATCGGCTCCCAGCGCAGCGCCCGCATCCTCGGCCGCGTCCTCATGGCGCGCGGCGACGACGGCCGCTCGTGGCTCCAGACGCGGCGCGGGTGGCGCCAGTTTTTCAACGCCCAGGTCCCCCGTCAGCCCGTGCTCGTCACGGTCGGTAACGCGCGCAGGCTCGCCTTCGCGGACCGCGGTGGCTTCGTCGACATCACGGTGCTCGGCCACGGACTCGAGCCCGGCTGGCACGACGCGACCATTCAGGTCCTGCACGCGGGCGACGTGCGTGCCCTCGGCATGTCCGAGGACCCCGCCGCGAAGCTCGCCGCCACCCTGCGCACCGCGACCCCGCTGCCCGCCCCGGCCTCGGCGATGCACGATCGCCCCCGCAAGGGCCGCATCCGCGCCGGACGCCCCGCCCGCGTGCGTCTGCGCATCGTCTCCGACGACGAGCATTTCGGGGTGGTTTCAGACATCGACGACACCGTCATGGTGTCGATGCTGCCGCGCCTGGTCACGGCCGCGAAGCATGCGTTCCTCGACCGCGTCTCCGCGCGCGAGGCCGTCCCCGGCATGGCGAATCTGCTGACGACGCTGACCACCTCCTCGGCCACATCGGAGGGCGTGCCCGAGGGCACCCACTCCCCCATCATGTACCTGTCGACGGGCGCGTGGAACGTCGTGCCGACCGTGCGGTCCTTCCTCGAGCGCACCGGCTATCCGGCAGGCGGCTTCCTCATGACGGACTTCGGCCCGTCGAACACGGGATGGTTCCGCTCCGGCCCCGAGCACAAGCGCCGCGAGCTGCGCCGCCTGGCCCGCATGTTCCCGCACATGCGCTGGCTCCTGATCGGCGACGACGGGCAGCGCGACCCCGAAATCTACGCGGAGTTCGCCCGCGAGTTCCCCCAGTGCGTCGCGGGCATCGCGATTCGCTCCCTGTCCGAGATCGAACAATTCATGGCCCACGGCAGCTTCGAGGCCATGGTGCCCGACGCCCTGTGGACCGTCCCCGAGTCCATCCCCGTCTGGTACGGCTCGGACGGTGAGGCGCTCCTGGAGAATATCCGAGGTCGTGGCACGGCCGGGCCGCTCGCCAGCCGCTGAGCGGCCGCTAAGCGGGGCGTTCCCATCGGCGTGACGCTGCTTGTGGCCCCACGGGCCACTCTCCCATCAATTTCGCACGTAATTCCCTTGCAACTTGTTCAAACATTGAAATCACCTCGTTGGAATAGCAACGTTTTTAGGCGGTCTCAAAAAATGACCGTCGGAAATTACGTGCGACATTTGTCTGGACCGGGCCCCGCCGCCGCCCCCGACACCGCGGCCAGGCCTTCCAGGCCCGCAGGTGCGCTCCACGACGGTGGCGGTGGGGATTTTGCACGACACGAAGCCCTCCGACGGCGTGTCGGACCCCCGTGTCGTGCAATTCCCCCCCCCGATTGGCGGCGGCGCGGCCGCGGTTTGCGGTGGTCTGGCGCCCACATCGCAGACCACCTCGGTGAATAATGCTGAAAACGGGCTGCTAGTGGCGAAGTGGTCTGCGTTTTGGGCAGTTCCCGGGGGTATGGGTTGCTCGCGCACATTGTCGGGCGCCTGGCCAGGGTGGTAGCGACCCGACAGCCACATTGTGCGTTCGCACGTTAACCCCGAAACGAGACTCATCGACAAACGACATAAAAAGGCCGCCCCGAGGGGCGGCCCTTCCATCTATTGCGTCGTCACAAGTCCTACTTTGATCCGGACATCGGACGGCACTTGGTGGGCTGCTCGATGGGATCCGTGGACTTCAGGACTCGCTGTACGTCTTCGGCGCTCATCACATCGTCGTAGAAGGTTCCCAGCTCGACGGTCACCGTGGAATCCTGCGCGTCGGAGAGACGCACGTGCGCGCCGGGGAAGAAACGCGCCACCGAGTAGGCGTTATCCACCGCGTTCGGACCGGCGGTAATGCGCACTTTGCCGGTGTACTCGACGTCCGAGTTCGCGGGCTCCGCCGTCTGGAATCCAGCGGTTGTCAGCATGTCCGTTGCCTTGGATGCCAGGCCCTGGTGCTGCGTCGTGTTGATGACGGTGACGGACACCTGGCCGGGTGCAACGGGCTTCGCGTTCGCGGTCGGGCAGGGGATATCGCCGGTTTCGGCGTACTTGATCTTCACCGAAAAGTCATTGCCGAAGGGGACGGGGATGATGCCTGTGAACACCAGGGAAGCCACCACCGCGGCCACTAACATCACGACACCGATGATGGCGAACGTCGTGTTTTGACGCTGCTGACGCTCGCGCAGGAATCGCTGGCGCGGGGTGAGGGCAGTGCGGGGCGCGTTCGGAGTACTCACAGTGTCCAGCCTATCGAATGGGAGCGTCCCGAGGCCAGACAACGCCCCGTCAGGCACGTTACATCTCGCCGCCGCACACCCTTGGCGCTACAGTAAGGTCACCCTGAGTCACGGGGCCACCGCGCTACCGCGCCACGTCGCGCGAGGCGCCCCGGCCTCGTCTCCGTCCGACCCGAAAGAGGACCTCGATGAGCTTCCTGGACACCGATCTGCTCGCCCGCATCCACGAGCGCGCCGCCGACGCCGACGCCGCGAACACCTACCCCGAGGCCGACCTCGCCGACCTGCGCGAGGCCGGATACCTGCGCGCCTTCGTCCCCACCGAGTTCGGGGGCGCCGGCCTGAGCCTGACCGAGATCGCCGCCGAGCAGACGGCGCTGGCCAAAGCGGCGCCCGGCACCGCGCTGGGCATCAACATGCACCAGATCATCGTTGGCTTGGGCCGCTACCTGGTCGCGGCAGGCAACGCGCGCGGCGAACAGATCCTGCGTGACGCCGCCGCCGGCGAGGTTTTCGGCTTCGGGATCTCTGAGCCGGGCAACGACCTCGTCCTCTTCGGCTCGACGACGCAGGCAACCGCGACCGCGGACGGCGGCTACTCCTTCGAGGGCACCAAGATCTTCACGTCCCTGTCCCCCGTGTGGACGCGCCTGCTCATCTTCGGGCGCGCGCAGGCCGAGGAGGGCCCCAAGTCCGTGTTCGGCATCGTCCGCCGCGACGACGACGGCTACTCGATCACAGACGACTGGAACACGCTGGGCATGCGCGCCACCCAGTCCATGACGACACTCCTCCAGGGCGTGACCGTGCCCGAGGAGCGCATCCTGACGATCACGGACCCGGGCCCGAGCGCTGACCCCGTCATCTTCGGCATCTTCTCCCACTTCGAGATCCTCCTGGCGGCCACCTACCAGGGCGTGGGCGAGCGCGCCGTCGAGGTCGCCGCCGAGCACGTGGCGAAGCGCCGCTCGGTGAAGAACCAGACGACCTACTCCAACGACCCCGACATCCGCTGGCGTATCGCCGAGGCCGCCCTCATCATGAACGCGGTCGGCCCGCAGATCCGCGAGCTGGCGCGCGACATCGACGAGGGCGTGGACCGCGGCCGCTCGTGGATGCCGCAGCTGTCCGCCGCAAAGAACGCGGCCGCGGAGGCCACGCTGCGTGCTGTCGAGCAGGCCATGCGCGCGTGCGGCGGCAGCGCCTACTACAACACGCACGAGCTCTCGCGCCTGTACCGCGACGCCCTCGCGGGCCTCTTCCAGCCCTCCGACCAGGAGTCCCTGCACGCCGCGTGGGCAAACCTGATCCTGGGTCCCATCGAGAAGGCGTAGCGCGGGGGCGGGAACGAGGCCGGGGCCGCAGCGCGGCGCCAAGAACGCGCCGCGCGGGGCCAGGCGGCGTCCCACAGGACGGCCGCACCCAGGCCTCGTCGACTCAGACAGAGAAGGCGGGCCCGAGGATTTCCTCGGGCCCGCCTTCCGTGAAGCGCGTGTTATGCGCGTCGCGTCAGTCGTTCCACGTGAACTTTTCGGGGCCGATCTCGCCGGTCGTGCCGATCATCCAGCCGCCGCGCGCCAGCGCGAAGGACTGACCGGTCTGCGTGTTCCAGCAGCTGATGCCGTCCTGCGTGGAGTGGCAGGCGTAGTCGCCCTTCGTCGCGGCCGCGCCGTAGGCGAGGGCGTTGCCGCCGTTCGGCGAAGCGCTCTCACAGGACTGTCCCGCCTTATCCTTCGTGGCGGTCAGGACGCCGACCTTGTTGCCGGTGCAGGAGGCGAAGCCGTCCTCAGCCCAGTCGGACTCGCCTATGCCGCAGCTGACACCGTCAGCGGTGAAGGAGCAGGTGATATTCCCGGACGGCGAGGAGAAGGAGTCGACGGTAATCGCACCGGCGGGGGCCGGGTACTTCACGGGTTCCTCGGTCGTGGCGCTCGCAGAAGGCGTCGGGGTCGACGAGGACGAGGAGGACGACGAGCTCGGGCTCGAACCGGCCGCGGGCCCCTCGTACCCGCGCGTGAACACGTAGATGACGAACGCGAGGAGGACCGCCGCAGTCACGGCGAGGACACCGAGAATGACCGCCATGACGGGGAAGCCACGCTTTTCCTTGACCTCGGCAGCCGGAGCAGCGCTGTGCGGGGCGCTCGGCTGGACCTGGTAGGAGGCGCCCGCACCCGGGTACGCCTGCGGCGTGGGCTGCGTGCGCGCGGGGGCGCCCGACGCGCTGGGGTAGGACGAACCTGCGGATGCGCTCGGGTAGACGGCGGTTGCCTCGGGATCCTGGGCGGCCTTGCCACCCAGGATGGACTGACGCTGCACCTGGGCGACGACCTGCTCGCGCGCACCCACCTTCGGGACGGGCGCGTTCGAGCCGACGACCGCGGAGTAGGGGGTGGTGCGCTCGATCTGCGAGTAGGAGTTCACGCCGCCCTGACCCAGGACGTACATGCCGGACTCGGAGGTGCGGATCGAGGAACCGGCGACTGCGCCCGACACGTCTCCATTCATGACGAGGTAGCCATTGGAGTCGATGTAGCCGTCGTAGTCGTCGCGCGCTTCGAGGGCCGCGTTGACCTGCGGATCGTTGAACTGGTGCAACCAGTCGAGCAGCCCGCGATAGGCGCGCGGGTGGGCGGCCACCACCGGGCGCAGCTCGGGGTAGCGGTACGCCAGCTGGCGCAGCGCTTCAGCGTCGGTCGACGGGTCCTGGGCAGCCGCCGCAGGGTTGTCGAAATGCAGCTCTTCAGCCATCGAAACTCCAGACTTCACGGTCACGAGGTTGTTACACAATACCGCGATCAGGGGTCACAAGTGAAACCTTCACCATATTTTTCCCACCATGCGGCGCTGTCACTTGACACAAGCTCTACGACTCCCCACGGAAGATAAACCTGTCAAAGCCCAGGGTTTCGATGTCCCGCGCGAGGGAGCGAACCTGGTCGTCCCACCCCGGCCTCGTCGCACAGAACCCATCGGGCGTGCCCATGTCGCGAGCCTGCTGGAGCGCGAAGGTCCTCGCCCCCATCTCTCTCGCGCGCGCCGCAACCTCGAAGCCGTCGGAGGGGCCGTCGGGGTAGACGGTCAGGCGCACCTCGTGGTCCACCTCGGGGTGGGCCAGGACGATGCCCAGCGACTCCCACGCCCGCTTCCCGGCACCCGCGCGCCCGGCCACGGCCTCGTAGTTACCCCGGGTCGCCTTCACGTCGATGCCCACCCAATCGACGAGGCCCGCACCCAGCAGCTCCGCCAGGCGGCGCGGGTAGGGGCCCGCGGTGTGCAGGCCGACGCCGAAGCCGAGCTCGCGCACGCGCGCCATCGCCGCGCCCAGCGCGATCTGACGCGTCGCCTCGCCGCCCGAGAACACGACGCCATCGAGGAGGCCGCGGCGGCGCGCCAGCAGATCCTCGAGCGTGCTCCACGCGACCACGCCCGGGATACGCGGGTCGATAATCGCGCTGTTGTGGCAGTACGGGCACGCCCACGGGCACCCCTGCAGGAACAGGGACGCCGCGAACTTGCCCGGCCAGTCGACGGTCGACATCGGGACGAGGCCCGCGATCTGCAGGTCGTCCGGCGTCCACTCGCGATTCGCTCGCCCCCCGACGAGGCCGGGGCCGCCCAGGCTCAGCATGCCCTCCCGGGGAGCCCCGGCCTCGTCGCAGTGGGGACGGGCGCCCACGTCAGCGGCTCCCCGCGGGAGGGAACGCGCTGACGAGCTCACCGTGCGCGTCCGCGGCGGTCTCGGAGAACATCTGGCGCTCGTGGTACTCGCCCTTCTTGCCGATGTTGAAGGACTGGACCGGGCGGAAGTAGCCCATGACGCGCGTCCACACCTCGCAGACCTGCGGCTCGGCGTCGGGGTGAGCGGCAGCGCACTTGTCGCAGGTGAAGTGCTCACCGGCCAGGTAGCCGTGGACCGGGCAGATCGAGAAGGTCGGAGTGATCGTGATGTAGGGGACCTTGAAGGCCGTCAGCGAGCGGCGCACCATCTCCTTGCAGGCCTCGCCCGAGGAGACACGCTCACCCATGTACAGGTGCAGGACCGTGCCGCCCGTGTACTTGCCCTGTAGGATCTCCTGATCCTCGAGGGCCTGGAATGGGTCATCCGTGTACGCGACCGGCAGCTGCGAGGAGTTCGTGTAGTACGGCTCAGCGTCCGCGCCCGCCTGAATGATGTCAGGGAAGCGCTTGCGATCCTCCTTCGCGAAGCGGTACGTCGTGCCCTCCGCAGGCGTCGCCTCCAGGTTGTACATGTGGCCGGTGGCCTCCTGGAGCTGGACCATGCGCTCGCGCACGCGGTCCAGGATGCGCACGCACATGTCGAAGCCGCGCGGGTCTGTCAGGTCGTAGGCGTCGTCGCTGAAGTTGCGCACCATCTCGTTCATGCCGTTGACGCCGATCGTCGAGAAGTGGTTATCGAGCGTGCCCAGGTAGCGCTGCGAGTAGGGGAAGAGGCCGTGATCCATGTGGTACTGGATGGTCTCGCGCTTGATCTCGAGGGACTTCGAGGCCAGGTCAATGAGCTCATCCATGCGCGCGAGGAGGCCCTCCTCGTCACCCTTGTACAGGTAGCCGAGGCGCGCCATATTCAGCGTAACCACACCGATCGAGCCCGTGAGCTCCGCCGACCCAAAGAGGCCGTTGCCGCGCTTGAGGAGCTCGCGCAGGTCCAGCTGCAGGCGGCAGCACATCGAGCGGATCATGTGCGGGTCCAGGTCCGAGTTGATGAAGTTCTGGAAGTAGGGCAGGCCATACTTTGCCGTCATGTCGAAGAGGGCGTCGACATTCTCGCCCTCCCAATCAAAGTCGGGCGTGATGTTGTACGTCGGGATCGGGAACGTGAAGACGCGGCCGTCCGCGTCCCCGCCCGTCATGACCTCGATGAACGCGCGGTTAATGAGGTCCATTTCCCGCTGCAGCTCGCCGTAGGTGAAGTCGACGACCTCATCGCCGATGAGAGGATGCTCGTCGGCCAGGTCGTCCGGGCAGGTCCAGTCGAAGGTCAGGTTCGTGAACGGGCACTGGCTGCCCCAGCGCGAGGGCACGTTCAGGTTGTAGATGAGCTCCTGCATGCACTGCACGATCTCCTCGTACTCCATGTCGTCCAGGCGCACGAAGGGGGCCATGTAGGTGTCGAAGGAGGAGAACGCCTGGGCGCCCGCCCACTCGTTCTGGAGGGTGCCGAGGAAGTTGACGATCTGGCCGCAGGCCGACGAGAAATGGCGCGGCGGGGCCGAGGCGATCGCGCCGCCCACGCCGTTGAAGCCCTCCTGGATGAGGCGCTTGAGCGACCAACCCGCGCAGTATCCGGCGAACATGTCGAGGTCGTGAATGTGGTAGTCGCCCTCACGGTGCGGGGCGCCGATCTCGGGGGTGTAGACGTGTTCGAGCCAGTAGTTGGCGACGATCTTGCCCGCCGAGTTCAGGATCAGGCCGCCCAGCGAATACCCCTGGTTTGCGTTGGCGTT
>CALISI010000050.1 GCA_938041695.1 uncultured Actinomyces sp.
CGGCGCGGCGTCCCATGACCAACAAGAATTGAAGGTTACGCCCGTGCGCACCTATTCACCCAAGCCCGGGGACGCGGACAAGAAGTGGTACGTCATTGACGCCACCGACGTCGTCCTCGGTCGGCTGGCAGCCCAGACCGCTGCCCTCCTCCGTGGGAAGCACAAGCCGACGTTCGCCCCTCACATGGACATGGGCGACAACGTCATCATCATCAACGCGGACAAGGTCGCTCTGACCGGCAAGAAGCTCGACCAGAAGATGGCCTACCGTCACTCCGGTCGTCCCGGCGGCCTGACCGCGACCGCTTACCGCGACCTCCTCGCTGCGACGCCTGAGCGCGCCGTCGAGAAGGCCGTTAAGGGCATGCTTCCTCACAACTCCCTCGGCCGCGCGCAGTTCAAGAAGCTGCACGTTTACGCTGGCCCGGAGCACCCCCACGCCGGCCAGTCGCCGGTTCCCTACGAACTGACCCAGGTGGCTCAGTGACCTCCGGTCGCTGAACGCCTTTGACCCTGAGGAGAACCGTGGCTGAGACCATCGTTTCCGCTGAGCTGGACGAGGAAGTCGTCCCCAGCTCCTACACGTCCGAGACCGAGTCGGCTCCCGCCGGCGCCGGTCAGTCCATCACCGCGCCCGGCGCGGGCCTGGGCCGCCGCAAGGAGGCCGTCGCCCGCGTTCGCCTGGTCCCCGGCTCCGGCAAGTGGACCATCAACGGTCGCACCCTTGAGGACTACTTCCCCAACAAGCTGCACCAGCAGCTGGTGAAGTCCCCCTTCGTGCTGCTCGACATTGACGGCCGCTTCGACGTCATCGCCCGCATCAACGGCGGCGGCATTTCCGGCCAGGCCGGCGCCCTGCGCCTCGGCGTGTCGCGCGCCCTCAACGAGATCGACCGCGACGCGAACCGTCCGGCCCTCAAGAAGGCTGGCTTCCTGACCCGCGACGCCCGCGCCACCGAGCGTAAGAAGGCAGGCCTCAAGAAGGCCCGCAAGGCTTCGCAGTTCTCGAAGCGCTGATTTTATCAGCACATTTTCTGTTGGCCGCGCCCCGCACCTGCGGGGCGCGGCCTTCGTTTACCTGCGTGCGCGTGCCAGGATGTGAGCGTCCCCGCTGTCCGCGCCCCGGCCTCGTGCCAATGAGCGGGCGCGAGCGCGGTAGGCTTAGTGCAGTCATACGACCCACTGAACGGAGAGACTATGCCCAGGATGTTCGGCACCGATGGCGTGCGAGGACTGGCGAACGTTGACATCACTGCGGACCTTGCGCTGCAGCTCGGTGAGGCGGCCGCCCGCCAGTTCGGCGGCTCCCGACGTGCGGACGGTTCGAAGCCCCGCGCAATCATCGGACGTGACACGCGTATTTCGGGCGAGTTCCTCGATCACGCCCTCGCGGCGGGCCTGGCCAGCGCCGGCATGGACGTGACCCGCATCGGCGTCGTCACCACCCCCACGGTCGCGCATTTGACGGCCACCGAGGACACCGTAGACCTCGGCGTCATGATTTCCGCGTCGCATAACCCGATGCCCGATAACGGCATTAAGTTCTTCGCGCACGGCGGCTACAAGCTCGCGGATTCTGTCGAGGATGAGATCGAGGCCCTCGTGAACACCGAGTGGGATCGCCCCACCGGTGACGGCGTCGGCGAGATCAACGCCGATCATGCGTGGGCCAAGGACTCCTACATCGCGCATCTTGTCGATGCGATCGGCACGGACCTGCGCGGCATGAAGATCGCGATCGATTGCGCGAATGGCGCGGCCTCCGAGCTGGGCCCTGCGGTCTTCCGCGAGCTCGGGGCCGACATCACCGTCATCAACGCGTCCCCGGATGGGCGCAACATCAACCTGAACGCGGGCTCGACGCACCCCGAGGCCCTGCAGGCCGCCGTCACCCAGGCCTGCTGCGATTTCGGCGTCGCTTACGACGGCGATGCGGACCGCTGCCTGGCCGTCGACCACGAGGGCAACCTCATCGACGGTGACAAGATCATGGGTGCGCTGGCCGTCAACGCCAAGGCGCGCGGAGCCCTCGCCAAGGACACGCTTGTCGTCACTGTCATGAGCAACCTGGGCCTGCTGATCGCCATGCGCGAGGCCTGCATCAACACCGTCCAGACCGGCGTGGGCGACCGCTACGTGCTCGAAGAGATGCTGGCATCCGGCTACTGCCTCGGCGGCGAGCAGTCCGGCCACATTATCGCCCGCGATCACGCGACCACCGGCGACGGCATTCTGTCCTCGCTCCTGGTCTCGCGCATGGTCAAGGAGTCCGGCCGTTCGCTGGCCGATCTGACCTCCTTCATCCAGCGCCTGCCGCAGACTCTCATCAACGTGGGCGGAGTGGACCGCGCTGCCGCGTCGACGAATGAGGCCGTTGCCGAGGCCGTTGCCGCCGCTGAGGCTCGCCTGGGCGACACCGGCCGCGTGCTCCTGCGTCCTTCGGGCACCGAGCCGCTCGTGCGCGTCATGGTCGAGGCCGCGACCCAGGACGAGGCCGACGCCGTCGCTGCGTCGCTGGCAGACGTCGTCAAGGAGAACCTGGCGCTCTGAGCGCACTCCAGACAGAGGCGAGGGCGGGTACCGGTGGGTGCCCGCCCTACGCGTATGCAGATGACTTAAAGGCAGGGTGTCGTGTCACTTCGCTGCGAATATACGGGAAATAGGAGTATGTTCGTTCTAGTGATCCGTGCGGCAATTTGATCGTAGAAGGGCGACCATCATGACACTTCCATTCATCCTTGGCGCGTACGCGTCGCATCCGGCACCGGAGCTGGAAGCTGACTATTACCGACTCCTCGCAGATCAGCCGTGGGTGAGTGGCGTCGAGATCCCCTACCCGGGGCAGCTCGCCACCCAGGGTGAGGTCCTGGCCAGCCACCTGGCGGCCCACTGGGACTTCAACACGATCACAGCGATCCCCGGCACGATGCAGAACGTGTGGAAGAACGAGAGCTTCGGCCTGGCCTCGCCCGACGAGGCCGGACGCGCCGCCGCGCTCGGCTTCACGCGCGCGCTGCGCGACGACCTCGCCGCCCTGTGTGAGCGCGCGGGACGCGCTCTGGTCGCCCGCGTGCAGCTGCACTCGGCGCCGACGCGCCTGGCCCAGGCGGACGCCTTCCAGCGTTCGCTCGCCGAGCTGGCCACCTGGGAATGGTGCGGGGCTCGCCTCGTCATCGAGCACTGCGACAAGTACATCCCCGAGCAGAACCCCGAAAAGGGCTTCCTGTCTCTCGAATCCGAGATCGACGTCGTCTCCGAGGCCGGCATCGGCATCCACCTCAACTGGGGTCGGTCCGCCGTGGAGGGGCGCCGCGCGGACACCGCCTATGAGCACGTGCTCGAGGCCGGCAAGCGCGGCGTCCTGGACGGCATCATCTTCTCAGGCGCCGGCCCGGAGGAAACCCAATACGGCTACTCCTGGATCGACGGTCACCTGCCCGCACAGGCCGACGAGCCGACCTCGCTCATGGACGAGGCCGAGATCGCTCGCTGCGCGAAGGCGGCCATTGAGGGCGGTGCGAACTACCTCGGCGCCAAGGTGTGCGTCCCCAAGGACGCGTCCCTCGAGCAGCGCCTGGCCATGCTGACCAACATCTACCTGGCCTGCGGCCTCGGTGAGTAATGGCGTCGTCGTCGGGTGTCACTCCCGCATTTTGTGAGCGTGCGGGAGGTGCCCGGCGCGAGGCGCACACGTGAGGGAAGGGCGGATGCCAATCGGCATCCGCCCCTCCCCTCGTGTTACTGCGCGTTCTGTTGTGCAGGTGAGGCGTGGCCAGCACGAGAAAAACGCTGCTCGAAAGCAGGGGGCAAAGACAGGTATTTCTGCGCGCTGAAGTGGTAGTTGGCTGGGCTGATCTGAGGGTTGCTCAGCAGCTCTTGAACGGCGGGGTCGTTCGAGCATGTCACGGTCTCACAGGCGCCCTCTGGGGAGAAGTAGAAAACATCGCGGCTAACGGCGTGACGTGGGTTGTTCCGCTGTGCGTCGATGATCGCGAATCGGGCGAAATCTACCAGTGTTTGCAGCTGACCGGAGAGGTCGTCGGGGGTTGCGGGTGCAACAAAGAGAAGATGCTGCTGTGGGATAATCGCGAAGAGACCGTGTGGCGCTTCGATCGCGTGCTGCTTGATCACCGCAGGCATGTTTGCTGCTTTGGCTGCGATGAAAGGCGACGGACCGGACAGGCATGTTGTCGGGCCGGATTTCTGTGTGATGGTGATCGTGATGGCGTCAGTGTTCAGCTGTCCGTAGTGGAAAAGCTCATCGACGCCGAGAGGGCGAAAACGGAGTCCCTCGGTGGTGCACCTGGTTGTGCCGGCTGCATGGACGATACTCAGGATCATTGAGAGCCCACCGGGGAAAGGACGTGCATAGGAGAAGTCGGGGTGTTGGACTGTGCAAGTGGGGACGAGCTCGGTGCGTACGCGTTGACGCAGCACGTCGGGGATGGAGAGTTCTGCGGCCTCCATGCGAATCTGATCGAAGATCCGATCGGCCCAATTGTTGAGGATGCCCCTGTGAGAAATTGGAGGCGCGTTGAGCAGGTCGTAGAAAATCGCTACCAGGTTGCAAGTCAATACGTTGTTGACGACTAGATACGTCAGCGCGTTGTTGCGGTCGATTATCACGTCGACGTGGAGTCCCTTTTTCTCCAGCTGGCGTACGAGGAGGGGAATGAGAGCGGAGTCGACGTACCCTGGAAACATCGTGCCCATTGGATACAGGAGGTTTGAGGGCTCTTCGCATTTTGGGGTGTGGGGGTGGTGTTGGCATGGGGTCGGGGCCTGCCCGATGATTGAGGTTGCGACACTTCAAACGCTGGGAGGCCCCGACATTGGTAATGGTACCTTTTCTGCTCTGGATATGACGGCCTATTGCGGGTTGGTGGAGCTGGGCTTGGTGGCTGTGGGGATGCGTTGCCAAGGGGGTGGGTTCGTCCTGAAGTGCCGTGCGGCTAATCCTGCTCGGTTGTGTCCAGGGTGTGGGCGCCCGGGGGATGCGCTGGGGTCGCGTACCAGGCGCTTAGCGCACGAACCGCGGGGGCGTCAGCCCACGACGCTGGCGGTGTATGTGGGACGTTACCGCTGTCGTGCGTGTTCTCGTTCCTGGTGTGATGACATCAGCCAGGCGGCTCCCCCACGCGCCAAGCTCTCCTTTGGGGCCTTGCGCTGGGGGCTTGTGTGCTTGATCGCTGACAACATGTCCATTAATCGCATTGCTACTCACCTGGCGGTGGCCTGGCATACCGTTAACGAGGCGATACTGGCCTATGGGGAAGAACTCCTGCTGGCGGATTCGACTCGTTTTGAAGGAGTGCGCGTCATTGGGGTCGATGAGCACGTGTGGCGTCATCGGGGTGGGGACAGGTACGCCACGGTGATCGTGGACTTGACCCCTGTACGCGACCATACTGGCCCGGCCCGCCTCCTAGACGTGGTGCAAGGCCGCTCCAAACGCGTCTTGTCTTCCTGGCTGGCCGCGCGCCCCCAAGAGTGGAAAGACAACAGTGAGATCGTGGCGATGGATGGGTTCAGTGGCTATAAGAGCGCAGCAGTCAGCCAGCTACCAGGGGCGGTGACGGTGATGGATCCGTTCCACGTTGTTCATATCGCCATCGACGCCCTAGAGCAGTGCCGCCAGCGCGTCCAGCAAGAAACCCTGGGGCATCGCGGCCGCAAGGGCGACCCCTTGTACGCGGCCCGCAAAACGCTCCTGACCGGCACCGACATCCTCACCGACACATCCCAGGCGCGCCTAGATGCCGTATTCGCCTGCCCCGACCACGCCGACGTGCACGCCACCTGGAGGATCTACCAGGACCTCCTAGCGGCCTACCGTGACCGTGACCCCAGGCGCGGCAAAAACACCCTCCGCCATCTCATCACGACGATCACCCGCCCGGGCTTGCCACACACATGCATCGAGCTAGCCCGCATGGGCAGAACCTTCACACGCAGAGCCGGGGACATCCTGGCCTACATCACACCACCCCCACACCAGCAACGGCCCCACACCGAAGCCATCAACGCACGCCTCGAACACCTCCGCGGCATCGCCCAAGGATTCATCAACCACCGAAACTACCGCCTACGCTGCCTCCTCCACTCCGGCGGATTCCAACACCTCCTACACCCTTAAATGCGAAGAGCCGGTAATGGCTCCATGGCCACCGGTTGGGAACTCATCGGGTGGTCCTGGTACCACTTCGCTCCCTCGGGCGCGTGGATCGGCTAACCGTTAGCTCTCCATGAGACGAGGCCGAGGCCGGGTTGACCGGCTGCGGCCTCGTTCGCGTATGGCCAGAAAAGGCGCAGCGTCAGTCCTTGCGGATCGACAGCGATTCGACGCGGTGGTCGGCGCCCTTCGTGAAGATGAGGGTCGCGCGCTCACGGGTGGGGCGAATGTTTTCGCGCAAGTTCGGCAGGTTGATCGCGCTCCACACGACGTGCGCGGTGGAGACGGCCTCGTCGTCCGTCAGGGACGCGTAGGTCTTGAAGTAGGAGTCCTCGCGGGAGAACGCGGTCGCTCGCAGCTTGAGGAAACGGTCCACGTACCACTGTTCAATGAACGTCTCGTCGGCGTCGACGTAGATGGAGAAGTCGAAGTAGTCCGAGACGGCCACCGACACGGAGCCGGGCGCCGAGCGCGGCGGCTGGAGCACGTTGAGGCCCTCGACGATGAGGATGTCGGGTCGATCCACGTCGATGAAGGCGTCGGGCACGATGTCGTAGGTGACGTGGGAGTACACGGGGGCTTTGGAATGCGGGTTGCCTGCCTTGACCGACGCCAGGAACGAGATGAGGGCCGTGCGGTCGTAGGACTCGGGGAAGCCCTTGCGTGCGATGAGGGATCGTTCCTGCAGGATCCGGTTCGGGTAGAGGAACCCGTCGGTCGTCACGAGGTCCACGCGCGGGGTGGAATCCCAGCGCGAGAGCAGTAGCTGGAGCAGGCGCGCGACCGTCGACTTGCCGACGGCGACCGAACCGGCGATGCCGATGACGAAGGGGGTCGAGTGGGCCTCGGACTCGCCGAGGAACGCGTGTCGCTCGGCGGCGGTGCGGCGGCGACCATCGATGTAGAGCTGCAGCAGCGCGCTCAGGGGACGGTAAATCGTGTCGACCTCGGTCATGTCGATGGGATCGCCCAGCGATGCGATGCGGTCGATGTCCTCCTGGGTGAGCGGCAGGGGAGTGCGATCAGCGAGGCTGTCCCACTCGCTGCGATCAAAACGCGCGTAGGGGTTGGGCGCGCCGCGCCTAGAGGCCTGCGTGTGCTCGTTGGACGAGGCGTTCGGCGAGGCCGGAGATGGGTCGGTCGAGGGGCTCTCGGTGGTGCTCACGACCCCATTGTGCCCCACATGCAGATGCCAGCGCGCACTCAGTTCGCGGCGTGAAGCGACACACGTTACCGGCCGGGCGAGGGGTGGGTGTGCTGGAATGGGTGGTATGTGCGGAATTGTTGGACATATTGCATGCAAGGCGTCCCAGCGTAGCCGCGAGGTTGTCCTCGGTGGCCTGGCGCGCCTCGAATATCGCGGATACGACTCGGCGGGCATCGCCCTGACCTCGAACAACGGCCTCTACGTGCGCCGCGCGGTCGGCAAGCTCGTCAACCTCGTCGAAGAAGTTGACGCGGACGCCCCCGCCGACGCCATGGCCGGTATCGGGCATACCCGTTGGGCCACCCACGGACGCCCGACGGTCGCGAACGCCCATCCCCATACCAGCCCGGACGGGCGCTTCGCCCTCGTCCACAACGGCATCATTGAGAACGCGGACGTCCTGCGCGCCGCCCTCATCGCCGACGGCGAGACCTTCGCTTCCGAGACCGACACCGAGGTGGTCGTCCACCTGCTGGCACGCGCCTACGACGAGGCCGAGGCGGCCTCGTACACCGGCGGAGTCGCCGCACTGACGGGTGCGGACGAGGAGGTGGCGCGCCGCCTCGTCGTCGCGATGCGCGCGGTGACCGCGCAGCTGCACGGCACCTTCACGCTGCTGGTGGTGAGTACGCAGTCTCCGAACGTCATCGTCGCGGCCCGCCGTTCCTCCCCGCTGGTCATCGGCCTGGGCGAGGGTGAGAACTTCCTCGGCTCCGACGTCCTGGCCTTCGTCGAACACACGAATCGCGCGCTCGAGGTCGGCCAGGACGAGGTCGCGGTCGTCTCCGCGACCGGAGTGACCGTCATCGACCCCAGCGGAAACCCCGTCGAGCGCGAGCCATACGAGGTTGATTTCTCCTCCGATCGCGCCACCAAGAACGGCTGGCCGACCTTCATGGAGAAGGAAATCCACGAGCAGCCCGAAGCCGTGGAGGCCACGCTGGCCGATCGCATCGACTCTCACGGCCACCTGGCCCTCGACGAGGTGCGCATCCCCGAGCACGTCCTGCGTTCCGTCGACAAGGTCATCATGATTGGCTGCGGCACCGCCTCCTACGCCGGCCAGGTCGCCCGCTACGCGATCGAGCACTGGTGCCGCATCCCCGTCGAGGTCGAGCTCTCCAGCGAGTTCCGCTACCGCGACCCGGTGGTGGGCGAAAAGACCCTGGTTGTCGCCATCTCCCAGAGCGGCGAGACCATGGACACCATCCAGGCGATCCGCCACGCCCGCGAGCAGGGCGCGAAGGTCGTTGCCATCGTGAACACACCCGGATCGACGATCTCGCGCGAGTCCGACGCCGTGATCCTCACCCACGCGGGCCCCGAGATCGCGGTCGCCTCCACGAAGGCGTTCACCGCGCAGGTCACCGCCTGCTACATCCTGGGCCTGTACCTGGCGCAGGTGCGCGGCAACAAGTACGCCGACGAGATCGCCGACTACATGGACAAGCTCGCGCGCGTCCCGCAGGCCATCGCGAAGGTCCTGGAAAACGGCGAGACGGTCCGCCAGTTTGCCCGCACGATGCAGGACGCGACGTCGGTCATCTACCTGGGGCGCCACGTCGGCTTCCCTGTCGCGCTCGAGGGTGCGCTCAAGCTCAAGGAAATCTGCTACATCCACGCCGAGGGTTTCGCTGCCGGCGAGCTCAAACACGGCCCGATTGCGCTCGTGGACGAGGGCCAGCCGGTCATCGTCATCGTGCCGACCCCGCGCCGCCCCGAGCTGCACGGCAAGGTCCTGGCCAACATCGCCGAGGTCCGCGCCCGTGGCGCCCGCACGATCGTTGTCGCCGAGGAGGGGGACTCCTCCGTCGACGAGTTCGCCGAGGTCGTCTTCCGCGTGCCCCCCGTGCCGACCCTGTACGCACCGCTCCTGACCGTCGTGCCGCTGCAGATTTTCGCCTGTGAGCTCGCCTCCGTCAAGGGGTTGGACGTCGACCAGCCGCGCAACCTGGCCAAGTCCGTGACGGTGGAGTGATCCACCGGCGCGGGGCTAGCGCCCCGTGAACGCTCACGGGCCTCGTTCCTCATATGGGACGAGGCCCGTGTCGCGTTCGCGGACCGGCGTCGATAGAGGCGTCGGATAGAAGCGTGTCCGGGTGTGCTGCGTCATCGAATGTCTCGCAAAGCGTGAATGCGTTCACGATAGCCCTGTGAAACAGTAGCCAAAACGGCTCATGTGAATGCGAGGGCGGGGGGAGGGGGGCGACTAGCGTGGAAGACGCAGCGGAACTCCGCCGCATCCAACAACGCAAGCAAGCCCCGGCCTCGTGTCGCGACGGCCGCAATCACCCCAGGAGGTGTGCACATGACCCTGTCCACGATCCTTATCGGAATCCTGCCCTCCGTCTTCTTCGGCGTCGCTACGACGCTGATGGGAAAGACCGGCGGATCAGACCGCCAGCGAGTCATGGGCGCAGTCCTCGGCGGCCTGCTCATGGCCGCAGTCGCCACCCCCTTCCTGCACCCCGCGTGGACGCCGCTGAACCTGGGCGTCTCTTTCCTGACCGGCCTGCTCCTCGGCGTCGGCGTGTGCGATCAGCTGCGCTCCTACTCGGTCCTGGGCATGAGCCGCACGATGCCGCTGTCCACCGGCGGCCAGTTGGTCCTCATGTCCCTGGCGGGCATCGCGATCTTCGGCGAGTGGCTCCACGGCGGCGTGGCCCCCGAGGACTCGCTGCGTCACCGCCGCATGTTCCCCTCGATTTTTAACGGCGTCCTGTGGGGTACCGCCATCCTGCTGCTCCAGCTCAACTCCAACAACCTGGGCGCGGGCACGGGCTTTACCCTCTCCCAGCTGGGAATCCTCATCTCCACGCCGCTGGGCATCCTGTGGCTCCACGAGACCCGCACGCGCAAGGAACTGCGCTGGACCATCATCGGCGTCGCCCTCGTCATCGTGGGCGCGGTCCTCGCGGGGGTCGCCAAGACCCTCGACGTCGCCTGAGCGGCGCGGCGACTATCTGAACATCTGACGGCGGCGGGGCGTGTGCCTCGCCGCCGTGTTTGTTAGCCTCTTCCCCCTCACCCGCTGCCCTGCGAGGGCCGGCACGTGTGGGAGAATGACCCCATGTTGATTCTGGACGGTCGTGCCCTGTCTTTCGCTGAGGCACGAGACATTGAACGTCAGCACGTGGAAGCCGCCGCGGCGGAAGGGGACCCCGACCGCTACATGCGCCAGGTCGCCGAGAAGGTCGCCGATCGTGTCCGCTACCTGTCCGACCCTCTCGCGTGGCTGTGGAATATACCGGAGGCGGCCGCCATCTCCAGGCTGCGAGACGACCTCGGCCTTGACGAGGCGGCGGCCCGCATCGAAGACTTGGAAACCTGCGTGGTCGCTTTCGTTGGCGGAGGCGACAACGGCGGTGATGCCCTGTACGCGTGCGCGCTGCTGGCGGAGCAGGGGATGGTTGTCACAGCATTTCTGCTCAAGCCCACGTGTCATGCGCGCGGCCTGGCTGCGGCTCGAGAAGCGGGCGTCGGCATCGTGGAACTGGGCGGTCGCTCCCTGCGCTCCATCGAAGGAACACCCGAGTGGGGCACCATCTGCGGTGCGCGCCTGTGGATCGACGGAATCGTGGGCATCGGTTCACGCGGGCCCCTCGCGGGCGAACTCGCGGATACGGTGACGTGCCTGAACGACGCGATGCGCGCGCACCCGAAGAAAGTGATTGCCATCGATGTGCCGTCGGGCCTCACCGATGACGATGGCGCGGTCCGTGGTCCGATTCTGCGGGCCACGCACACCCTCGCGGTTGGTACCTACAAGCGCGCACAGATCCTGCCACCCGCCGTCGAATACTCCGGCGAGGTGAGGCTCATGCGAATGTATTGGAGCGAGGTGTCCACGAGCACGCGTCCCGACGCTGACGGAACGATCGGCGCAGGCGACATCTACTACTACGACGATGAATATCGCGCCCACTGCGCCGTGCCGGTTCCCGCATTCTCGGACGACAAGTACGCGCGCGGCGTTGTTGGCCTCGTTGCCGGCTCCGACACCTATCCGGGCGCGGGTATTCTCGCCACGCGCGGGGCACTCGCTGCGGGCGTGGGTATGGTGCGCCTCAACTCGACGAGGCGCGTCCAGGACCTCGTGCTGGCCGACCAGCCGGGCGTCGTCATGGTCGGGGGACGCATTCAGGCGGCACTTATCGGGCCCGGCCTGGACGAGGAGCGCCGCGAGGACGCGCTCGAACTCGCCCAGTTCTGCGGACAGTCCGGCATGCCGCTCGTCATCGACGCGTGGGCGCTCGACCTCGTCCCCGAGCTTCTCGGCTCGCTCGCCCCCGACGCCACCGTGCTCACCCCGCACTACGGCGAGGCAGCGCGCCTGCTGAGCGCGCTCGGAACACCGATCACGAAGCGCGAGGTCGCGGCCTCCCCCCTGCGCTATGCTCGTGCCCTCCACGAGGCCACGGGCTGCCATATTGTCCTCAAGGGCCCCGTGACGATCGTCTACTCGTTCGAATACGTCGCCGTCGACGTGGAGGAAAACTCCGCTACCGGCCTCGACGAAACCGACAGTGGCGCGGACACGCGCCCCGAGCTCACGCGCGTCTACGAACCCACGGTCAGCGCGACAAGCACGTCCTGGGCCGGCATCGCAGGCAACGGTGACGTCCTGGCAGGTTTCATCGCCGGAATCCTGGCGCGCGCCAGTGCACGAGGAGGCGCTGGCTCTCGCTCGCAGTGCGTGACCTCGGCGCGCCTATCGGCCGCCGTGTGTCTGCACGCCCGCGCGGCCCACGCTGCCGCGAATCGACACGACGGCGGCGCCCCCATTCAGGCCAGCGACATTGTGGCCGCGATTCCCGCCGTCCTGGCCGACCGCAGGCCGTAACGCGTCAGATGCCGCTAGCTTCCGTGGCGCTGCGCGGTCTCTCTCGCGTGAGATACTAGGGGAGTGACTGTCACAGACATTCAAAGCGACGGACGGGGATACCCGTCGAGCGCGGTCGTCGACCTGGCCGCCATCAAGCACAACCTGAGTGTCCTGCGGGCCGCAGCCCCGGACACGCTCCAGCTCGCCACCGTCAAGGCGAACGCCTACGGGCACGGGCTCGTCCCCGTCGCGCTCGCGGCGCTCGAGGGAGGCGCCGATTGGCTGGGCGTCGCCCAGCTGGCCGAGGCTTTCGCGCTGCGCCGAGGCCTCGATGAGGCCGGCATTGCCCGTGCGGACGCGCCCGTTCTCGCATGGATTTCCACCTCCTCCTCCGACTTCGCCGCCGCGATCGAGGCCGACATCGACCTGTCCGTGTCGTGGACGTGGGTCCTCGCCGACATCTGCGCCGCCGCGCGAGCGGTCGGCCGCCCCGCCCGCGTCCACGTCAAGATCGACACCGGCATGTCCCGCGCCGGCTCCACCCTGGCCGACCTGCCCGCCCTGGCCTCGGCCCTGCGCATGGCCGCAGATGACGGCCTCGTCGACATTGTGGGTGCGTGGAGCCACATGTCGCGCGCCGACGATCCCAGCGAAGAGGGCAACGCCTCGACCGCGAACCACGTGCGCATCTTCGAGGAGGGTCTGGCGATCCTCGCCGACGCCGGCATCACCCCGCGCATCCGTCACCTCTCCGCCACGTCGGGCATCCTGTGGCATCCCGAAGCCCACTACGACATGGTCCGCGTCGGCATCGGCCTGTACGGCCTGAGCCCGGACCCCGCGGTCGCCACTGCCGACGAACTTGGCCTTATCCCCGCCCTCGAGCTGCGCGCCCCGCTGACCTCCGTCAAGGTCATCGAAGAGGGAACCCCCGCCTCGTACGGGGGAACCTGGGTCGCGCCCACTCGCCGCTGGATCGGCCTCGTGCCCCTCGGCTACGGCGACGGCATCTTCCGCGCGGCCTCCAATAAGGCCCGCGTCGTCGTCCGCACCGAGGCCGGCCTCCTCAATGCGCCGCTCGTCGGACGCGTGTGCATGGACCAATTCATGGTCGACCTCGGTCCCGCCGAGGGAGAGCCCGGAACCCCGACTGCGCGCAGCGGGAAAGCGCCCGCAGCCCCGGGCGACACCGCCGTCCTGTTTGGCGCGGGTGCGCTCGGCGAACCCCTGGCCGACGAATGGGCCGACGCGGCCTCTACCATCAACTACGAGATCGTCACCAACCTGGGCGCCCACATTCCGCGCGCCTACCGGGACGACACAGCGCACACGCAGGAGAAGAACACACATGAGTGACACAATCACCGCCACGTTCCAGGTGTCAACGAGCGACGCAGACCAGACGCGCTCGCTCGGCGAAGACCTCGGTCGGGTTCTCGCTGCCGGAGACCTCGTCATGCTCTCGGGCGGCCTCGGCGCGGGCAAGACCACCTTCACCCAGGGCATCGGCATCGGCATGGGAGTGCGCGGGCGCGTCGCATCCCCGACCTTCATCGTCGCGCGCGTCCACCCCTCCCTGAGCGGCGGCCCCGACCTGATCCACGCCGACGCCTACCGCATCAAGGACCTCAGCGACCTCGAGACCCTCGACCTCGACTCATCCCTCGACGAGGCCGTCACCGTCGTCGAGTGGGGCGAAGGAAAAACCGAAGCCATGAGCAACGAACGCCTCTCCATCGAGGTGCGTCGCGCATCCGGTGGGCAGGCCGAAACCGAGGGCGACATCATCGACCTGGAGCACATGGACGACGGCACGCGCCTCATCGTCCTGCGTGCCCACGGTCACCGCTGGGACGGCGTGCTTGACGCCGTCGTCGCTGCCCACGGCGGTCGTCGCATCGACGAGCCCGACACCGACGAGTAGGATCACACCGTGCGAGAGATAGCCCTGGACACCCAAGCCGCCACCACCGTCGCCATCGTCGACAACGGCAGCGTCATTGCCCGCGCCCGCAACGATTCTGGGCGCCACCACGCCGAATCGATCACCCCGCTCGTGCGCGAGGCCCTCGCGGCCGCCGGACTGCCCGCCCAGCTCGCGCAAGCAGGCATCGACCGTATCCTCGTAGGCACCGGCCCCGCCCCCTTCACCGGCCTGCGCGCGGGCCTCGTCTCCGCTCGCGTCCTCGCGGCCGTTGCGGGCGTGCCCGCGTACGGCGTGTCCGCCCTCGACGTTATCGCCCGCCAGGGCCTCGACCTGCTCGCCCCCGACGTGCGCGTCTACGCGGTCGCCGACGCGCGCCGCCGCGAACTCTACTGGGGCTCCTTCGTCGCCGCCGGACCCGACGACGTCGCCCTCGAAGGCCGCCTCGAAGTGGGGGACGTGTCCGCGCTGCTGGGCGCCATGCGGGGCGCCCCCGGCCTCGTCGTGGCCGGAGCGCCGATCCCCGCGCACAGCGCCGACGCGCTTGCTCGCGCCGACCTCGGCCCCCAGGTGAGCCTCGATCCCGCGGTCATGAGCCGCATCGTTGCCACGCGCCTGTCGCGCGGCGAGGAGGACCGCCTGCGCACCGATCCCCTCTACCTGCGTCGCCCGGACATCCAGGGCCAGCCCACCGCGCGCCTGTGAACGCCGCGCTGCGCGTCGCGGGGCCAGACGACCTCGAACTGTTCGCAGCTCTCGAGGCCGAGGTCTTCGCCGAAGACCCCTGGACCCCCTACATGATCGCCGAGGAGCTCTCCTCCCCAGCCTCGCGCTACTGGATTGCCACTGATGACGGGGGTGACGTCGTCGGATACGGCGGCGCCAAGGTCGGGGGAGACCAAGCAGACATCATGACGATCGGCGTGCGCTCCCACGCGCGCGGACGAGGCTTCGGAGCGGCCATCCTCGATACCCTCCTGGTCTGGTCGCGGCAGGCCGGGGCGCGCGAGATCTTCCTCGACGTTCGCCCCTCGAACGAGGGAGCCATCGGCCTGTACGAGTCGCGCGGATTCGTCGAAATTGGGCGCCGTCCCCGCTACTTCCGCAACCCCGTCGAAGAGGCCGTCGAGATGAGGGCGCCCCTGAGCTAAGTGGATGCGACGACCACCACTAAATAGGTGCAGTCGATGTATCAAAATTCGTGTCTCTCGGCCCCTGTTTATGGGTCCGATGGTCCTAGGTGTTTTCCTTGCAATCGCGGGGCAAGGGGTGCGCGATAACCGCGGAAAATAGCGGAAAATGACAGCGTGTCGACAAGGGGTGCGCGGGTCCTCGTGCCATGGTCCTACGAGGCGGACGAAAAGCGTCGATATGCTCATTCCATGGCCACTCAAAATGTCGCAACGAAGAAGCGCCGCGCGTGGACCACCAGCGTCTTTATTAAGCAGCTGATGGCCGTCTCGGGCTTCGTTTTCGTTTTCTTCTTGCTGTTCCACTCCTACGGCAACCTCAAGATGTTCCTGGGTGCGCAGGTCTACAACGACTACGCGCACTGGCTGCATGAAGAGGCTTTCGTGCCGATCTTCCCGCACGGCGGATTCATCTGGGTCTTCCGCGCCGCCATGGTGCTCATGCTCGTGATCCACCTGTGGGCCGCCGCCTACACGTGGAAGCGTTCGCGCCGCGCCCGCTCCACCCGCTACGTCGTCAAGAAGTCCGTCACGGACTCCTACGCGGCCCGCACCATGCGCATGAGCGGTGTCCTCATCCTGCTGATCCTGATCTTCCACATCGCTCACTTCACCACCGTGAGCCTGCCCGCGAAGCTCGCGAACTTCGGCGCTGACGTCACCACTCCTTACGACCGCATGATCGCCTCCTTCCAGTCGCCGGTCCTCGTGATCCTCTACGCCGTGTTCGTCGGCTGCGCGTGCATCCACGTGTCCCACGGCTTCTGGTCCATGTTCCAGTCGCTCGGCTGGGTGCGTCCCGCGACCCGCAAGCCTCTGGTTGTCCTGTCGGGCCTGGTTGGTCTGGTCATCTTCGTGATGTTCATGGCCCCGCCCGTCGCCATCGTCACCGGCTTGATCCACTGAGGAAGGGCACGCAATCATGACCGATACACTCATCCACGGCCTCTACCGTGAAGGCGAGAAGATCGCCGACACGAAGGCCCCCCACGACGTCCCGATCGCGCAGCGCTGGGAGCAGCGTAAGTTCACCGCCGCGCTGGTCAACCCCGCCAACCGCCGCAAGCTGCGCGTTATCATCGTCGGCTCCGGCCTCGCGGGCGGCGCTGCCGCCGCCTCGCTCGGCGAAATGGGCTACAACGTCGACGTCTTCTTCTACCAGGACTCCGCCCGCCGCGCGCACTCCATCGCCGCACAGGGTGGTATCAACGCCGCGAAGAACTACCGCAACGACAACGACTCCGTCTACCGTCTTTTCTACGACACGGTCAAGGGCGGCGACTACCGCGCCCGTGAGGACAACGTCTACCGCCTCGCCGAGGTCAGCGCCAACATCATCGACCAGTGCGTCGCGCAGGGCGTTCCCTTCGCCCGCGAGTACGGCGGCCTCCTCGACAACCGCTCCTTCGGTGGCGTGCAGGTGTCCCGTACGTTCTACGCGCGTGGCCAGACCGGCCAGCAGCTTCTGATCGGCGCCTACCAGGCGCTCGAGCGTCAGGTCGCCGCGGGCACCGTCACCGAGCACTCGCGTCACGAAATGGTTGAGCTCATCGTCGACGAGGGCAAGGCGCGCGGCATCATCGCCCGCGACATGTCCACCGGCAAGCTCGAGATCTTCATCGCCGACGCGGTCGTCCTGGCCACCGGCGGCTACGGCAACGTGTTCTTCCTGTCCACCAACGCGATGGGCTGCAACGCGACCGCCATCTGGCGTGCGTACCGCAAGGGCGCCTACTTCGGCAACCCCTGCTTCACGCAGATCCACCCCACGTGCATCCCCCAGCACGGCGACCAGCAGTCGAAGCTGACCCTCATGTCGGAGTCGCTGCGTAACGACGGCCGCATCTGGGTGCCTAAGCGTGCCGAGGACTGCGAGAAGGACCCGCGCGACATCCCCGAAGAGGATCGCGACTACTACCTGGAGCGCATCTACCCCTCCTTCGGTAACCTCGTACCCCGCGACATCGCGTCGCGTCAGGCAAAGAACATGTGCGACGAGGGCCGTGGCGTTGGTCCGAAGATCGACGGTGTCGCCCGCGGCGTCTACCTCGACTTCTCCGAGGCCATCTCCCGCATGGGCAAGGCGGCCGTCTCCGCGAAGTACGGCAACCTCTTCGACATGTACGAGCGCATCACGGGCGACAACCCCTACGAGGTGCCTATGCGCATCTACCCGGCCGTCCACTACACCATGGGTGGCCTGTGGGTGGACTACGACCTCGAGTCGAACCTGCCCGGTCTGTACGTGGCCGGCGAGGCGAACTTCTCCGACCACGGCGCTAACCGCCTGGGTGCCTCGGCGCTCATGCAGGGCCTGTCGGACGGCTACTTTGTCCTGCCCAACACGATCAACGACTACCTGGCGCACTGCTTCCACCTGCCCAAGC
>CALISI010000051.1 GCA_938041695.1 uncultured Actinomyces sp.
GCCTCCGAACAGCATCACCGCTACACGAAAATTGCTTACACCCTATGACACCGCCCTATTGCCTCAATGCTCGCAAATACGAATTTGAAGTACGCATATTGAAACTGTCGAGAGTGTGGTGCGAGTTTCAGGTACTCGTCGACAACTGAGTCAATGAGTGCGTTGAAGTATGGTTCTAGGACTTGCTCAATGTTTGCTCGGCGCGCGGCCGATCGCCTGTGTAATTCAACTCGAAATTCCTTTTCGGAACGTACTGACAAGATCGAAAGTGAGTCGTCACGAGCGATTTCCTTCAAAAATATTTCTACTTCTGTGATCGCTGCAGATAGAGCGCGGTTGCCTATTCCTTGTGTTCGATATTGATCGTGTAATGTGTGGGTCGTTTTCGATAAATTATCTGCTATTGTTTGCGTTATGACCTCGAAATTGGTTATGTTCGAACGTCGCAGTTTGGAGAGAATTCCCAGGCAGTCTCGCGCGTCGCCAGTAAGGTCGGCAGCTGTTGATTGGTCGCTCACCCTCAGAATTAGCATCAGTAAATTCGCGGCAAGCCCAACTAGGGTCATAGGATCGGTCATGCATGAATCATACACGTGTTGTGTCTTATGTATGTGACTTGATGTCAAGACTAGATGCGCCCGCAATCTGGCGAAATATCTCGCTATGGTGACTTCGTGTCAGATCGCCTTCAATGTTGTTTGAAAGTTCTGAGTAGTAGTGCTAATTGTAAGCAGAGTGAATTATCGGTGTACAAATGGGGGGCCGCCCGTGGATTCCCACGGGCGGCCCCCAGCAGCCTAACGATCAGCCCTTACGCTTCGCAGGAGCCTCGCCCAGCTCGAAGGACTCGACGGCGGCCTCGGTGGCCTCAGCGTCATCGGAGGCGGCCACGGTCAGGGCGCCCACCGCCTTCGACGCGGCCTCCAGGTCGCCCTTCACGGACTCCAGAGCCTCCACCTGCGCCTGCGGGGCGCGCACCGTCACCGCCAGGAACGGCGTACGCGGCGACACCTTCGCCTCAGACTTCACGCGACGCAGCGCGATCAGAGCAGACGACGCGGCCTCAAGCACCGAAGGATCACCCTCCACGCCCGCCAGGTCGGACGCGACCGGCCACGCAGCGGTGTGCACGCTGCCCTCGCGGTACCAGCTCCATACCTCTTCCGTCACGTACGGCAGGTAGGGGGCCAGCAGACGCACCACGTTATCAATAACGATCGCCAGAGCCGCACGGGCAGACGCGGCCGAGGCCTCGTCCCACGCGCCATCACGGTTGTAGGCGCGCTCCTTGACCAGCTCCAGGTAGTCGTCGCAGAACGTCCAGAAGAACGACTCCGTGACCTCCAGCGCGCGAGAGTGCTCGTAAGCGGCCAACGCAGCCGAGGCCTCGTCGATGACGGAAGCCAGCGCCGCCAGCACCGAACGATCCAGCGGCACCGTCACCAGCGCCGGATCCAGATCGATCGCCGCGCCCTCGCCGCCCATCGTCAGGGCAAACTTCGAGGCGTTCAGCACCTTGATCGCCAGGCGGCGACCAATCTTCATCTGCTGCTCGTCGAACGCCGCATCCAAGCCCAGGCGAGCCGACGCCGCCCAGTAACGCACGGCATCCGACCCGTACTTCTCCAGGATGCCCATGGGGGTCACGACGTTGCCCTTAGACTTCGACATCTTCTTGTGGTCCGAATCCAGGATCCAGCCCGACAGGCCCGCGTGCTTCCACGGCAGCGCATCGAACTCCAGGTCCGCGCGCACCACGGTGGAGAACAGCCACGTACGAATGATGTCCTGGCCCTGCGGGCGCAGATCCATCGGGTACGTGCGAGCGAACAGGTCCTCGTCGTCCAGCCAGCCACAGGCCAGCTGCGGGGACAGCGAGGACGTCGCCCACGTGTCCATGATGTCCAGCTCGCCCACGAAGCCGCCGGCGACGCCGCGCTGATCCTCCGTGTAGCCCTCCGGCACGTCCGTCGACGGATCGACCGGCAGAGTGGCCTCAGACGGGGTGATGATGTCGTCGTAGTTCACCTGGCCGTCCGCGTCCACGCGGTACCACAGCGGGAACGGCACGCCGAAGAAACGCTGACGGGAGACCAGCCAGTCGCCCTTCAGGCCCTTCACCCAGTTCTCGTAGCGCACGCGCATGAAGTCGGGGTGGAACTCCAGCTCGTGGCCACGCCCAATGAGTTCCTCGTTCAGGTCCGCGCCCGAGGCCGGGTTCGTCCACGCGCGGCCACCGTTACGGATGTACCACTGGCGCGAGGTGACGATCTCGAGGGGCTTGTCGCCCTTCTCGAAGAAGTTGGTCTGACGCATCGTCTTGGTCGGCTCGCCCTTCAGCTCGCCCGACTCGCGCAGGGCGGCCACCACGGCCTCGCGCGCGGAGAACGTCGTCTTGCCGGTGATCTCGGCGAAAGCCTTACGGCCCGCATCAGTCGTGATCCACTCGGGGGTCTCGGTGATGATGCGGCCGTCCTTGCGCAGGATCGCGCGAAGGGGCAGCTCCAGGTCACGCCACCAGTCGATGTCGGTCGTGTCGCCGAAGGTGCAGCACATGGCGATGCCCGCGCCCTTGTCCATCTCGGCCTCGGGGTGGGGCAGGATCGGCACCTCGACGCCGTACACGGGGGAGGCGACCGTCGTGCCGAACAGCGGCTTGTAGCGCTCGTCGTCCGGGTGGGCGATCAGGGCGACGCAGGCGGCCAGCAGCTCGGGTCGTGTCGTCTCGATGCACACGTCTACGCCGTCCTCGACGGGCGCACCGGCGGCGGCAGCCTTCGCGGCGGCCTCGGCGTCGGTGATGTGGAAGGCCAGGCGGTGGTAGAAGCCCGGGTACTCGCGGCTCTCCAGCTCAGCCTGGGCGACCGCCGTCTGGAAGGTGACGTCCCACAGGCCCGGGGCCTCGGCCTGGTAGGCCTCGCCGCGCGCCAGGTTGCGCAGGAACGCGGCCTGGGCGACCTTGCGCGCACGCGCACCGATCGTCTGGTAGTTCTGCTTCCAGTCCACGCTCAGGCCCAGGTAGCGCCACAGCGCCTCGAACTGAGCCTCGTCTTCGACGGTGAGGCGCTCGCACAGCTCCACGAAGTTCTTACGGGAAATCGGCTTCTGGTCGCGAGCCTTGATCGACTTACCGTCGCCGCCCACGTGCGGGGGCTCGAAGTCGGGGTCGTAGGGCAGCGTCGCATCCACGCGAACGCCGAAGTAGTTCTGCACGCGGCGCTCGGTGGGCAGGCCGTTGTCGTCCCAACCCATCGGGTAGAACACGGACTTGCCCATCATGCGCTGGTAGCGGGCCACGACGTCGGTGTGCGTGTAGGAGAAAACATGGCCGATGTGCAGGGAGCCGGATACCGTCGGCGGGGGAGTGTCGATCGAGTACACCTGCTCGCGCGTCGCGGTGCGGTCAAAAGCGTAGGTACCCTGGCTTTCCCAGGCCTCACCCCACTTGGCTTCGAGGCCTTCGGGGGCGGCGCGGTCGGGCACGCGAGGCGCCTGCGCACGGGTGTTCATGGCCATAATTGAGTTGTCTCCATCCGAGTCGTGGACTGTTTGCCCCACTAGGGTACTTTTCCCCGGCCATTGCGGTCCAACGCAGCGCCGAGCCACGGGGCGCGGGTTGCTCACACGAGGCCGGGGCCAGGTCACGCATTCGTGCAACCCAGCCCCGGCCTCGTCAAAGAGAACGACGGAATCAGAGAACCATCGCGGCGATCCACCCGCCGACCAACAGCGGGATGTTGTAGTGGATGAATTCCGGGATGACCGTGTCGCGCATGTGGTCGTGCTGACCGTCCACGCTCAGACCGGCTGTCGGGCCAAGCGTGGAGTCGGATGCGGGCGAACCCGCGTCGCCCAGAGCACCAGCGGTACCGATGATTGCGACGGTAGCGACGGGGGAGAATCCCAGCGTCAGGCACAGAGGCACGTAGATCGCCGAAATGATCGGCAGGGTCGAGAAGGACGAGCCGATGCCCATCGTGATGATCAGGCCGACAACAAGCATGATCATGGCGGCCAGTGCCTTCGAACCGTTGAACATCGCGGAGGTCTGCTGGACGAGAGGCTCGATCTGGCCCGACTTCTTCAGGACCTCGGCGTAGCCCTGCGCGGTGATCATGATGAGGCCGATGAGGCTCATCATCTTCATGCCTCCGCTGAATACGTCGTCGGCCTGCTGCCACGGGACGACACGCATGGCGAGCATGAGGCACAGGCCCACGAGAGCACCCACGAGCAGCGGGTCGGCATCGGAGTCCATCTTGGTCAGGACCGCCTGGATCACGAAGCAGACGATGAGGGCGACGACGGCCGCCCACACCTTCACCATGCTGATCGGCTTGTCGTTGCCCGTGCTGAACTCCGTCTCGCGCTGCTCGTATTCGCGCGGCTTGCGGTAGGAGACGAACAGGGCGATGAAGCAACCCACCGCCATGGACAGGGCGGGGATCGCCATGGCGGCCATCGGATTGACGATGCCCTCGACGGGCAGCCCCGCATCCTCAATGTTCTTGTAGAGAATGTCGTGCAGGAAGATACGACCGAAACCGATCGGCACGAACATGTAGGTCGTGACGATCCCGAAGGTGATCGCACAGGCGACCAAGCGTCGGTCCATCTTCAGCTCGTTCATGACGCCGATGAGAGGGGGAACGAGTAGCGGGATGAAGGCGATGTGAATCGGAATGAGATTCTGGCTCATCACGCCCATGACGAGGACACCGCCGAGGATGCCCCACTTGGCGGAGCGGGCGACGCGCGCCGAATTTGAATCATCGGCGTTGCGTAGCTTGTTGATGATCCAGTTCGCCAGGAGACGGGGCAAGCCCGAGTGGGCGACCGACATGGCGAACGCGCCGAGCAGGGCGTAGGACAGTGCGATCTTCGCGCCTCCGGCCAGGCCGTCCTGAAATGCGACCATGGTGCCGGAAATGCCCATTCCGGCCACGAGTCCGCCCACGAGTGAGGCGACGAAAAGCGAGATGACGACGTGCACACGAGCGATGCTGAGGACCAGCATGACGATCACGGAGAGCACGACTGCGTTGAAAAGCAACATGAGTGTTCCTGTGTTGAGGGTGCGCGACA
>CALISI010000052.1 GCA_938041695.1 uncultured Actinomyces sp.
AGTCCTGGTCGCGCTGGGAGAGCCAGGTCTTGAAGACCTTCTTGGACCGGCCCGGAACCACGTCCAGAAGCCGGGCCGGACCACTGCGGTCGCGTACGGGGGTCAGGTCAGTGACCACGGTGACATAGCGGTCGCCCCGCCTGGTGTGGCGCCACACATGCTCATCGACCCCGAGAACCTCCACACCGTCGAAGCGATCAGGGTTGCCGGTGATGGTCTGCTCGGCCCGGGTCAGGACTGCGTTGTTGGCGGTGTGCCAGGAGATCCCCAGGGCGGCTGCTACACGGGAGACCGACATGGCCTCCAGGGCAAGGGCCCGCAGCCCCCACTCCACCGCCGAGCGGGTCAGCCGCGCCCTGGGCTCAGCCAGGCCGCTCGTGTCCTGTCTCCACACTCGGCGGCAGCCGGTGCAGGCGAAGCGCCGCAGGCGTACCACCAGGTGCGTGGGCCTCCACCCCACTGGCACATGGGCCAGGCGCCGGGCCACCGTCCCACGGGATACTCCCTGGGCCCCGCAGGCCTTACAAAACGGGTCCTCAAACCCGATCGGCATACGGCACTCGATCACCGCGCGCTTGGCTGTGAGGTGCTGGCCCACAGCGGTCAGTCCCAGGGCATCCAGGCCCAGGAAGGTCGTCAGATCAGGGTCGGTGAAGGTAGTCTCAGGCACGTCAAGGTCTCTCAGGTGGCGTGTGTAGCAACTCCCAACATCGGGGGACCTCGATCCCCACCCAAGCAACGACGCACCCACCCCACCTATGAACTTCAATAGGCTCCAGCTACAACACCCTCAAACACGAAGAGCCCCCTTACCGTTCCTCGATGGTCTCAGAGATTGCGATTCCCACGTGCCGCCCTGGCTCCGCTAGATGAGCGAGCACCTCGTCTCCGGGCTTGAGCTCTGTGATGTTCCGAACCGACCCATCCGCTCCAAAGATGCGGACATGCCAGTCGTCTTGCATGAGGACGTTGATGCGTTCGCCGCTCTCGAACTCAGCCTCCAGTAGCCGAAGCGGCCTAACCTCCGTCTTTACACGCCCGACGGGGACGTTCCGAGAGACGCCTTCAGTACTGACTACAGAGACTGAGGCGCCTGCCCTAAGCTCCGACATGTACTGCGTTCGCCCATCGGAGGAATAAACATAACTATGAATACCGCCTGCGTTGACGCGGAAGGGTCGCTTCTCCATGTAGGGGAGGAAAAACACCTCGGAGCAACAAAGGAAACCGCCCTGCGATGTTGATCCGACTATCATCCCCTCGGACTCGCTGAACAAAGTGGCTGTGTCGATACAGCTGCGTTGGCCCATGCCGACCGCCCTGCTCTGGGTGATGCGAGCCGTCTGAAGCGTTAGTGTGCGCGAAGCGACCGCCTCAATGACCTCCATAAAGGAGTCCATGGCCGCGTGCGAGGATGGCGTGAAGACGACTCCATCGCTCCCGTTTTCCATGACACCCAGTGAGATGCGAGCTGCCTCGACTCCGTCCTCCTTGGGAATGTTTTTCAGCACGATTGTCTGAGAATTCTGAAGCTCTGCAATGACGAGCTCCATCGGAATGTTCGTGGGATCCGCAAAGCGAAGAAGCACAAAACGGTTAGCCCGGGCATTGTCGATGGCCGCGTGGAGTGATTCGCCGTCTGTGATGCTCGCGTCCAGGCACGTATGGATCCCCCGCTGACGCGCCACCTCGAGGACCTCTGCGCAATCGCTTAGGATGACGAGACGGTTCGCGTCGTCCCACTCATCGAGAAACTCGTCCGTTTCGTCAGCGTGAAGCTGAACGACCCGCAACAGTGAGGGTGAGAGACGCTGGTCGTACTCCACCGCCTCGTCGGGACTGAGGATCGCACCGGTGAACTGCGAGTGACCGAGACGATCGATCAGATCGGTGTCCGTGAGGTCTCGCGCGGAAAACCAAGCATGGACGCTGACTGTTGGGTCTTTCTGGACTCTCATCAAACTACTCCTGAGTAGGCGTGACTGGACTGCGGGGAGTAAGCGGCTGCGTCATTCTGCGACGGTGCTGAATCACGACCATCACGATTGCGATGACTTCGAAAATCCCGCCAACCCAGCCGAGGTCGTGTAGTGCGCCGGTGCGCAGGACGAGCCCGCCTACCAATCCACCCAGGCCCATGCCGAGGTACATTGCCGACGCATTTAGGGACATAAGTACAGGGGCTAGGTGTGGGCCGAGTCGGAGGAGTCTGGCCTGCTGGGGTGGGGTTAGCATCCAGCCCGCTGTTGACCAGAGAAGGACCGCCAGAATGACGCCAGTCTGAGAGGTGTGTAGCAGGGATGTGAGGAAAAGCCCTAGGCCCCCTCCAGTGAGGCCGATGATGAGGGCGGCCGCTGCTCCCCATCGGTCGAGTGCGCGCCCACCTGCCAGGTTTCCAACTACCGAGGCCACGCCGAAGCCAAAGAAAATCCATGGGAGAGCCGAGCCCGAGACGTTGGCAACGCCCTGGAGCATTGGCCCCATGAATACGTAAAGAACGTATCCGCCTAGCATCCACACCGTGATGCTGCCGAGCATGAGGAGTACGGAGGGGTGAGCCGCTACCGATACACGCTCCCGCAGGGGGGTCGGAGGAGGCCCAGGGACCTCTGCGAACTGGGTCGAACAAGCGATAGCCGCGACAGCACCGAGCAGGGCCACTAGCCAGAAGCTAAACCTCCAATCGAACTGGTTGGTCACGAAGATCCCGATCGGAACTCCAAGGACGATGCCTGCAGTCATCCCCGAAGTGACGACGGCAAGTGCACTGCCCTGACCGTCCTTCGGGGCCGTCATTGACGCCACCATCGGGGCAACGGCTTGGAAGACACCTACGGATAGTCCCGCTAGCACCCTCGCCACCAGGAGAAGCCAGAACCACGGCGAGACCGCTGCAAGGATGTTGAAAACGGTGAACGCGGCCAGGCTTGCGGTAAGTGTCAGCCGCGGGGGGACCGAACCGAGAGCTGTGACCAGGAGAGGAGCGAGTACTGCAATGCTCAAAGCGAACGACGTTTCGAGCAGTCCCGCAGACGCTACAGATACGCCAAGGTCGCTAGAAATCGGTCTAAGAATCCCCGCGACGACGAATCCGTCGACGCCAACTGCGAACATTCCCAAGGCGAGCGAAAGAAGCTTCATGTGTTCCCTTGTTCCCTGTCGGTGTGACGCGTCCAATCAAGGGCAGCGCTAGAGGGCTCGGCTGAGCGCACCCCCCCCGACGCTGAGCGCACCCCCCACGACGCCGACCTAGACGGTATTATGTCAATGAGATGATGTGTCGTCAAGGCTGTCTGAGGTCAGCGATTACTGAAGGTTACGAAACGATGAGATGAACGGTCTGTGGGAGGCGGGTTGGGAGCCCCATGGTGTAGCCGCGGTAACGGTCTAACGTGTTCGTACGGGTGGCCCGGGCCTCATCAGTGACGCTCCCCGGCAGGGGACTCGGTCCTACGCCGTGCCCGGTGATGACAAGGCCTAGATGAGTAAGTCCAAGGGGTGTGGGTCGGCGTGGGTGCTGGGTAATGGGGCGAGGGCCTCGCAGGATCGGTGGTGTTACACCAGATCTCACCGCTTCTGCTGGGAAGGACGGCTCGCTCATGGACACCGGCCTGGAGGCCCTCGCCACCGCACTGTACGTCACTGTCGATGACCTGCTGAAGGACCATCCCGAGGTCCTGCCACCACGCCCACAAGTCGGTATCACTGCGGTGACCAGCGACGCCGAGATCATCACGCTGGCGGTCGTGCAGGCCCTGCTGGGCTACACCAGCAAGACCCGCTGGATACGCCGCCTCAGGACCGATACCGACCTGCGCGCCATGTTCCCCCGAGTGCCGGGCCAGTCCGGCTACAACAAGCGCGTCCACTCACTGACTGCCACCATGACCTGGGTATGCGCCGCCCTGCGTCGGGGCTCGCGCGTTCACGACGACACCGTCTGGCTGGTCGACTCCACTCCCATCGAGTGCGCCCGCTCACGACCCACCGTGATGCGCTCAGCCCTGGCGGGATGGGCCGGCTACGGGTGACTAGCGCCTCCCACTCACGCTTCTTCTGGGGCCTGCGCCTGCACCTGGTGTGCACCGTTCACGGTCTTCCTGTGGGCTGGGCCCTGACCGGAGCCAAGGCCGACGAGCGCGAGACCCTGCTCGCGGTACTGGCCACCATGGACCAGCCCGCCCAGGACGGTCAGGTGGTCATCGCCGACAAGAACTACTACGGTGCCGCTTTCGAGGCCGAGCTCGCCAAGGGCGGTATCACGTTGATCCGTCCCAGACGCAAGGGTGAGCGCCCTCGCAGCGGCCAACGGTTCCTGCGGCCCCTGCGCCAGATCATCGAGTCCGTCAACGACACCCTCAAAGGACAGCTCGACCTCGAGGACCACGGCGCCCGCACCCCCGCCGGAGTCTGCTCACGCATCACCCAACGAACCCTGGCCCTGACAGCCGCTATCTAGCACAACAGCCTCACCAACGCGCCCGTCCTACGAACCCCCACCCCCTACGACCACTAACCCCCCTTGGACTTACCCATCTAGCCTCGAGTTTTCATCGTTGAGGTGGTGAAAGTGGGGTGAAGGTGTCGCTTCGCCTGGAATAATGCGGGTTGCTGAGATCCGAGAACTCCAGGGGAAGGACACCTTCGTGGTGAAGAATAGCGGGTTGTATCCGGTTGTGGGTGTGGAGTCCGGGGATGTTCCTGCGGTGGGGCTGGCCGGGGCGAGGCTGCTGACCGAGACGAGCGGGGTCACGG
>CALISI010000053.1 GCA_938041695.1 uncultured Actinomyces sp.
ACCCAAGGCCTGTTGTTCTTGAGGATCGTGACAGGCTTCCCCGTCCTATTCACCTCTGCTGTCACTCGCGAAAAGTTGTTCTTCGCCTCAGCGAGCCCCATAGTCAGTGTCGACATACTACCCCTTTCAATCTTAGCCATAATTATGGCCAGAATCTGGCCTCATATCAAGGGGAAGCTGCCTACTTCTAGCCCATACCGCCCCACAATGACCCCATTTCAGCACCAGTCAGGGACTATGATGCAGGCGGTGAAAGGAGCAACAATGCCGACGATGACCCGCACCGCCGAGGTGAAGATCCGCACGACCACGCAGATTAAGGCCGACGCCGCAGCCGTCTACGCACGCTGGGGCATCAGCCTGTCAGATGCGATCAACATCTTCCTGGCCAAGTCGATTGAGGTCGGCGGACTCCCCTTCGACATGCGCCCCGAGACTCCCACGTTTGACGGACTCGAGCGCTACGCCTATCGCCCCAGCATGGACTCAAACGGAGTCGCGCGGCTCCCGGGAGACTGGGATAACGGCGAGTGATGCGGCGCCCGCTCCATGGGAGATCTGGCACGCGCGCTTTAACTTCGATAACCGTGGCTACAAGTTTTGCCCGATCCTCGTTCTCGCCTATTCACCCGGCGGCCTCCTGGCAGCAATGATCACCAGCGCCTCGAACAAGCTCTCGCTTCCACTCGACACTCCCCTCGACGACTGGCAAGAGGCTGGACTCACGAAACCATCTCTCGTACGACTAGACCGAATCGCCCTCTTGCCACCAACCTACCTCGGCACTGTGGGCAGAATCGGCAGGCTATCACCGCGCGACGCGCACCGCGTCAACCAAGCACTCGCCACGCTCACCCGATAACGAAACACCGGCCTCGTCCCACGATTCAGGGACGAGGCCGGGGCTATCAGTCTGTGCGCTCAGCTCAGAATGAGCGTCACTCCCACTCAATGGTGGCCGGGGGCTTGGAGGTCACGTCGAGGACGACGCGGTTGACCTCGGGCACCGAGTTCGTGATGCGCGTGGAGATGCGGGCCAGGACGTCGTAGGGCAGGCGCGTCCAGTCGGCCGTCATCGCGTCCTCGGAGGACACGGGGCGCAGCACGATCGGATGGCCGTAGGTGCGGCCGTCACCCTGGACACCCACGGAACGAACGTCGGCGAGCAGGACGACCGGACACTGCCAGATCTCCTGATCCAGGCCGGCCGCCGTGAGCTCCTCGCGGGCGATCAGGTCGGCGGCGCGCAGGATGTCGAGGCGCTCGCGCGTCACCTCGCCAATGATGCGGATGCCGAGGCCGGGGCCCGGGAAGGGCTGACGGTTCACCAGGTAGTCGGGCAGGCCCAGCTCGCGGCCGACCGCGCGCACCTCGTCCTTGAAGAGGGTGCGCAGGGGCTCGACCAGCTCGAAGGTCATGTCCTCGGGCAGGCCGCCCACGTTGTGGTGGCTCTTGATATTGGCCGCGCCCTCGCCGCCGCCGGACTCGACGACGTCGGGGTACAGGGTGCCCTGGACGAGGAACTTGACCTCGCCGCCGGCGGCACCAACCTCTTCGATGACCTGCTTCTGGGCGGCCTCGAACGAGCGGATGAACTCGCGGCCGATGATCTTACGCTTCGCCTCGGGCTCGGTGACGCCGGCCAGGGCGGACAGGAAGCGCTCGGACTCGTCGCACGTGATGACGCGGATACCCATGCCGCGCGCGTAGTCGCCCTCCACCTGCTCACGCTCTCCCGCGCGCAGCAGGCCGTGGTCGATGAAGAAGCAGGTCAGCTGGTCGCCAACGGCCTTGTGCACGAGCGCCGCGGCCACGGAGGAATCCACGCCGCCGGACAGGGCGCAGATGACCTGCGCGTCGCCGACCTGCTCGCGGATCTTCTCGACCTGCTCATCCACGATCGAACCGGCGGTCCACGTGGGCTTGATCCCCGCACCCTCGTAGAGGAAGTTCTTCAGGGCGTCCTGGCCGAACTGGGAGTGGCCCACCTCGGGGTGCCACTGCAGGCCGTAGAGGCGACGCTCGTTGCATTCAAAAGCTGCAACCGGAGTCTCAGCCGTGGAGGCCGTGACGGTGAAGCCCTCGGGCGCGCCCTGGACGGCGTCGCCGTGGCTCATCCACACGATCTGATCGTCGGGGGTGCCATCGAACAGGCAGGAGTCCCCGGCCACGGTGGCCTCGGTGTGCCCGTACTCGCGGGTGCCCGTGCGACCGACGGTGCCACCCAGGGCGTGGGCCATCGTCTGGAAGCCGTAGCAGATGCCCAGGACGGGTACGCCGACCTCGAAGATCGCGGGATCGATGGAGGGCGCACCCTCCTCGTACACGGAGGACGGGCCGCCGGACAGGATGATGGCGGCGGGCTCCTTGGCGAGCATGTCCGCCACGCTCATCGTGTGAGGGACGATCTCGGAGTAGACGTTGGCCTCACGCACGCGGCGCGCGATCAGCTGGGCATACTGTGCGCCGAAGTCGACGACGAGGACGGGATGCATGTCAGAAGCGTTCACCCTGCCAATGGTACCCGCGCGCGCCCCGCCCCGTCGCACTCCATTACGCATGTCACCACTGCGCACGCCGGATACGGCGACGGCCCCGCCCCCGGGTGGGGACGAGGCCGACTCGCGTTGCGCCGGAGCGCTGGGCTCAGCGGAAGATGGAGCGCAGCACCGGGAAGGCTCCGGTGGCCACGGCGGCCTTGACCAGGTCGCCGATGATGAAGGGCACGAAGCCCTTCATCAGACCCTGCGCGACCGTCATGTGCGCAAACGGGATCATCCAGGCCAGGCCGAGGATGTACACGGAGAAGAGGGACACGAGCGCGGTCGGCGCCATCGTGAGGACGCGGCGGTCGGCGCCGCGCTGGGCGGCCAGGCCGGCGATCGCAGCGACGAGGAGGTATCCGAGGATGTAGCCAAAGGAGGCGAAGGCCCAGCCCACGTTCGTACCGGTGAAGACCGGAGCACCCGCGATGCCAAGGAGAGCGTACGCGGCAACGGAGACGAGGCCTCGGCGCGCACCGAGGGTCGCACCGACCGAGAGAGCGCCAAGCGTGCCGAGCGAGACGGGCACAGGCGTGAACGGCAGCGGGACCGAAATACGGGCCAGCACGATCATGGCGATCGTACCCGCGGCGATCAGGGCGATCTCACGAATGATCGTGCCGCCGAGGCGGTCGGCGAGGACGCGGTTCTCGCGCGCGGCGACGGGGGAAGCGGTCAGGGCGGTCATGCGACACCTTTCAACTGGGCCAACGGCCTTTCATTCAACAATTGAACAATATGCTGCCCGCCACTCCCCTGTCAAGCACACCCGAGCACATCACAGGGGGCGAGCGCCGCACCGGCGCTCGCCCCCTGGAGCCCATGAACGGGTTTGATCAGTGCGCGAAGTGACGCGTCCCCGTCAGGTACATCGTGATGCCCGCGGCGTTCGCTGCGTCAATCGACTCCTGGTCACGCACCGAGCCGCCGGGCTGGACGACCGCCTTCACGCCCGCGTCGATCAGCACCTGCAGACCATCGGCGAAGGGGAAGAACGCATCCGACGCAGCAACCGCGCCAATGGAACGCTGCTCGGGAGCCTCACCCACGACCTCGGACGCACGAGCACCGCCCGCACTGTCCACGTTGGACGCCGCCGCATCACCCGTCGAACGCGAGCCCAGCGTGTTCGCACGCTCAACCGCCAGCTTGCACGAGTCCACGCGATTCACCTGACCCATGCCAACGCCCACCGAGGCGCCATCCTTGACCAGCAGGATCGCATTCGAACGAACCGCGCGCACCGTGCGCCACGCGAACTCCAGGTCCGCCAGCGTCGCCTCGTCGGCGGGAGCGCCGGCCGCGAGCGTCCAGTTCTCCGGGGAATCTCCGGGGGCGTCGATGTCGTCACGCTCCTGGACCAGCAGGCCGCCGCTGATCTGCTTGAACTCGTAGGAGCCGCGAGCCGGGGGCTCAACCTGCAGGACGCGCAGGTTCTTCTTCGCGCTCAGCACCTCGAGCGCGCCCTCCTCGTAATCGGGGGCCAGTACGACCTCGGTGAAGATCGGGACGATCTGGCAAGCCAGCTCCACGCTCACCGGGCGATTCACGGCGATCACGCCGCCGAACGCCGACACCGGGTCGCAGGCGTGCGCCAGGCGGTGCGCCTCGGCCACATCATCGGCTACCGCGATGCCGCAGGGGTTCGCGTGCTTGATGATCGCGACGCAGGGGCGCTCGTGGTCGTAGGCGGCGCGCAGGGCAGCGTCGCCATCCGTGTAGTTGTTGTAGCTCATGGCCTTGCCATGCAGCTGGCGCGCATTCGCGATACCCGGCGCCAAGGCCTCGTCTTCGGCCAGCTCATCCTCGAAGGACTCGTCGATCTCGCGGTACACGGCCGCGCCCTGATGCGGGTTCTCGCCGTAACGCAGCGACTCCACGCGCTCGAACGCGTCAGCCACAAACACGGGCATGCCCGAGGCCTGCCCCTCCTCCTCGGGGGCCTCCACCACGTAGTCTTCCTCGGTCTGGTAGCCCAGCGACTCCAGGAACGCCGCATCCGAGGCATCCAAGTGGGACTCAGCAGCATCATCGAGGGTCTCACGCACGTCCTCAAGATCCAGCTCGTCGGCAAACCAACCGGCGATCGCCAGGTCGTAGGTCGCCGTGTGCGCGAAGGCCTCGGCAGCCAGCTCGCGGCGCTGCTCAAGAGTGAAGCCCTCCCCCGCCGCGGCCTCGGCCACATCCGCGTAACGCTCCGGCGAGGTCACGACCGCGACCGACGGGTGATTCTTCGCGGCAGCACGCACCATGGACGGGCCACCAATATCAATCTGCTCGACGCACTCGTCGAAGGACGCGCCCGACGCAACCGTATCCTGGAAGGGGTATAGGTTGCACACGACCAGGTCAAACGCCTTGATCCCCAGCTGCGCAATCTGCTCGCGGTGCGCGGCCTTACGCTGATCGGCCAGGATGCCAGAATGAATGAAAGGGTGCAGGGTCTTCACGCGCCCCTCGAGCACCTCGGGGAAACCGGTCACATCGTCAACCGGGGTGACGGCCACGCCAGCAGCCGCGATGCGGGCGGCCGTCGAGCCCGTGGAGACGATCTCCACACCGGCCTCGCCCAGCGCGCGCGCAAGGTCCTCCAAGCCCGTCTTGTCATACACAGAAATCAGGGCCCGCTTAATCGGGCGCACGTCAATGGGTTCCAGGTTGTCCAGTGAGACGGACATAGTTCCTCCAGGTTGAGACCAAACCCAGGCGCCCAGGCGGGCGACGCCTCGCGGGAAATGCAGCCGCTCCCCGGTGGTCATCCACCCTCGCCAGTCGCGGCATCTTCCAGTCTAGTTCAGGCCCTCGCGCCGCGTCGCCCTCGTCTCGGGGTCATCCGCGTCACCTTCGGCCGGCGCGGACGCACTATCCGCGGCCTCGTCGGCGGCCGTTTCGCTTGCCTCCGCCGCAGGATCGGAGGACTCAGCCCCAGCCTCGTCGGCGCCTTCGGCCCCGGCGCTGTCCTCAGCGGAGTCGGAGGCCTCAGCCCAGGCCTCGTCCGTCGTCGAGGCGCCGACCCCCACGCGGGAGGCACGCTCGGCAGCGCGGCGACGCAAGACCTCGCCCTCGTTGCGGACCCGGCCCGCGCCCTCGCCGAGGAGCGCACGCGTCGTCGGATGGGTCGCCAGCGCGATAATCAGCGCGGGCAACGCAATCTCAAGCACCAGGGCGAGCGTCGCCCACCCCACGCGCGGCCCCATCGAGGCCAAGCGGACGGAGCCCATGCTCATCGTCGCGCTCCACATCCACAGGGCCGTCACGGCCGCGACGATCAACGAGGCCAGAACGCCCTGCGCGCTCTGGTGCAGCAGGTGCTCACGACGGAACGAACGCGCCGCAACGACGCCCAGGCCAACCCCCAGCGCGATCGGCGCGAGAACCACCCACAGACCAGGAGCCGTCTCCGGAACAGCACCCAAGAGCGGGATGGGCGGGATCGGGCCAGTGCCCGCCACTGCCGGAGAATGCAGCGAATCGGTCGCCGTCAGGAAACCCGCACCCGACCACCACGAAGCCACCCACGCCATGACCGTCGGCGCAAAAGCCAGCTGGGCGCCGACAATAAACGCCGTATCCGCGCCCGAGGCCGCCCCCAGGATCTCCTGGATCCCAGCCATCCGACTCCAACCAGCCACAAGCGCAACAATCGCGGCAACGAGCGACGCGCCCGCAAGCACCGCCACGGACAAGCCCCCCAACTTCAGGCCACCCGAAATCCAGTGCTGCATCGTCGGAGCCTCATGATCGCGCGCATACCCCGACGCAACAAACCACACCGAGCCAATCAACGGAATCAGCACGCCGCCAATAGTGCCCGTCCACCAGTGCGCATGAGTGCCCGACGTACCCGCGAGCAGCCAGGACGTCAAAAGAAAACCGGGCACAGCAAACAGCGCCGCACTGCGCGGGAAACCAGCCGTATTGCGCAGCAAGAGGCGCACAAGGACGATCAGCAGCGCGCCCGCCAGCGTCGGGATCGCACGGTAATGCACTCCCCCAACCACCGACGTACCGCCAATGACAGCCGCCCACAGGTCGCCACCCAAGCCGAGCGCGTCGCGCGGCGTCGTATCATTCATCCACGTATTCGAGCGCAACGTCAGATAGGCGATCATCGTGCACACCGTGATGAGCGCCCAGCCCGCGAAGGCTGCCTCAACACCCGCGATCACTCCGCGTGCCCACCCCTGCGGGACGGCAACACGGATCGTCGCCCGATCCGCCACGTACGTGGTCGTAGTCCGCCGGGGTCTGGGTACTTCTCTGATGCGCTCGCTCACAGGCCCATAGTGTCAGAATCGGCCCGGGGCCGCGACGCTGCGCGCCGACCCCGGGCCGATTCGTGCTGTGACGTTAGCGCGAGAGAATCTCTCGAGCGATCTGCGCCGTCTGCGAAGGAGTGCGGCCCACGCGCACGCCCACGGCCTCGAGCGCCTCCGCCTTCGCGGCAGCCGTGCCCGACGAACCGGACACGATCGCACCCGCGTGGCCCATCGTCTTACCCTCAGGCGCGGTGAATCCCGCGATGTAGGCGACAACGGGCTTCGTCATGTTCTCCTGGATCCACGCGGCCGCGCGCTCCTCGGCGTCGCCGCCGATCTCGCCGATCATGATGACGAGATCCGTATCGGGATCCGCCTCAAAAGCCGCCAGCGCGTCGATGTGAGTGGTGCCCACGACCGGGTCACCACCGATGCCCAGGCACGTCGTGAAGCCGAAATCGCGCAGTTCGTACATGAGCTGGTAGGTCAGCGTGCCCGACTTGGAGACGAGGCCGAGGCGGCCCGGTCCCGTGATATCCGCCGGGGTGATGCCCAGGTTCGCCTGTCCGGGCGAGATGATGCCAGGGCAGTTCGGGCCGATCAGGCGCACGCCTGCCTCAAGCGCACGCTCAACGACGATGGTCGAATCCTGGACGGGGATGCCCTCGGTGATGAGGACGATCGTCTCAATACCCGCCTCGATAGCCTCGAGGGCGGCGCCCTTCGCGAAGGCCGGGGGCACGAAGATAACGGAGGCGTTCGCGCCGGTGGCCTCGCGGGCCTCGGCGACCGTGCCGAAGACGGGGATCTCGACCTGGCCGTCGGTCACCTTGTCGGCGCCCGGGCCGTAGCCCTGCACATCGAAAGTGACGGTCGTGCCGGCCTTGCGCGGATTCGTGCCGCCCACGATGGTCGTGCCCGAGCTGAGCATGCGCTGAGTGTGCTTGCGGCCCTCGGCGCCGGTCATGCCCTGGACGATGACCCGGGTGTCAGAGTTGACGAAGATAGTCATGGTGATTCTCCTGGAATTCTCGGGTCGTTACTTCGACGAGGCCTGGGCTGCGAGCTCGGCCGCACGCCGGGCTGCACCATCCATCGTTTCTTCCATGTGGACGAGCGGATGCGCGGCCTGGGCGAGGATCGCACGGCCCTCCTCGACCTTGTTGCCGTCAAGGCGCACGACGAGCGGCTTCGAGGCCGCATCCCCCAGCGTCTCGAGCGCGCCGATGATACCTCGGGCGACCTGGTCGCACGCGGTAATGCCGCCGAACACGTTGACGAACACGGAGCGAACCTGCTCGTCGCCGAGGATGATATCCAGGCCCTTGGCCATGACCTCGGCCGAGGCGCCGCCGCCGATGTCCAGGAAGTTCGCGGGCTTCATTCCGCCGAACTCCTCGCCGGCCATCGCGACCACGTCCAGCGTCGACATGACGAGGCCAGCGCCGTTACCGATGATGCCGACCTGGCCCTCCAGGCGCACGTAGTTGAGTCCGGCTGCCTTCGCGGCGGCCTCGCGCGGATCCTGCGCGGCCACGTCAACCAGCTCAGCGTGGCCGGGGTGACGGAAGCGCGCGTTGTCATCAAGGGTCACCTTGCCGTCAACCGCCCACACAGAGCCGTCCGGGCTGGAGACGAGCGGGTTGACCTCAACCAGAGTCGCGTCCTCATCGCGGTAGACGGTCCACAGGGTTTCGAGGACTGGAGCGATGGCCTCGGCGGTCTCCTCATCAAACCCGGCTTCCTTCGCGATGTGACGGGCGACCTCAGCGTCAATGCCAACGACCGGATCCAGCGGGACGCGGGCGAGCGCCTCAGGGCGTTCCTTGGCGAGGGTCTCAATATCCATGCCGCCCTCGCGCGAGCACATCGCCAGGTGGCGGCGGTTCGAGCGATCCAGCAGGATCGAGAAATAGTATTCGGCGGCGATATCCGCGCCGACAGCGATCATGACCTTCTTGACGATATGGCCCTTGATGTCGAGGCCGAGAATCGCCTCAGCCTTCTCGTAGGCCTCGTCGGCGGTGTGGGCGAGCTTGACGCCGCCGGCCTTGCCGCGGCCACCGGTCTTCACCTGAGCCTTGACAACCAGCAGCGACGCACCCTCCGCGAGCAGCTCGCGTGCGCCCTCGCGCGCTTCTTCGGGGGTCGACGCCAGGCGGTAGTCGAGCACGGGCACGCCGTGCTCCTTGAACATCTGCCGGGCCTGGTACTCGTAGAGATCCACCTTATTCCCTCCGTTGAACGTGGTGTGGTCAGCGCAATAATTCTACCGTGCAACCGGCACAAACGCGCCATTTCCTGACATTATGAAGGCTTGTCAACCCCTTGACCCGAGCGCACTGTTCCTTTGACGTTGCTTTGCGTTGCGAGTCGTGTTGATGGGGTCGGTGGCGTCGTTGGCGCGGGTTGTCGAGCTCGTTGGGGCAGGCAGGGCGTTCCCACTGCCCCGCATGATCACTCCCACGGCGACGAGGCCAGCTCTCACGACTCGACTCAGCCTTATGCGGGTCCCACCAATGCGCACGTTAACCCGCTAAAACGCACATGGGACCTCTATTTCGCACGCGGGCCCGCTAATACGAGCCTGGGCAGCCCCGCCCACGCTCTCAATAGCGGGTTTGCGTGCGATATAGAGGGTTAACACCCGTAATAGCGGGTTCACGTGCGACCAACACACAATGCCAGACATCGTTGCGCCCAAAACGCAGACCACTTCGCCACTAGTAGCCCATTGTCGGCGTTTTTCACCGAGGTGGTCTGCGATGTGGGCGCCACACGACCTTGAACCGCGGCCGCGCCGCCACCAAACGGGGGGGGAATTGCATCATAAGAGCCACGACACGCCGGCAGCGTGCTCCAAATGGCGCACCCCCCACCGCTACCAGTGTCGAGCGCGCTGCAGGGGCGGGGGGCCAGGTCCAATAAGAGAAACCACATGGCGCCCGGAACACCCGTGGGGCCACAAACAGACCGAGCAGCGCTGGGAATTAGCCGGGAAACGCTACGAAATTTTCTCCATCGGCGCCATGCGCACAAGGAGGCGCTTCTCGCCCAGGCCGAAGCGAATCCTGGCGACGGTGCGCGGCCCCTCGCCCTCGATGCCGGTGACGGTGCCGGTGCCCAGGGTGGCGTGCTTGATGCGGTCCCCGACCTTGAGGGCAAGGACGGGCTTGTCCTCGGCGGGCTTGGCGGCGGGGGTCACGCCCATGCGTGTCACCTTGCGAACCCCCGCGGGCTGGGCGGAGGCGCCGCCGCGCCCGGAACCGAAGGCACCCGTGTCGGTATCGCCCCACGGGTCGCGCCCCTCGCGGCTGCGCGAACGCCCGTAGGAACCAGAGCCATAAGAAGCGGAACCATACGATCCGGACCCGTAGGATCCGCCGTAGGAGGCTCGCATGCGCTCCCCCGACGTGGCCGCGCGGCGCACGTCGAGCAGTTCGGCGGGGATGTCGTCGAGGAACCGCGAGGGTGGCATTTCCTGCGGCGTCCCCCAGGCGCTGCGCACGGCCGCGCGCGTGAGGTAGAGGCGTTCGCGCGCACGCGTGATCGCCACGTACGCCAGGCGGCGCTCCTCCTCCAGCTCACTCTCATCCCCGAGGCTGCGCTGGTGCGGGAAGGTGCCATCCTCCATGCCGGTGACGAAAACGACCGGGAATTCGAGGCCCTTGGCGGTGTGCACGGTCATGAGGGTGACTTGCCCGCCGCGCTCGCCCTCCGTGGGCACCTGGTCCGAGTCTGCGACGAGAGCGACACGCTCGAGAAAGTCCGCGAGGGTCCCACCGGGCGCGTCGGCCGCGAAGGCACCGGCGACCGAGTGCAGTTCCGCCAGGTTTTCCACGCGCGAGGCGTCCTGCGGGTCTTCGCTGCGGCGCAGTTCGGCGAGGTAGCCGGTGCGGTCCAGGACTTCCTCCAGGATGTCGGCCTGGGACGCCCCCCGTGCCTCAGCGGCACGCAGGGTTTCAATGAGTCCCCAAAAGGCGGCCGCCGACTTGGCCGCACGCGGTGTAATGCCCAGGACCTCGGGAGCCGTCTCAGAAGCACTCTCGGCAGGCGACGAGGCCGGGGCCGCAGCCGCGCTCTCATCCACACCGTCACGAGCACCGGGGTTCTCCCTCGCCACTCCATCCGAGGAAACGGGAGCCAAAGAATCAGCCGAGGCCTCGTCCGGGGACGTGGAACGAGCGAGCGCGTCGAGGTCGATCCCCTCGCCTTCACCCGCGGGGCAGCCGGCGCGCAGCCACAGGTGACGCAGGGCTGCACCAAAGGAGATGCCGTAGTGGGCGGCGTGTGCGGCGATGGCCTCCTCGGCTTTGGCACCAATGCCGCGCTTCGGGACGTTGAGGATGCGGCGGGCTGCGACGGTGTCGTCGGGGTTGGAGATGAGCTGCAAGTACGCCAGCGCGTCCTTGATTTCGCGGCGCTCGTAGAAGCGCGTGCCACCGACGACGCGGTACGGGATACCCTGGCGCACGAGGAGTTCCTCAAGCGCACGTGACTGCGCGTTCGTGCGGTAGAAGACCGCGATGTCGCCCCATTCGACGCCGGAGTCCGCGAGGCGGTCGATCTCGCCGACGACGAATCGCGCCTCGTCGTGCTCAGAATCGGCGGCATCCAGCGTGATGAGTGCGCCGTCGCCCGAGGCCGTCCACAGGTTTTTCGCGCGGCGCCCCGTGTTGCGGGCGATGACGGCGTTCGCGGCAGACAGGATGTTCTGCGTCGAGCGGTAGTTCTGCTCCAGCAGAATCGTGCGAGCGCCCGTGAAGTCGCGCTCGAATTCCTCGATGTTGCGGATCGTCGCGCCTCGGAACGCGTAGATCGATTGGTCCGAGTCGCCCACGACCGTCAGCTCCGCGGGGGCCACCCCATCGGTTCCATCCCCCACGAGGGCGCGCACGAGGACGTACTGCGCGTGGTTGGTGTCCTGGTACTCGTCCACGAGGATGTGGCGGAAGCGCCGGTGGTAGTGCTCGGCGATCAGCGGGTTGTCGCGCAACAACTCGACCGTGCGCATGATGAGGTCGTCGAAGTCCAGCGCGTTCGAGGCGCGCATGCGCTTGTCGTACTCGATGTAGGCGTCGGCGACGATGCGCGAGACCGGGTCCTTGCCCGCCGTCTCCGCGTAGCGCGCCGGGCCGATCAGCTCGTTCTTCGCGTCCGAAATGCGCGCCGCCACCATCTTTGGCGTGAAGCGCTTGATGTCCACGTCCATGGCCTTGAGGACCATTTGGATGAGGCGCTGGGAATCCTGCGCGTCGTAGATCGTGAACGACGAGGACAGGCCCGCCGCCTCGTGCTCGTAGCGCAGCAGGCGCACGCACGCCGAGTGGAAGGTCGACACCCACATGCGACGCGCGTCGTCGCCCACGAGAGCGCCCGCGCGCTCGCGCATCTCGGCCGCCGCCTTGTTCGTGAAGGTGATCGCCAGGATCTCCCCAGCCCGCGCGCGGCCCGTGGCCAGCAGGTAGGCGATGCGATGCGTGAGCACGCGCGTCTTACCGGAGCCCGCGCCCGCCAGGATCAGCAGCGGCGAGCCCGCGTGGGTGACGGCCTCACGCTGGCGGTCGTTGAGGCCGCGCGTCAGCGACTCGGGATCCACGCTCGGACGCGAGGGGCGCTCCCAGCCGGACGAAAAACCACCCGAAGACGCGGGAGGCTCCCACGCCGACGGCGCGCCCGACGCCCCACCCGGCACGGCGGTCTCCGGCCACGCATCGGAGCCCAAGGCGTCCTCCACATCAAAGGCGGGCACCTCCGGCGGCACGTAGTCGTCCTGAAAACCCCCATCGGGGCCGATCAGGAAACCAAGGTCAGGCAAAGAAGTCGCGTCACTCATCGCCTCCAAGGGTAAACCGCCCCACCCTCACCTGCGACCCCCGCCCCGGGTGGCGCCAACCACGAAAGGAGGCTCGCGACGAGGCCGGGGCCTCCCCGCGCTCACACGCGACAGAAAGCCCCGGCCTCGTCGAAGCGATTACTTCTTGCGGTACAGCGACTTCGTCGCGTACACCGGCTCGGTCGTCACCTGGATGCCGAGGGAACGGAAGATGCCCTCGTCCACAGGGCCCAGGATGACCGACTCGTGCACGTCGCAGTCGCGCAGCGCGCTGAGCTTATCCAGGGCGCGGCGCGCCTTGTCGTCGCCGTTGGCGCTCACCGCGAGCGCAATGAGGACCTCGTCGGTGTGCAGGCGCGGGTTGCGCGAGCCCAGGTCGCGGGTCTTGAGGCGCTGGATCGGCTCGATCGACTGCGGGGCAAGGAGCTGGACCTCGTCGGGCAGCCCCGCGAGCTTCTTGAGCGCGTTGAGCAGCATCGCCGAGGAGCAGCCCAGCAGCGCCGACGTCTTACCCGTGACGATCTGGCCGTCGGGCAGCTCGATCGCTGCGGCCGGCTCGCCCGTCGCCTCGGCCAGCTCGAGGGCCGGACGCACGACCGGGCGATCCATGCGCCCCACACCCACGCGGCTCATCAGCAGGGAGATGCGCGACGACTGCACGGGCTCGCTCATCTCCTTCTTCTCGGTCACGAGCGCCTTGTAGTAACGGCGAATGATCTCCTGACGCGAAGCCTCCACACATGCCTCGTCGTCGACGATGCAGTGGCCCGCCATGTTGACGCCCATGTCCGTGGGGCTCTTGTAGGGCGAGGAGCCGAGGATCTTCTCGAACAGGCGGTTCAGGACGGGGAAGATTTCCACGTCGCGGTTGTAGTTGACCGTCTTGATCCCGTACGCCTCCAGGTGGAAGGGATCGATCATGTTGACGTCGTCGAGGTCGGCCGTGGCGGCCTCGTAGGCGATGTTCACCGGGTGATCCAGGGCAATGTTCCAGATCGGGAAGGTCTCCCACTTCGCATACCCCGACTCGATCCCGCGCTTGTGGTCGTGGTAGAGCTGCGACAGGCAGGTCGCCATCTTGCCGGAACCCGGGCCGGGGGCCGTCACGACGATCAGGTCACGGGTGGTCTCCACGTATTCGTTCGCGCCGTAGCCCTCATCGGAGACGATGCGCTCGACGTCCGAGGGGTAGCCGGGGATCGGGAAGTGCCGGTAGACGCGGATGCCGAGCTTCTCGAAGCGTTCCTTGACCTCGGCGGCCGCCTTGTTGTCGTCCGTCCACTG
>CALISI010000054.1 GCA_938041695.1 uncultured Actinomyces sp.
ACGCCCCGACGATCGACCACATCGAGGTCGTCACCAAGGGCGACGTGCGCCGCGCCAAGCTCTACTACCTGCGTGAGCGTCACGGCAAGGCCGCGAAGATCAAGGAGCACCGTTCCGGCAAGGCCGAGTGAGGCTGGCCGGGCGCAAGCCTTGGCATTTTTCACGGAAAGGCCCGACACCGCGCGCCGGTGTCGGGCCTCGCCGTATCCTGGGATGGTTGACGTAACGACAAGGAGATTGCATGACCCCGACTGCAGGCCCGACGCTCGGACCGTTGCATGCGCCTTCGCTCCGGGATCGTGACCGTGCGGAAGCCCGCGCGCGGCGTAACCCGCTCGTGTGGCTACGCGAGATTCTCGTGATTATCGTCGTTGCCCTCGTTATCTCCTCGCTCCTGCGTGCGTTCATCGTGCAGGTGTTCTGGATTCCCTCTCGGTCCATGCACAACACGCTCGTTGAGGATGACCGGATTGCTGTCTCGCGTATTGACGCGTTGACGTCGAATGTTCAGCGCGGAGATGTCGTCGTTTTCGATGACACACTCGGCTGGCTGGGATCGTCGGAGACGACTGCGCCCTCTGTTTTGCGTCGGCTTGGCGAATTCACGGGCTTTGTCCCAGGCGATGGCGAACAGACTCTCGTCAAGCGTGTGATTGGCGTTGGTGGAGACCACGTCACCTGCACGAGCGCGACCGGCAAGGTCAGCGTCAACGGGGTCGAACTGGATGAGACCTATGTTCCGGACGGCCAGGTCCCCTGTGGTGAACGCACCTTCGACGTAGTCGTTCCTGAGGGACACCTGTGGGTGATGGGTGATAACCGCTCCAATTCCGCAGACTCTCGCTATCACATGGGGTCTGGTCAGTCGCCCTACGTGCCGGTCTCCTCGGTTGTGGGCACCGTCCAGGCTGTTATCTGGCCGACGTCTCGCTGGACGACCGACATCGCGCATCACGAGGTTTTTGCCTCCGTTGCTTCTGCGTCATGACAACCGCGTCCCGTGAGCTGGAGGTGTCTCTCGCTAGGCGCTGGGGTGTCGTCGCTGGCATGGACGAGGTGGGTCGTGGAGCCCTCGCTGGCCCTGTCGCTGTCGGCGTTGCGCTCATTGGCATTGATGCAGCACCCGTGCCCGAGGGGCTGACAGATTCCAAGGCACTCACGCCGCGTAGGCGCGAGGCGCTCGTTGAGCCTGTGCGCTCGTGGGCACTCGCATCGTCCGTCGGCTACGCGTCCGCGCAGGAGATCGATCAATGGGGCATCATTGCTGCGCTCCGGCTCGCCGGGCGCCGCGCGCTTGCCGACGTCGCTGACCGGGGCCTCCTCCCCGGCGGTGTCCTCTTGGACGGCTCCCACAATTGGCTGTCGGCCCCGGATGACCTCTTCGGAGCGCTCGATGGTCCCGAGGATCCTTTCGGGCGTGAACTTCCCGTGCACATGCAGGTGAAGGCTGATGCTTCTTGTGCGGTTGTTGCCGCTGCATCCGTTCTCGCGAAGGTTGCACGTGATCACCTGATGCAGGGGCTCGATGATCCCGGATACGGATGGGCCTCGAACAAGGGTTACGGTTCTGCCGCGCACGCACGCGCTATTGGTGAACTAGGCGTCTCGGATTATCACCGTCGCTCGTGGAAGATGCCGACGCAGGCCACAAAGTAGGGCACGCCCGGGGTGGCACCACGCCGCCTGGGGCGCGGCCCGGCATGATGGGTGCGTGAGCGAAGAAATCGAAGGTTACGAAAACAATCTGGAGTTGGAACTCTTCAAGGAGTACCGCGATGTCATCGGATTGTTTAAGTACGTGGTTGAGACCGAGAGGCGTTTCTACCTGTGCAATCACGTTGATGTGCAGGCTCGCCCGGTCGGCGGGGATGTCTTCTTTGAATTGACGCTGAGCGATGCTTGGGTGTGGGACATCTACCGTTCGTCCCGTTTCGTGCGTTCGGTGCGCGTCATCACGTACAAAGACGTGAATGTCGAGGAGCTCTCGAAGCCGGAGCTCGACATCCCCTAACCGTCGACGACGCCGAGGCGCGCAGTTATCCACAGGCCTTGTCGCAAACCGTCCCGTGTCCACAGGGGGCGGTTTTCGCGTTGTTGTGTCCTTCCTGTAGGGAGCACTGTGGGTGCGGAGGTGATCCGTGATGGGATGCAACATACGGCCCGATCGTCGGGCTTTAGGCGCTGCGGGTGAACATACCGCCTGTTTGCTGCTGCAAGAGAAAGGTCTGCGCATTCTCGAATCGAACTGGCGTGATGGTCGCCGGGGAGAGCTTGACATTATTGCGCGAGACGATACTGATCCACAGCGGTCGTGGACCGTGGTGGTGGAGGTACGCACGAGGGTGGGGCGCAATCGCGGAAGTGCGCTCGCATCGATCGATCCGCGCAAGGTGGCCAGGCTCCGCGCACTGACGGGCGCGTGGTGTCGCGCTCATGGGCCTCTGTCCTCCCGCGTGCGCATCGACGTCGTTGCGATCACGGTGGACGCGCGGACGCTGGGCGCCTGGCCTGCGCCCATGGACGAGGCAGTGGATCTTCGCGCTCTGGGCGCGCAGGTGACCTGGTTGAGGGGTGTGCAATGAACGGGCCGGGTCTTGCTCGTACGTATTCGATGAGCGTCGTCGGCATCGAGGGGCATCTGGTGGACGTGGAGACCTATGCGGGCGCTGGACTGGTGGCGTTTACGCTCGTGGGGTTGCTCGATACCTCGGTCCGTGAGGCACGTGATCGTGTGCGCGCGGCTTTCGAGTCGTGCGGATTGGACGTGTTGGACCAGCGTATTACCGTGAATTTGTCGCCGGCTGGTATCCCGAAGTCGGGATCTGCTTTCGATCTGTCGATTGCAGCGTCCGTCGCGTTGGCCACCGGTCTTGTGTCTCCCGCCGCGTTTGAGGATGCGGTTCTCGTGGGAGAACTTGCCCTCGATGGAAGCATTCAGCCGGTTCGAGGGGTGTTGCCTGCCGTGCTGGCCGCGCGTTCTTTGGGCGTGCGACGGGTGATTGTGCCGACGGCGTGTGCCCAGGAAGCACGGTTGGTCAGTGGCATCGAGGTACTTGACTTCTCCCATTTCGCCGACCTCATCGCGTGGGCCGGGGGTGATGCTGTCAAGGCGCCGTTCCATGGGCGGCTCGGGATACGCCGCGAGGTCGAGCAGGAGGCCGCTTCGCTGGCGCTCGACATGTCGGATGTGCGCGGACAACCGGAGGCGATTTCGGCGTTGGAAGTTGCCGCGGCCGGTGGACATCACGTGTTTCTCCTCGGTGAGCCCGGAGCGGGTAAAACGATGCTTGCCTCCCGACTTCCGACGATTCTTCCGGACCTGGATGCTGATACCGCGCTCGTGACGACGTCGTTGCATTCCGTTGCGGGGTTGCTTCCTGCCGGCATGTCTCTCATGAAGCGGCCACCGTTTCAGGCCCCGCACCATAGTGTGACGATGCCGGCGCTCATTGGGGGAGGAACCCGTACTCTCGTGCCCGGGGCTGCCTCCCTCGCTCACGGCGGGATTCTCTTTCTTGACGAGGCTGCGGAGTTTGCGCCCTCCGTGCTCGACTCGCTTCGTGAGCCACTGGAATCCGGTGCGATTCACCTGCACCGCTCGGGGGTTCAAGCACGCTATCCAGCATCGTTCCAGCTCGTGATGGCATCGAACCCGTGCCCGTGCGGCGGGCGAAGCGGCGGACGTCGCTGCACGTGTTCCTCCGTCAATAGGAGGCGCTATTTGGCGCGCTTGTCGGGTCCGCTGCTCGACCGTATGGACATACGAGTAGATGTGCACACGCCGAGCCGCGCGGATATGGCGGCGAGCACGATGGTCGATTCCGAGTCCATTCGGCAGCGCGTCATCGAGGCACGTGCGAGGACGCGGAGGCGTCTTGAGGGGACTCCGTGGACGCTTAACGCGCAGCTTCCCGGGGCGTGGCTACGCCACCACTCAGGCATCGAGACATCGCTGATGAATGAACTCGATCGTCTTGTTGAATCGGGGCACTCCTCAATGCGAGGGGTGGACCGGATGCTGCGTCTGTCATGGACGCTTGCCGATCTTGATGGGGCTGCGCGCCCCACGTTTGACCACATCGTTGCAGCGCAGCAGCTGCGAAATGGAGCAGATCACTATGAATGAGACAGAACTATGGGAGGCCGCTTGGTGGTCGGCCGTTGCTGAGCCGGCCGACCCCTGCGCCCGGGTGGTCCGTCGCGCGTTGGGCGACCGCGGGGGTCGTGACTGGTTACAGAAAAGGTGGGTCGGCGTGCCGGAACAGCTCGTCGGGTACCCGAAGGTTGATTGGTTGACGCAGTGGAGTAGGTGGCGTGAGCGTGCTCTGGCCGTCGATATCGATGTCGAGCTCGAACGTGTCGTACGCACAGGTGGGGGGTTTCTCATCCCCGGCGATCCTCGATGGCCGGAACAGCTTGTCTGTCTGGGCGAGGAAGAACCGATGGGCCTGTGGTACCTGGGGGCGCTCCCCGAGGCTGCCCGGATGGATGATTACCTGTCTGTCGTGGGCGCGCGTGCGTCCACCGGTGCGGGAAACCGCCATGCTCGCAACATGGCGGCATACGTCGCCTCTGCCGGGGTCACGGTTGTCTCCGGGGGCGCGATCGGGATTGATATTGAGGCCCATCGTGGGGCACTGTCCGCGCATGGGCGCACGATCTGCGTTCTTGCGGGTGGAGTGTCCAATCCGTACCCCGCCGCTCACGGGAGCGACTTCCGAGCCGTCGTCGAGGCGGGAGGTGCTCTCATCTCTGAGGTTGCTCCGACTGCCAGGCCGGCGAAGTGGCGTTTCCTCACCCGTAACAGGCTCATTGCGGCGTGGAGCGCGGCAACCGTCGTCGTCGAGGCCGGAGCGCGTTCGGGCGCCCTTGCGACGGCGCGCCGCGCGATGGAATACGGCCGGGAACTCGGCGCGGTACCCGGCCCGGTTGATGCGCCGATGTCAGTCGGCTGCCTGGAACTGGCTCGCAACGGCGCGACGATTATTCGCGATGGTCGCGATGCCCTCGAACTAGTGCGTCCCGTCAGTGTCGAAGGGACGGAACCTCTCTTCGGAATGCCCATCGAAGAGGATAGGGGTATTGCTGCCCTGGAACCGATACAGCGCCGAGTGTGGGAAGCGCTTCCCAGACGTGCGCCGTCGTCGGTTGAAGCGATCTGCATTGCGGCGGGTCTCTCACGTGCGGAGGTCAATCGTGCACTCATGGATCTGTCTGTCGCGGGCCTCGTGTCGGGATCCACGCGTGGCTGGGCGCGAGCAGGAGGAAGCAGATCGTAGGATAGCCACATGACACGCACTGTGTGGGAGCGCTGGGAAGAGTATTTGCGCCTCGGACGACGGATGAGTCCCCATACGATCACCGCGTATCGCGCCGACCTGCGTTCGCTGATGGAGTTTGTGTCCTTCGAGGAGGAGGCGTCGCCCGAGCAGCTGCGTGAGGTGCTGACACAGCGCGCTATTCGTTCGTGGCTCGCTCAGACCCTCGCCTCAGGGGGCGCGCGGTCGACAATCGCGCGCCACACCGCTGCGGTTCGCAATTTCACTGCGTGGGCGCTGCGAGAAGGGATCCTCCTGCGTGACCCGGCTGCGCTGCTGTCCTCACCGCGTGCCGATCAGCGCCTGCCTTCCCCCCTCGATGAATCGGACGCGCGGGTGCTCCTCAATACTGCTCGCGACGAAGCCAAGATGGGCGGGCCGTCGCAGTTACGTAATTGGGCAATCCTCGAGCTAACCTATGCCTGTGGCCTGCGAGTTTCCGAGGTCTGCGCCCTCGACATGTCGTCGTTGAACCGTGACGCACTCACTGTACGTGTCGTCGGTAAAGGAAATAAGGAGCGTGTGGTTCCGTATGGGCCTCCGGCAGCGCAAGCCCTCGATCACTGGCTCGTCCGAGGCCGGCCGCAGTTGGTGAGGGAGGGGAGCGGCAACGCCCTCTTCCTTGGAGAGAAGGGCGGTCGCATCGACCCGCGTGTTGTGCGTTCAATGGTGCACAAGATGGCTGCGCGCGCCGGTGTTCACGACATCGCACCCCATGGGCTGAGGCACTCGACGGCGACCCACCTCCTGCAGGGTGGGGCCGATCTGCGTGCCGTCCAGGAGATGCTCGGGCATTCGTCACTCTCGACCACGCAGCGCTATACCCACGTGGATACCGCGCGGCTGAGTGCGATTTACCAGCGGGCGCACCCGCGAGCGTAAGGGGCGGGGTGCCACACGCTCAGCGTGGCGCGCCGACACGTAGATGGACTCCGTGATGCTCCTACCCGGCCGTGGCCTCGTCCCAGGGGAGCAGACGCGGGCGCCCGATTGTCAGGCGGATTGGGTCGATGTAGGTGCGTCGCCCTGTTTTCGCGCCCCAGTGTAGCGTCTGCGAGTCTGTCTCAACGACGCCGATAACGTCCCCCTTCTCGACGTGATCGCCGACAGCGACGGTGGGAGTGACAGGTAGGTACGTCGACCAGACATCGCGGCCACGTACGCTGTGATGAATCGAAATGACCCCACGGCCTGCGACTGGACCAGCGACGGTAACCGTCCCCGGTGCACAGGCGTAGACCACGGATGGAGCTGGATAGCCCAACGTGACTCCCCGCCGCCCGGGCAACCAATCGTGAGCCGGCGGAGAGAACCCTTCGACAACCGGGACAGGCGCTCCCGTAGGCCACTGCCAACGGTCTTCCTGTGCCGTCCCAACGGCCTTGGGAGGATACGCGGCACACAACAGGGCGGTGATAACGACTGCAAGGCACGCCGTGCGAGACCGGGAGCGATGACTGAACGACAACATCATGCCCCCAGTGTGTGAGTCGGCCTTCGCGAGATCCAGTCGATTGATCACGGTTGTGGATAGCCGGAGGTCGCCACACATGCCTGTGGATGACACGCGCGGAGGGTCCGTTTCCACCCTCCCGCCTCGGCCTCGTCAACCGCACAACCAGTAGGCAAGGTCTCATCACTCTAGCTGCGGTGAATTGACCGTACCTGAGGTAAGATAGCCGGGCACTTGCCATGTGCAGGTGACTTCGCGTGCCATTATCGCGACCCACGGGAAACCGCCAGGGGAGCGAGGCGCGGCGGCTTCGGTCCCTTCGGGGATGGCCGCCGGTCATGGCACCAGGGTGCGCCCAGCGCACAGCAAACCGATAACCCGGGGGGAACCCCACTGATCACTCGCGACTTGCGGGGAAAGGACGAACCGTGGCAGTCGTTACCATGCGTCAGCTCCTCGAGTCCGGTGTCCACTTCGGTCACCAGACTCGCCGTTGGAACCCGAAGATGAAGCGCTTCATCCTCACCGAGCGCAACGGCATCTACATCATCGACCTGCAGCAGACCATTGCTGACATCGACATCGCCTTCGACTTCGTGAAGCAGACCGTCGCCCACGGCGGCACCCTGCTCTTCGTCGGCACCAAGAAGCAGGCCCAGGAAGCCGTGGCCGAGCAGGCCCAGCGCGTCGGCATGCCCTACGTGAACCATCGTTGGCTCGGCGGCATGCTCACCAACTTCTCGACCGTTGCCACCCGTCTGCAGCGCCTGAAGGAACTCGAGCAGATCGACTTCGACGACGTGGCCGCTTCCGGTCACACCAAGAAGGAACTGCTCATGATGCGCCGTGAGAAGGACAAGCTCTCGCGCACGCTCGGCGGTATCCGTGACATGGCCAAGGTTCCCTCGGCCGTGTGGATCGTCGACCCCAAGAAGGAGCACCTCGCGGTCTCCGAGGCTCGTAAGCTGCACATCCCGATCGTCGCTATCCTCGACACCAACGCTGATCCGGACGAGGTCGACTACCGCATCCCCGGCAACGACGACGCCATCCGCGCCGTCTCCCTGCTGACCCGCGTGATCGCCGACGCCGTCGCCGAGGGCCTGATCGCCCGCTCCGACGTCCGCAAGGGCAAGGGTGAGGAGACCACCGCCGAGCCGCTGGCCGAGTGGGAGCGCGAGCTCCTCGAGGGCGAGGTTAAGGCTGACGAAGCTGCCGCCGCTGAGGTCGCCGACGAGTCGGCCACCAAGCAGGACTGAACTTTTTACTGAGAGGAATCATCCGATGGCGAATTTCACCGCTGCAGATGTGAAGGCGCTGCGTGAGCAGACCGGCGCCGGCATGATGGATGTCAAGAAGGCTCTGACCGAGGCTGACGGCGACGCCGAGAAGGCTCTCGAGATCATCCGCCTGAAGGGCCTGAAGTCCCTGTCTAAGCGCGAGGGCCGTCAGGCCTCCGCCGGCCTGCTGGCCGCGCAGACCGACGGCACCGTCGGCGTGCTGGTCGAGGTTAACTCGGAGACCGACTTCGTCGCCAAGAACCAGAAGTTCATTGACTTCTCCAACGAGGTCCTGGCTGCCGCCGTTGCGTCCGGCGCTGCCGACCTGGACGCGCTGCTCGCCGCCCCCATGGGCGAGGGCACCGTCAAGGATCGTCTGGATGCTTTCGCCGCCATCATCGGCGAGAAGCTCCAGGTTGGTCGCATCGTGCGCGTCGAGGGCGAGAACGTCGACCTCTACCTGCACCAGACCAACCCCGATCTGCCCCCGCAGGTTGGCGTCTTCGTCGTCACCGATGCTGCCGGCAAGTCCGTTGCCCACGACATCGCGATGCACGTCGCCGCTTACATGCCCGCATACCTTGATCGCGATTCGGTACCGGCCGACGTGCTCGACAAGGAGCGCGCCACCCTCGAGAAGATCACGCTCGAGGAAGGCAAGCCCGCCAACATCGTTCCTAAGATCGTTGAGGGTCGCCTGAACGCGTTCTTCAAGGACAACTGCCTCGTTGACCAGGCCTTCGCCCGTGACCCCTCGAAGTCCGTCGGCCAGGTCCTCAAGGAGGCCGGCGCCAAGGTCACCAACTTCGTGCGCGTGCACGTGGGTGCCTGATCTGGTGACGTCGTCAGCTTGCTGACAAAAGGGAGCGGTCCCGCCCAACGGCGGGGCCGCTTTCCTTTTACCAGGTAGTATGGTTCCTAAGCGTTCCGCCCTCTCAGGGCCGTCATAAAGGAGAAGCGTCATGTCGACGAACCGCCGCGTTTTGCTCAAGCTGTCTGGAGAGGCGTTCGGAGGTGGATCGATCGGCTTGGATCCGAAGGTCGTTCGTAACATCGCTGAGCAGGTTGCGACGGCCGTTCGCGAGGGCGTGCAGGTTGCGATCGTTGTCGGCGGCGGCAACTTCTTCCGCGGCGCGCAGCTGGCGCGTGAGGGTCTTGAGCGTTCGCGCGCTGACTACATGGGCATGCTCGGCACGGTGATGAACGCCCTGGCCCTTCAGGACTTCATCGACCAGTCGGGTATTCCGGCTCGCGTGCAGACGGCGATCACGATGGCTCAGGTCGCAGAGCCGTACCTCCCGTTGCGAGCGATTCGTCACCTGGAAAAGGGACGTATCGTTGTCTTCGGTGCCGGTGCGGGTCTGCCGTATTTCTCGACGGACACCGTGTCCGCGCAGCGAGCCCTGGAGATCCACTGCGATGAACTCCTCGTCGCGAAGAACGGTGTGGACGGCGTCTATGACGATGATCCGAACAAGAATCCCGATGCCCATCGCTTCGACACGCTGACGTATTCGGAGGCTCTCCGCCGTGACCTGAAGGTGATTGATGGCTCGGCGCTGGCGCTGTGCCGCGAGAATGGGCTGACGACGCGTATCTTCGGTATGGGCGAGGAGGGTGCGGTGACCCGCGCGCTGATGGGCGATGAAATCGGTACGCTAGTGACGGCGTGATATAACCTTCACAGACCACTGACTTAAAGGAGCACATAGTGATCGACGATATTCTCCTCGAAGCCGAGGAAAAGATGGACAAGGCCGTGGATGCGGCCAGCCACGAGTTTGCGAACATTCGCACCGGACGCGCAACGTCCTCGATGTTCGAACAGCTCCTGGTTGACTACTACGGCGCCCCCACGCCGATGCAGCAGCTCGCTAGCTTCCAGATTCCCGAGGCTCGCACGGTTCTGATTTCTCCCTTCGACCGTACCGCGACGCAGGAAATCATCCGTACGCTGCGTGAGTCCGACCTCGGCGTGAACCCGACCGATGACGGCAACGTCGTGCGCGTTGTCCTGCCCGCTCTGACGGAGGAGCGACGCAAGGAGTACGTCAAGCAGGCCAAGAGCAAGGCCGAGGACGGTCGTGTGTCCGTCCGCGGTGTACGCCGCAAGGCGAAGGACCAGCTCGACCGCCTGAAGAAGGACGGCGAGGCCTCTGAGGATGATGTTGAGCGCGCGGAAAAGTCGCTGGATGCAACGACCAAGGCACACACGGAGCTGATCGATAAGATGCTTGCCACGAAGGAAAGCGAACTGCTGACGATCTGATGGCGTCAACTGATCGTTCGTTCCTCGCCCGCGTCTTTTCCCCGGGGCCTACTCGTGAGAACCATCCCGCGAGTGGGCAGACGGGGAAGGCCGGGCGCAACCTTCCACAGGCAATCACGACTGCGGTCGTGCTGATTGCCGCTGTCGCAGTCCCGCTCTTCACCTCGCTTCCCGCATTCGTTGGTGTTATCGCCTTCGTGTGTCTTGTCGGTATTTGGGAGCTTGCCGGCGCGTTTGCGCGCATGGGCATTACGTTGACTGTCACACCGCTGTATGTCGGCGCGATCGGCATGGTGACGTGTGCGTGGTGGTTGGGCACCGAGGGCATGCTGTTCGCCCTGTACATTACGGTGTTCGTGTGCGCTGCGTGGCGTCTCCTTGATCATCGACAGGAATCGCGGATGAGCGACGTCGTGTCCTCGACGTTTGCTGCTGTGTACGTTCCGTTCCTGGCCTCTTTTGTCGTTCTCATGCTCGCTGCATGGCATAACCCGTGGGTGTTCGTTGTCTTCGAGCTCATGGTGATCGCCAACGACACGGGAGGTTGGGCGGCTGGCGTCATGTTTGGCAAGCATCCGATGGCGCCCGCACTGTCGCCGAAAAAGTCGTGGGAGGGCTTTGCTGGATCCGCGCTCACCGCGATGGCGGTGGGCTCGGTCGGACTGTGGCTGCTTGGTGCCTCGTGGTGGTGGGGCCTGATTGCCGGTATCGCCATCGCCTTCGTGGGAACGATGGGCGACTTGACTGAGTCTCTCATCAAGCGTGAGGCCGGCCTGAAAGACATGTCGCAGATCCTGCCCGGGCACGGAGGTGTTCTCGACAGAGTGGACGCTCTGCTGATGAGCGCGCCGGTTGCCTACTTTATTTTCGCGTGGGCACTGCCGGGTATTTCTTGGGAGTCTACCCATTGAGCCAAGTAATGAAGCAGCCCCACGGGGCGCATGAATGTACGCTGAATGCACAGGGTCCGGCGGATCCTACGCGTCGCAGCTCACGGCGTGAGGTGCGGCCGACAGACCAGCCGCCGGAGGGTGCCACACACAAGGATGCCAAGCCCGTCCTGTCGTTCACGGCGAAGCGCCGTGGAAAGGCGCCGGCGCACCTCGCCGATCTTGATGCGGCTGGCCGTCAGCAGGTCCTGAAGGACCTCGGGCTCCCCGCTTTTCGCGCTGACCAGCTTTCGTGTCACTATTTCACGCACTTTGAGGCTGATCCGGCGAAGATGAGCGATATTCCCGCGGGGATGCGCGATGCGGTGTCGGAAGCACTGTTGCCGACACTCGTGACGAAGGTGGTCTCCCTGGAGGCTGACGGTGGGCGCACGATCAAGGACCTGTGGCGTCTCTACGACGGCGCGCAGGTGGAATCCGTTCTCATGCGTTATCCGCAGCGCACCACGCTGTGTGTCTCCTCGCAGGCGGGATGCGGCATGGCGTGCCCGTTCTGTGCGACGGGTCAGATGGGGTTGACTCGAAATCTCTCGACGGCTGAGATCGTCGATCAGGTGCGTGAGGCGCGGGCCTCGTGCCGTGATGGCAAGCTAGCGGGTGGACCGACCCACCTGTCGAACGTGGTCTTTATGGGTATGGGTGAGCCTCTGGCGAACTACAAGACCGTGATCGGTGCACTGCATCGTCTCATCGACCCTGCCCCCGAAGGTTTTGGCATGAGTGCCCGCAATATCACGGTCTCCACGGTCGGCCTCGTGCCTGCGATTAAGAAGCTGGCGGGCGAGGGGATGCCCGTCACTCTCGCCGTATCCCTGCACGCTCCGGACGATGACCTGCGCGACGAGCTGATTCCGATTAACTCGCGTTGGAAGGTTGGCGAGCTTCTGGACGCTGCGCGTGGCTACTTCTTGGCGACCGGGCGTCGCGTGTCGATCGAGTATGCGCTCATCAAGGACATGAACGACCAGGAATGGCGTGCGCAGCTCCTCGCCGATGAGCTCAATAAACGAGGCCATGGCTGGGTGCACGTCAACCCGATCCCCCTGAACCCGACCCCGGGCTCGATTTGGACGGCATCCACGAAGCACGCCCAGGATACGTTCGTTGAGCGCCTGCGCGACAACGGCATCGCAACCTCTATTCGTGATACGCGCGGTTCCGATATTGATGGTGCGTGCGGCCAGTTGGCCACGGCGGTCGCCGAGGGCAAGCGCCCGGTTGGGCAGGGACGCGCATGATCAGGACAGATTTCTCGCGGAGCTTATGGCGCATGGGCTACGACGTGAGTGAGGTGGTGAGCTTCCTCGCGGACGTTGAGAGCACGATCACGGGTGCTCAGACAGATCCAGAGAAGGTCATCACCGCGCAGAAAGCGACGGATGTTGAGTTCACCATGAGGCTGCGAGGCTTCGACGAGGAGGACGTCGACACCGAGATCGATCGGCTCATCGAGGTGCTGCGCCACCTTGATGACAAGCGCGCGCAGCGCAGCGGTGACAGTGTCGACGGTGTTGGCGTGTCTGACCCCGGTCAGCCTGTCGTCACCCCCGATACTGAACCGGTGGAGATATCCGCCGAGTATGCCGATTTCGGTACCCCCGAGGCTGTCGATCAGATTCTTCGTTCCATGACACAGGAGAAGGAGTAGTCATGACTGAGTTTCCTAGGGTTGGTCTCTTCTCGAAGGGCTATGACTGCGAGCAGGTCGATGCTTTCTTCGAGGATGCCCGACGTGCATACGAGGGCGCTGTCCCCCCGGAGCAGTTCAGCGCAGAGCAGGTTCGTCTCGCGACGTTTGAACTCAAGAGCCGCGGCTACAACATCGAAGCCGTCGATGGGGCGATGAATCGTCTGGAAGCGGCTTTTGTCAACCGTGATCGTGCGGATTCCGTCGCCGCCGAGGGTGAGGCCGCGTGGTACGACCGCGTGGCGGACCGCGCGACGACTCTGTATCCGCGTCTGCAGCGTCCGCGCGGTGAGCGTTTCTCGCACCCGACCTCGGGCCGTGGCTACGCCTGCGACGAGGTGGATGACCTGCTGGATCGTCTTGCGGCCTACTTTGACGAGGCCGGCGAGCTGACTGCCGATGAGATCCGTACGGCGACTTTCCGGCCGAAGCGCGGTAAGAAGGCATACGCGGAGGGGCCGGTCGATGCCTACCTGGGGCGTGCTGTCGAGATCCTGCTTGCGGTCGACTGATGCTGGCGAGCGGAGAGCATAGCCGTGGCCCCCTACCCGTCATCCTGTTGGGATCGACGGGATCGATCGGTACGCAGGCTCGAGACGTTATTGATGCGCATTCGGGGCGGTTTCACGTCGTCGGTGTGAGCGCTGGCGGTTCGTCGATCGAGGTGCTCGCCGAGCAGATCGTTGCACTTGCCCCCGCGTTTGTGGGCGTTGCGCGCGATGTGCGCGAGGAGCTCGTCGCGGCTGTGCGCGCCCTGGGTGGCCAGTGCCCACAGCTGTTCGTGGGCGAGCAGGCGTCGGTCGATGTCGTCCGCGCATCGGTGGAGCGGGCGCGGGAAGACTATCCAGGCCTCGTTCCCGTCGTGCTGAACGGAATCACGGGAGGTGTGGGCCTGTCGTCGACCCTCGCGGCGTTGGAATGCGGGGCGCGCCTGGCGTTGGCGAATAAGGAGTCGCTGGTTGTTGGCGGCGCCCTCGTGAAGAACGCGATGCGTTTTCCGGGGCAAATTGTCCCGGTGGATTCCGAGCATTCTGCGATTGCGCAGGCGCTTGCGTCGGGTGTGCATGAGCGCGGCCTGACTTCTCCGGTTGTGTCGGGTCGTTCCGAGGTCACTGACCTGGTTCTGACCGCGTCCGGTGGTCCGTTCCGTGGCCGCACGCGCGAGCAGCTGCGTGGTGTGAGGGCTGAGCAGGCTCTTGCGCATCCGACGTGGCAGATGGGTCCCGTCGTGACGATCAACTCGTCGACCCTGATTAATAAGGGCCTGGAACTGATCGAGGCGCACCTGCTCTTTGACGTGGCGCCTGAGCACATCATCGCGACCGTTCATCCGCAGTCCATTGTGCATTCGATGGTGACGTGGTGCGACGGTGCGACGACGCTGCAGGCCTCGCCTCCGGATATGCGTCTGCCGATTGCGCTGGGCCTGACCTGGCCTGAGCGTCTGGCGGACGTGGAGAGTCCCCTGACGTGGACGGCGGCCTCGCAGTGGACGTTTGAGCCGGTGGACAATGAGACGTTCCCGGCGGTGGACCTGGCACGCTTTGCCGTCGGTGAGTCGGCGACGCATCCCGCGGTGTTGAACGCTGCCAACGAAGTGCTGGTTGATGCTTTTATCGCGGGGGAAGTCCCGTGGCTCGCGATTGTTGACACTGTGTCGGCGGTCGTGCACGAGCACGAGGGTACTGTGGATCCCTCGTTGGATGACATTGTGGCCGCGCAGCGCTGGGCTGATCAGCGCGCACGCGAACTCCTTCGCGCAGGCCAGTGGAAGGATATGTGAGCGTGGGCTCTCTCGTCGGTATCGTTGTTGTTGTTATCGGAATTCTTGCGTCGGTTGCGCTCCACGAGGTGGGGCACATGCTCCCGGCGAAGAAGTTCGGCGTGTTGGTTCCGGACTATTCGGTGGGCTTTGGCCCGGCCCTGTGGAAGAAGAAAGTTGGGGACACCACCTACGCGCTGCGCGCTATCCTGCTCGGCGGCTACGTGAAGATCGTCGGCATGTACGCTCCGGCGCGTCCCGGTACGCGACTCGTGGGACGAGGCGGGAAGCCGACGCTTGCTCAGGAGGCCCGTGAGGCCTCGGCTGAGGAGATCCCTGAAGGGCAGGAACACCGCGCGTTCTATCACTTGAGTGCGCCCAAGAAGATCACCGTCATGCTCGGTGGCCCCATGATGAACCTGCTCATTTGCTTCGTGCTCTCCGCGATCGCGATGATGGGTATCGGCGCCCCGACGGCCTCACGCACGATCGCTGAGGTCCCGGCGACGATTACGAGCGCTTCCGGGCAGGTTGCATCGCCCGCGTACGAGGCCGGGGTTCGCCCCGGGGACACGGTCGTCGCGTGGAACGGGGCGCCCGTCTCAACTTTTGCGGATCTGCAGCGAGCTGTTGGGGCGACTGCGGAGGGCGAGTCTGCTGTCCTGACCGTCGAGCGCGGCGGCGGGACCGTCGACCTGACGGTGTCTCCCGTTACGGGGGCCCAGGGAGCCCGCATTGTTGGCGTGACCGCCGGGTACGAGTACGTGTCGGCGTCGCTGTCGGACGTTGCCGCCGCTAACTGGCAAATGTTCACGGGGACGGCGTCGGTCGTTGTGCGCCTTCCGCAGGCTGTGTGGCAGGTGGGGCGCTCGATCGTCACGGACGAGAAGCGCGATGCGTCCGGTGTGGTGTCCGTTGTTGGCGTCGGTCGTATGGCCGGCGAGGTGACCGGCGATTCACAGGCGCTGGGTCTGCAGGATACTCGCCAGGTCGTGGCGGTGCTGCTGAGCCTGTTGGCTTCGTTGAACATGGCGCTTTTCGTCTTCAACCTGATTCCGTTGCCGCCCCTAGATGGCGGGCATATTGTGGGTGCGGTCTATGAGGGTGCCCGGCGAACGTTCGCTCGCGTGCGTGGCGCGCAGGACCCGGGGCCTGCCGATACGGCCCGTCTGGTTCCCGTGACGTGGGCCGTGGGCGGTGTGCTGGTCGTCATGAGTGTCATTTTGATCGTCGCGGATATCGTCAAGCCGGTGTCCCTCGGCTGATAAGCCTTGACAAAGGCGGGCGAGCGCCCCGTTGATGAAAGCGAGTCTGACCACGCGTGCGTGGTCCGTGTGGGAAGGATGCGCACAGTGCGCGATAATGAATCGGTGAGTGAAATCAGTCTTGGAATGCCCGGCATCGCGGCGTCGCCGTTCCCGCGCAAGCAGACGCGTCGGATCATGGTGGGCGACGTTCCCGTGGGCGGGGGTGCTCCCATCTCCGTTCAGTCCATGACGACGACGAAGACACACGACATCGGAGCGACGCTCCAGCAGATCGCTGAGCTGACCGCGGCCGGTTGCGACATCGTGCGCGTCGCGTGTCCCACGGATAAGGACGCGGATGCGCTTCCGATCATCGCCAAGCAGTCGCGTATCCCGGTGATCGCCGACATCCACTTCAAGCCGAAGTACGTCTTCCAGGCAATTGAGGCGGGCTGTGGTGCGGTGCGCGTCAACCCTGGCAACATCCGGAAGTTCGACGATCAGGTGAAGGACATTTGCAAGGCTGCCTCCGATCACGGTGTGTCGCTGCGCATCGGAGTCAATGCCGGTTCCTTGGACCCGCGCCTGCTCAAGAAGTACGGCCGCGCGACGCCCGAAGCCCTCGTCGAGTCCGCGATCTGGGAGGCTTCCCTCTTTGAGGAGAATGACTTCCACGACTTCAAGATCTCGGTGAAGCACCACGATGTGCTCACGATGATCGAGGCCTATCGCATGCTGTCGGAGGCGGGGGATTGGCCGCTGCATCTGGGCGTCACCGAGGCGGGGCCGGCCTTCCAGGGCACTATCAAGTCCGTTTCCGCGTTCTCGATCCTGCTCGCTGAGGGCATCGGCGATACGATCCGCGTGTCCCTGTCCGCTCCTCCCGTTGAGGAGGTCAAAGTCGGCACGAAGATGCTGGAGTTCATGGGCCTGCGAGACAAGACTCTGGAGATCGTCTCGTGTCCGTCGTGCGGTCGTGCTCAGGTGGACGTGTGGACGCTCGCGGAGAACGTGACCGAGGGTCTGAAGAACCTGACCGTTCCGCTGCGCGTCGCCGTCATGGGCTGCGTTGTCAACGGCCCGGGTGAAGCGCGCGAGGCCGACCTGGGTGTCGCATCCGGCAACGGCAAGGGCCAGATCTTCATCCGCGGCGAGGTTGTCGAGACCGTTCCCGAGGATCAGATCGTCGAGACGCTGATCCGACGTGCAAACGCCCTCGCCGAGGAGCTCGGGCTCGAACCGGGTTCCGGCAGCGTCGAGGTTGCCCCCATCTCCGCCCCGGAGGTCAAGCTGCCGGGCATCGACTTCTGAGCTTTCACAAGGAGTATCACATGCGTCTTCGTACTCTCGCGTGCCTGTCACTCGTTGCGGCTGCTTGCGCTGTGGCGGCTACGGGCTTCCCGCGGCGCATCGGCCTGACAGCGTCTCAGGCGGACGTGTCGCTGCCCGGTGACCTGGTTCTTCCAGGCGCGAATGTGGTTGTCGACCGCGGCATTGCGATTGACGCACCGGCGTCCATCGTCTGGGACGTGCTCGGTTATGTGTTCGAGCCTGAGGACGAGTCCACGATCATCGATATCGAGGACGAGGATCATATCCTGATGCGCGTTGCACCGCCTGGTGCCCCGGAGGGGGCCGTGGCCTCGGGCACGTGTGTGATCGCTCTGCTGCCTTTGTCTCCGTCGCGCACGCTGCTGCACATTCGTGAGCGTCATGTGGCGCAGGGCCGTGAACTCGCGCTCGTGTGGGCGGGAGTCGCCGCAGAGTCCCTCTCGTCGCTGTCCATGCTGCGTGATTTGCGCGATGCGTGCGTTGGTGAGCATGTTGATGCCTGATTAGTCTCTTTTCCGACCTTTCGGTTGGACAGATATCCCCGTTGGTGTTGTAGTATCGCTTCGTACGCAACGCCAACGGGGATGTTGCTTTTGTCCGAAGGGGGACGCAATGGTCGCCAACTCCACCGCTCTGATCGCACTCGTGGGCCTCGCTATCGCTCTTGTCTGGGCGTGGGCCTGGTTCGGTATCGGCACGGGCGCGCGCCGTGTCGCGGTGCGTCTCGAGCTCAGTGGTGGCAACACCGTTGGCGAGATGGGGCGGGTCGTGTGGCCGCTGATGCCATTGCTGTCCGTTCTGTGGTTCCTCACTGCCGATCTGATGGCCCGCGAGGCGCGTGGGCTCGACACTCTTGGTTCCCTCGGCCTCGTGATCGGCGTTCTTGCGCTCATGGCGGCCATCGCGCTCCAGGCTCTCTACTTTGGTGGTCTGCCCGAGTGGGCATACCCGGGGTGGATGGCACGCCGTTACTACGCGTCGCACCCGGGCGCCCGTGAGCGCGAGCTAGGCGCCCGCGCCGCGATCTGAGTCGCTACATGGCTCGATGAGCGGCTACACGGCTGCGCCGGTGGCCTCAGAGGCTTTGCGTGCCGTACTCTTGGAGCATGCTTCGAAATCTCTCGACTTTCTTCCTGCGAACCCTGCGTGAAGACCCGGCCGACGCCGAGGTTAACTCGCATAAGCTTCTGGTGCGTGCCGGTTACATTCGCCGCTGCGCCCCCGGCATTTACACGTGGCTGCCCCTCGGCCTGCGCACCCTGCGCAAGATTGAGGACATTGTCCGCGAAGAGATGGATGCGATGGGCGCACAGGAGGTCCATTTCCCGGGCCTTATCCCCGCAGACCCCTACAAGGCGACGAACCGCTGGGAAGAGTACGGTCCGACGCTGTTCAAGCTCAATGACCGCAAGGGTGGCGACTACCTGCTGGCTCCCACGCACGAGGAGATGTTCACCCTCCTTGTGAAGGACATGTACTCCTCGTACAAGGATCTGCCTGCCACGCTGTACCAGATTCAGACGAAGTATCGCGACGAGGCTCGTCCGCGTGCGGGTCTGATTCGAGGCCGTGAGTTCGTCATGAAGGACGCGTATTCCTTCGACATTGACGATGAGGGCCTGAACGTGTCGTACCAGGCTGAGCGTGACACCTACGAGCGCATCTTCCAGCGCCTGGGCCTGCCTTACGTTATTGTATCCGCGATGAGTGGTGCGATGGGTGGTTCGCGCTCGGAGGAGTTCCTGCATCCCTCTCCGATCGGCGAGGACACCTTCGTGGCGTCCCCGGGTGGCTACGCCGCCAATGCCGAGGCTGTGACGACCCCCGTACCCGAGACTCAGGACGCGTCCGGTGTGCCCGCGTCTCTTGAGGTTCCGACCCCCGACGCTCCGACGATCGAGGCGCTCGTGGACCTGCTCAACGAGCGTTACCCGCGCGAGGACCGCCCCTGGACCGCCGCCGACACGCTGAAGAACGTCGTCGTGACGCTGACGCACCCGGATGGTGAGCGTGAGCTCCTCGTCGTGGGTGTGCCCGGCGACCGCGATGTTGACATGAAGCGCCTGGAGGCCTCCGTGGCCCCCGCCGAGGTCGAGATGGCGTCGGATTCTGACTTCGAGCCGCACCCCGAGCTGGTGCGCGGCTACATCGGCCCCACGGTGCTCGGTCCCAACTCGCCCAAGCGCGTCGTGGACGAGGAGGGCAACGTCTCCGGTTCCGTGCGCTACCTGGTCGACCCGCGCGTCGTCGAGGGGACCGCCTGGGTGACCGGTGCGAACGCCGAGCAGCGTCACATCCTGAACCTGGTCATGGGCCGCGACTTCACCGCCGACGGAACGATCGAGGCTGCCGAGGTGCGCGAGGGCGACTTGGCTCCCGACGGCTCGGGCCCCCTCCACCTGGAGCGCGGCATCGAGATTGGCCACATCTTCCAGCTGGGCCGCAAGTACGCCAAGGCCTTGGGCCTGACCGTGCTCGACGAGAACGGCAAGACTCAGGTCGTCACGATGGGTTCGTACGGCATCGGCGTCACCCGCGTCATGGCTGCCCTGGCCGAGGCCAACTGTGACGAGAAGGGTCTGAGCTGGCCTGCTCAGATCGCGCCCTTCGACGTGCACGTCCTGGCGACCGGCAAGGGTGACGAGGTCTTCGATACCGCGCAGTCTCTCGGCAAGCAGCTCGACGCGGCAGGCCTGGACGTCCTCGTCGATGATCGCCGTAAGGTGAGCGCTGGCGTGAAGTTCAAGGACTACGAGCTCGTGGGCGTGCCCTTCGGCCTGGTCGTCGGTCGTTCGCTGGCTGACGGTGAGGTGGAGATTCGCGTGCGCGGAACCGGCGAGACGATCGTTGTGCCCGTTGAGGAAGCTGTCGCGCGAGTGCGCGAGCTGCACGCCGCAGCCCTGAAGGGGGAGTGAGATGGCTATTCGTCCCATTCGCATTATCGGCGATCCGGTTCTGCGTACCGTGTGTGATCCGATCACGGAGATCACCCCGAATGTGAAGGCCCTTGTTGAGGATCTTCTCGAGGGTGTCGACATGGACGGTCGCGCCGGTCTGGCCGCCAACCAGATTGGCGTCAGCCTGCGTGCGTTCTCCTGGAATATCGACGGCGAGATCGGCTACGTGCTCAACCCGCGTATCGTGGCGTTGAGCGAGGACGAGTACCAGGACGGTGATGAGGGCTGCCTGTCGGTTCCCGAGCTCTGGTACCCGACCGAGCGCGCCTGGTATGCGCGCTGCGAGGGCACCGACCTGGACGGCAAGAAGGTTGTTGTCGAGGGTGAGGAGCTGATGGCTCGCTGCATTCAGCATGAGTGTGACCACCTCGACGGTCACATTTACATCGATCGCCTGGATCGCGCGACCCGCAAGAAGGCGCTGCGAGACATTCGCAACGCCGGTTTCTAAGCATCGAGCGTTGTCGTGGCGTGGACGCGCCGGGGAATGGAGTGCATTCCCCGGCGCGTTCGACTATCCTGTAGCTACATCGTGTGCGCCGTTAAGGCGCAGATCATTGCGACTCTCGGCTGTTTAGGGCGTAGGGGAAGACGATCCTGACAAAGCCAACAGGAGGAACAATGAGAGGGTCATACACCCGCGGTGTACTTTTCGTACACTCAACACCGCCCGCTCTGTGCCCGCACATCGAGTGGGCGCTGGGTACCGCGCTCGGCCAGGAGGTCCACCTCCAGTGGTCGGATCAAGAGGCGGCGCCGGGCATGGTTCGCTGCGAGTTCTCGTGGGTCGGACCGGTTGGCTCGGGCGCCCGTTTGGCGTCCGCTCTGCGCGGTTGGGAGCACCTGCGCTACGAGGTGACGGAGGAAGCCACCGCCTCGAGCGACGGCGGACGCTGGTGTCACACGCCTTCCCTGGGTATTTTCCACTCGCAGATGGACACGGTCGGCAACGTCGTTGTCCCCGAGGATCGTATTCGCGCGGCCCTGGAGTCTGCGACCACGTACGAGGAGCTGTGCGAGGGTCTCGACCTAGCCCTCGGCCAGGCGTGGGATGACGAGCTGGAGTCCTTCCGCCATGCGGGTGCCGGCGCCCCCGTGCGCTGGCTGAATAACCGGGTCGGCTGATGGGCTCCATCGCCGACCTGCTCGGTGACCAGCTGCGTGCAGGCTTAGCGCAGCTGGTCGACCCCGATGCGTCCGACGAGGCGCCCGACGCGGCCCCGGCCTCGTCCGAAAGGGCGGTTGAGACCGCCCAGGACCGCGCCCGTGAGGCCGCGATGGAGGCGGTGCTCGACGAGGTGGAGCTTGACCCCGCCGACGCTCGCGGGGAGCTCACGTTGCGTGGCGACCTCGACATGGATGATGTCTCCCTCTACGCCGTCGTCGCTCGTGTCGAGCGCGAGGCCAAGGTGACGCTCACGGACGCTACGGTCGAGGAATGGGTGACGCTGGCTGACCTGCTTGACGCGGTTACTGACGCCGTGTCCAATCACTAGCGAAAGAGCTGATTACGGGAGTCTCAACGACTTCTCCAATGTTCGTAAAGTGCCGGAATTTCGGGCCTACGGGGCCTACCATGGAGGCGCATCGGCCGGGAGGAAACGGCCGGAGAACAGACGGAAGGAACAACGTTGACACGCACCGAAGAAGATCTGCTTGGCACCCGCGAAGTACCCGACGACGCGTACTGGGGCATTCATACGTTGCGCGCCATCGAGAACTATCAGATCTCGGGGCGCACGATCAATGAGGCGCCCGAGCTGATCCGTGCTTTCGCCCAGGTGAAGAAGGCGTGCGCGATGGCGAACATGCAGCTCAAGGCGATGAAGCCGTCCAAGGCCGAGGCGATCATCGCCGCGTGCGACGAGATCATCGAAAACGGCCGCTGCATGGACCAGTTCCCCGTCGACCAGTTCCAGGGCGGCGCTGGCACCTCCGTCAACATGAACGCGAACGAGGTCATCGCGAACCTGGCCCTGGAGATCCTCGGCGAGGACAAGGGCCGCTACGACATCATCAACCCCAATGACCACGTCAACCGCTCGCAGTCGACGAACGACGCTTACCCGACGGCCTTCCGTATCGCGCTGTGGCGTAAGGTGAATCGCCTGCGCAAGGCCATCGATGAGCTGGCCGACGCGTTCGATGAGAAGGGCGCCGAGTTCCGCCACATCCTGACGATGGGGCGCACGCAGCTGCAGGACGCGGTCCCGATGTCGCTGGGCAGCGAATTCTCCGCGTTTGCGCACACGCTCCGCGAGGAGGATGAGCGCCTCGTGAACAATGCTGAGCTGCTTCTTGAGACGAACCTGGGCGCGACCGCTATCGGTACCGGTCTGAACACGCCAGATGGCTACCAGCAGGTCGTTGTGCGTCAGCTGCGTCGTATCACGGGTGCGCGCGTTGTCGGTTCTCCCGATCTCCTCGAAGCCACCTCCGATACGGGCGCCTACGTCTCCATGCACGCGACCATCAAGCGCAGCGCCGTCAAGCTGTCGAAGGTCTGCAACGACCTGCGCCTGCTGGCCTCCGGCCCTCGCGCTGGCCTCAACGAGATCAACCTTCCGAAGATGGCCGCGGGCTCGTCGATCATGCCCGCCAAGGTCAACCCCGTCATCCCCGAGGTCGTCAACCAGGTCTGCTTCAAGGTGATCGGCAACGATCAGACCGTCACCATGGCGGCCGAGGCCGGCCAGCTCCAGCTCAACGTCATGGAGCCCGTCATCGCCCAGGCGCTCATCGAGTCGATCAACCTGCTCGTCAACGCGTGCGATACCCTGCGTGAGCGCTGTGTGAATGGCATTACCGCCAATCCGGACGTGTGCCGCCAGTACGTGGAGAACTCCATCGGTATCGTCACCTACTTCAATGATGTGATCGGTCACCACCTGGGCGACGTCGTCGGTAAGCGTGCCGCCGCAGAGGGTAAGACCGTCCGCGAGGTCATCCACGAGATGGAGCTCCTCTCGGAGGAGGAGGTCGAGCGTATTCTCTCGCCCGAGAACCTCGCGCACCCGAAGTACGCGGGCACCGACGAGAGCTGAGTAGCCTCTACGTACAGACGAGGCCGGGGATCCCGCGTGGGTCCCCGGCCTCGTTGTTTCCACTAGGGGAGCAGTGACTCCTTAAACGAGCGCACGAAGGTGCCGAAACGCTCCACACGGTCCGAGAAGTAGCGGTAGATGCGCCTGCGCGCGTCTCCGACGTATTCGACGGTGTGCAGGTCCTCGTAGCGGAAACGGCCCTGCTCGTCGATGAGTGCGGGGTCGACCAGGCGCTGGGTGATCTCGCAGCGGAAGTGCGTGTAGCTGCCGTCCTCCGTTGTCTCCAGGACGCGGCAGACGAGGCTCATCTGGGCATCGTCGAGGACGGGGACGCCGTCATAGCTGCTTGATGCGACGTGGGCATCGCCGCGCTTATCCCCGCCTGAGATCGTGCCGGCGTACTCGAAGAGGCCCATGGCCTCGGGCCCGAAGAGGTTCAGTGAGCACACGCCTGAGTGCTTGATCGAGCGTGCCGCGTGTGTCGTCGAATCGCAGCCGATCATGACCATCTGTCCCAGTGAGTACGAGGAAGACCCCGTCGTGATTCCGACGCCGACAGCGTCGTCGGGGTAGGCCAGGATGTAGACGGGAAAGCCGTAGTAGAACTTCTCGGTCTCGTAAGGAACGTGCATGCATCCATTGTGCGCCGCGCGCGTCAGGAGGGCAGGGGCTATCCCACCTGTCGGGGAATGAAAGGAGGCCGGGAACCCCACGTGGGGATCCCCGGCCTCGTCCTCATGTCCGCTGGGCGCCGCGATGGAGGAGCGCGGGCCTAGCGACGATCACTCCTCGCCAGCGTGGTCATTGCCCTGGATCGCGTAGTTGAAGAGCTCGTACTTGTCGATCGCCTGCTGGACGACCGACGGGTCAACCTGGCCCTTGTCGGCGAGGGCAGCCAGCGTGCGCACGACCATCGACTCCGCGTCGATGTGGTACCAGCGGCGAGCAGCGCGGCGGGTGTCGGAGAAACCGAAGCCATCCGCACCGAGCACGTGGTAGTCGCCCGGGACCCACTGACGGATCTGGTCAGGCAGCATGCGGTCGAAGTCGGAGGAGGCCACGAACGGACCCTCGCGACCCGCGAGCTTCGTCGACACGTAGGGGGTACGGCGCGGCTCGGACGGGTGCAAGAAGTTGTGCTCCTCGGCATCCAGGCCGTCGCGGCGCAGCTCGTTCCACGAGGTCACGGACCACACGGCGGCGTCCACGCCCCAGTCGCGAGCCAGCAGCTCGCGAGCCTCACGCGCCCACGGCACGCCGACGCCCGAGGCGAGCAGCTGAGCCTTGGGGCCGCCGAAGTTCTGGTGCTCCTCGACGTTGTAGATGCCCTTGATGATGCCCTCGACGTCGACGTTCTCCGGCTCGGCGGGCTGACGGATCGGCTCGTTGTACACGGTGATGTAGTACATGACGTTCGGATCGCGGTCTCCAGCGTCGCCGTACATGCGCTGCAGGCCATCCGCCATGATGTAGCGGATTTCGTACGCGTACGCCGGGTCGTAGGACACGAACGCGTGGTTGGTGGCGGCCAGGACCTGCGAGTGGCCGTCCATGTGCTGCAGACCCTCGCCCGCAAGCGTCGTGCGGCCCGCGGTGGCGCCGATGACGAAGCCCTTCGTCATCTGGTCGCCCGCCGCCCAGAACTGGTCGCCCGTACGCTGGAAGCCGAACATCGAGTAGAAGATGTAGATCGGAACCATCGGCAGGTCGTGCGTGGCGTATGCCGTGCCGACGACCTGGAAAGCGGCGGCCGAGCCAGCCTCGGTGATGCCCGTGTGCATGATGCGGCCCTGCTCGGACTCGCGGTAGGAGAGCATCATGTCGGCGT
>CALISI010000055.1 GCA_938041695.1 uncultured Actinomyces sp.
CTTCGCGGTGATCGCGGGGCTGGCACTGGTACAGTTCCGGTATCACAGGGAGTAATGACCACCGAAGCGGAGAGCCCATGCCGTCGTCACGCCAGCGCACGCTATCGCGAGAGATCATCTTGTCGAGCGCGCTCGACCTGGTGGACGAGGAGGGGCTCTCCGCTTTGTCTCTGCGGTCCTTGGGAAAGCGCCTCGGCGTCTCCCAGGCCGCTTTTTACCGTCATTTCCCCGACAAGGCGGCGCTCCTGGAGGGCATCGCCGAGCAGGTTTGGCGCCTCACGTTCGAGTCGTTCCTGGGCCGCGTGGACGCAGGAGGGGTCGACGCGGAATCGACGCCCGCACCCGAGGCGAGCGAGCCGACCGAGGTCGCCCCGGCCTCACCCCTGCTCGCCTACATGCGCACCTACGCGCATTGCCTGGCCTCCACGCTGCGCTCTCACCCGGGCGCGGTCATGCTGCTGCTCACGCACCCGATGTCGACGCCCGAGCAGCTCGCGCTCCTGGCGCGCGTGTTCGTGACGCTCGCCCGGCGCGGTTTCACGCCGAACGCGGACATGCTGGGGCTCGTGAACGCCGTGTCGATCTACACGACGGCCTTCGTCGCCGCCGAGGTCGTTCCACCCGTGGGCGGTTCCCCCGAGCAGCCCGCCGATCTGTCGGCCGCGAGCGCCGCGCTCGACCCCGAGGACGCGCAGGCGCTGCGCCCGCTCATCGAGGATCTCCTGGACGGCCGCTACGACTTTAACGCGCAGTTTGAGCGGGGCCTGGAGGCGATCCTGCGCGGCTGGAGCTGACGCTAACCGATCAGTTGCTCGACCTCGCGCACGATGCGCGCGGCTCCGCCCAGCGAGGTTAGTTCCTCGCGCAGCCCTCGGATTCCCGAGGTCAGGGCGGGTTCATCGACAACGATGCGTCGGGCGGCGCGCGCGATGAGCGCAGGCTTGGGCGCGTGCACGGTCAGGCCGCAGCGCGCGTTTTCCACGGCCTCGGCGTTGAATTGGCGTTCAAAGACGCGCCCCGGGACGATCAGCTGCGGAACTTCGTGGGACAGGGCGTCCATCATCGAGTTTTGCCCGCCATGGTGCACGAAGACGCGGGCGCGCGGCAGGAAATCGGCGACGTCGAATCGGGGCGCGCAGGTCACCGTGTGGCCACCTGAGACCTGGGTGGCCTCGGGCGCTCCCGCGACAAAGACGTCGCAGTCGAGGGCTTCGGCGAGCTCTCTCCCGGCACGCACGGCGACGCCCGCGGGGACGCTGCCCGCGCCGAGGTAGACGAGCGCACAATCGCGAGGCGTGGCCGTCAGTACGGGCGGCTCGTCCAGGAACCCGCAGTAGACGGCCCGCTCCCCCGCGCGCGGCTCCAGGGTCGGGCAGCTCGGGATGAAGCGGCGCCGCATCCCCTCCAGGATTGTCAGAGACGAGGCCGGGGCGGGTATTCCCATCTCGCGCAGCAGGCGTCGAACTCCCCCAGATTTACGCGGGTCGGAGGCGTAGGCGGCGGTCGTCGGCTGTGAGCCGCTACCCACGCACGGGATGCCCTCGGCGCGGGCGGCGATGACGGCGGCAAGGCTGAATTCGGAGTAGACGACGTCGGGGCGCGCGGTGCGCATGTGGGCGCGGAGCGTATCGACGGCCGCGCGCGTGTAGCGCTCGTCGAGGGCACCGGTGAGCCAGAGGACCTCCTCGAAGCTGTGCACGGGCTTGCGGCCCATGAGGCCGAGGCGTGAGGCCAGGGGGAAGGTGTGGCGGGCGATGGCGTCTGGCAGGCCGAGGGGCGAGGGCACCGGAATCTCGAGCGTCGGAGCGATGGGATCGGCACAGTTGCCGTCGTCTCCCCAGGCCAGCGTGACCTCGTGGCCGCCGTCCTGGAAGGCGCGGGCGACGCGCTGCGCGCGCGACCACGGCCCGCCCATCCGCGAGCGGGCGACCATGGGAACGACAAGAACCTTCACGATTCAAGGGTACGCCGCTCACAACCGCGCGCCCGCAGCACGCCCACGCACCGACCAGGGAATGTCCACCATAAACACCGATAAGGTCGAGGACGTCGACTGAGCGGCTACACCACTAGCGGCCTAGGCGCTTGACAAAGCGGAACATGCAGTCGGCCTCGCCCATCGGCTCGCCCGCTCCGCGGGGATGCGAGGTGTCGGGGTGATGTTCGTTGAAGAACTCGACGATGTGGAAGCCGCACTTGTTGACGTAGAAGTGGATGTTGCGCACCTCGAAATAGGGCGTCACCAGGGTCCATTCCCTCACCTGCGGGTGGGCGGCCTCGATGGCGAACCAGGCGCGCGTCCCCACTCCCCTGGAATGAACCGAGGCCTTCATTGCGAAAAGGAGAACCTCGCCTCGATGACCGGCAACGGTGAGGATGACGTTGCCCACGACTTCGCCGTCCTCAAGGATGCGATAGGCGAGCGCTCCCGGCGCATTCAGGGACTCCTCAATGTCGGACAGTCGGAGGATCGGCTGCGCCGTTGCACCGCCCTCGCTGGGTCCAGCCGGAGGCTGCTCACGCGCTGCGAGACGTTCCCCCACGAAGGATCCCTGCGGGTTGCCCTGGAAATGCTCGAAAGATTCCTGAAAGTCCGCGATCAGCGCAGGACGCTCGGTCTCAGTCAGGGGCACGAGCATGATAGTCATGGGCTCATCGTATCTGTGAACGGCTGCAAATCTGACAGCAGGGGTCTCTTTCCTCAGCATCCTGGAGATGAGGCCCAACGACGCGTGCCCCCGAGAGCCGAAGGGGTACATCATGGAACGCCTGCGCGCCATGCCATTCGTCATGCACATCATCAAGGTGCCCCCACTCGTTTCGACTAAAGGAACTGAGGTTCTAGGCTCCTCAAACTAGACACGTAACCGCCAGCTACCCTCCGGTGCGCTACAGCTCCAGCCTCATGTGCACGAGTTCCTGGTAGCCCACAGCCGTGGACCGGTAGCCTCGGGGGTTGCGCCCATACTCCTCGAACCCCGCGCGCCGGTAGAGGGACAGCGCTCGTTCATTGTCAGCCACTACCTCGAGCTCGAGCTGGGTGTAGCCCGCCCGGCGCGCACAGTCGATGCACGATCCCATGAGCACTCGGCCGATCCCCAACCCCCAGTAATCTTTGAGGACGCTGATCCCAAAACGCGCCCGGTGCACCACCTTGCGCCTGCTGCCCACCGCCGTGACTCCTGCGCTTCCCACGATCTGCTCATCGACGACGGCGACTAGCTCGACCTCATTGTTACTGCGCTCCGTTTCCGCCAGCGAGCGAGCCTCTCGCTCAACATCGGTTCCTTGCTCATCCGGGTAGGACAGCAGGTAGTCGATCTCCGCATGCGTGCGCTGCATGATGTCACGCAGCGCGCGGGCATCCGACGCGACGGCATTCCTCACGAGGAGTTCCACTCCATCCTTCAAGATCACCGTCTCGGCGTGCCTCATCGTCGTCCTCCTTGTCTCCCTAGTGGCTTGGACTCGTCATGAAGTAGTGAGTCTCAACGCCGATGCATGGACTACTGATCACAGCCGCAGAGTCCGGGGGCGTGGACAACCCACACGCCCGAACGAGGACTCCCCTGACGCTCAAGCGCGCCTTCTTCTTTCAGTTGTGCGACCATGCGCTCGGCACTCCGCTTCGAGCACCCAAGATATTGCGAAAGCTGAGTGACAGTGGACTGCGGGTTATCCCTAAGGAAAGCGAGCGCGCGGGTTCGAGCGACATCCTGCGAGCTCGACGGCTTCGCATACGGAAGAATCGATTCCCGAATCGCTTCGAGCATAAACTCCACAAAACTCTCGCACGAACCGGTCGCACCCGAGCGGGCCAAGGCCTCGTAATAGTCCGCCTGCCGCCTCCTGATAGCGGACTCAACGGGCAACCACGCCAACTCCGAACGCCACCTAGACAGGAGCAGAGTCTGCCAGAGACGTCCCGTCCGCCCATTCCCGTCAGAAAAGGGATGACAGAACTCGAGCTCGACGTGAAAGACACACGAAGCGAGCAGCGGGTGCATACGCGTCGTACGCAGCCACTCGAAGAGGCCTCCCATGACCTCAGGGACGTAGGCCGCCGGAGTCCCCGCATGGATGAGAGTTTCCCCGTTGAACACGCCGACATTGCCCGACCGAAAGCGCCCAGCATCGGGGACGAGGCCACCCATCATCACGCGGTGAACGCGCAGCAAATCCTCCAACGAATGAGGATCGAGTTCAGGAATAAGGTCGTAGGCGGCGCGCGCATTTTCGACTTCGAGGATGTCGCGCCGGTCCCCAAGAACCCGCTTGCCGCCAATAATCGCGCTCACCGCGCGCTCATCAAGCTTGTTGCCTTCGATGACGAGGGAGGAATAAATCGTCTGAATCCGCAGCTCCCGACGCAGCGTCGGACTGGTCGACAGAGGGGCTTGAGGCGACAGCATGCCGACGAGCTCAGCGATCTCCATGCACAACGCATCGATCGCGTCGGTGCGCCCAAACGACGGTTCGTAGGCCATGACCACCCCCTATTACCGCCACAATTATACCGCCACTGGCGGTGATCGGATGGCGGCTTGTGGGCGGCGATCGGTGGGGCGCAGACGAGGGCGACTCGTCTTACCCTGGGTACAGGAACGGGATTCGCGACGCCGCCAGGAGGGCTCACCCATGAAGCGAAGCCAGCAACACTCACTGTTCGAGGGCTCCGGCGAGGACACCCGCCCCCTGGCCGACCGGATGCGCCCCGCTTCCCTCGACGAGGTCGTGGGCCAGTCCCACCAGATCGGCCCCGGCAAGGCCCTGCGCTCCATGATCGAGGCGGACCGCACGCCCTCGATGATCTTCTGGGGGCCTCCCGGCGTCGGCAAGACCACCCTTGCGCGCGTGATCGCCCACCACACCAACGCCTCGTTCATCGACTTCTCCGCGGTCACGAGCGGCATCAAGGAGATCCGCGAGGTCATGAAGCAGGCGGACGCGCAGGCGTCCGTGGGCAGGCGCACCATCGTCTTCGTCGACGAGATCCACCGCTTCAACAAGGCCCAGCAGGACGCGTTCTTGCCTTTCGTCGAGAAGGGGTCGATCATCCTCATCGGGGCGACCACGGAGAACCCGTCCTTCGAGGTCAACAACGCCCTCCTGTCGCGCTGCAAGGTTTTCGTCCTCCAGGGACTGGGCGAGGAGGAGCTGGTCGGTCTGCTGCGCCGAGCGCTCACGGACCCGCGGGGCTTCGGCGACCGCAAGGTGCGCATCGAGGAGGACCTTCTGCGCGTCATCGCAACGTTCGCCAACGGAGACGCGCGCGTGGCCCTATCCACCCTGGAGATGGTGGTCCTCAACGGCGACGAAGACGGCGGCGTGACGAGCGTCAGCGCGCAGACGGTCGAGCAGTGCACCTCGCACAAGAGTCTTCTCTACGACAAGGACGGCGAGGAGCACTACAACATCATCTCGGCGCTGCATAAGTCGATGCGCAACTCCGACCCGGATGCCGCAGTCTACTGGCTGGCGCGCATGCTCGAGGGAGGCGAGGACCCCCTGTACGTGGCGCGGCGCATCACGCGTTTCGCCTCCGAGGATGTGGGACTCGCGGACACGAACGCGCTGGCGGTCGCGGTCAACGCCTTCCAGGCCGCGCACTTCATCGGCATGCCCGAGTGCTCGGTCCACCTCGCCGAGGCGGTCATCTACCTGGCACTGGCGCCCAAGTCGAATAGCTCCTACATCGCCTACGAGCGCGCCAAGAAGGACGCGCTGCGCACGCTTGCCGAACCCGTGCCCCTGGCGATCCGCAACGCCCCGACCCGCCTCATGAAGGACCTGGGATTCGGGCAGGGCTACCGGCTCGCACACTACGAGGCCGACAAGGTGGCGGCCGACCTGGTCTGCCTGCCCGATTCGCTCGCGGGCGCCGCCTACTACAGGCCGACCCGGGAGGGCAACGAGGGCCGCTTCAAGGAGCGCCTGGAATGGCTGAGGGGCATGCGCGCGCGGGCGCAGCGGCCCGCAGCGGGCGGCGCCCCCGCGGGCAGCGCCACCGCGGATGGCACCGGCGAGGAGCGCACCGACCCCCACAGCCAAGACGCGGTCGGCGGAGCGAACCCGGGGTAGGCCGCATCTGAGCAGAACCACCGCACTCCGACGCATACGTGTGAGCGCGGTCAGCGATAGTCACCGCCAGTCCCTCACTGCCTCCGAATGTCGATCGCGGTCATGGACACCATGCGGAGCAGGTCGGAGAGGCGCATGCACGCCCTGGTGACGAGCCCCACCCCGCGCCTGTCGATGCCCCGGTAGTAGGGCGTGTGTTCGACGAGGCGCGCCTCGCCTGTGAGCCGGCCGACGAAGGCGGTCGGGTCGTCGAGCGAGAAGCGCATGACGGAGGCGTTCTTCATGAGTTTCACGTAGTGCCGCGACACCCTCAGCCCCGCCGAGGACGTCGAATCGAACACCACTCGGACGTTGTTGAAGGCGGCGAGGTGGTTGATGAAGTCGACGACCCTGGCCTCCTCGAAGTAGTAGAAGACTCCCGAAACGACGACGATGGTGCGGCGCTCTCCCTCCCTCTTCACCCGGTCGATCCACGAGTAGTCGAACATGTCGCCGGGAACCAGGAACTGCCGCTCGCCGGGATCCAACAGCTCCCTGCGCACGTCGATGACCTCGGGCAGGTCAAGCTCGAACCAGAGGGCGCGCCCATTGTCGCACCGCCAGTACGTCGTCTCCAGCCCGCATCCGACACTGACGACGGCCGCGTCGGGATGCACCGCGAGGAACTCGCGGATCCTCCGGTCCATGTTGATGGAGCGCACGATGCTCGCGACCATCGCGTACTCGCCGGCCCCGTCGCGCAGCGCCGAGGCCTCCGGCGGCAGGGAGGGCTCCAGGTCGAGCACCTTGGAGTCGGATATCAGCGACGGGTAGTGCCTCGACGCGTGGATGCGGCCCACGAGGGGGATGTACAGGGTCTTCGACAGCTCGCTCAGCTCGGCCATGGCCGTCCTCTCCTTCGTATCACGGAAACAGGCGGTGCTCACAGGGAACACCCCCGGAGAGTGGTATTCAAGGCGCGTAGGTCCCAGGGCGCTCCCCTGGCCCCGAACACGCTGCGCGGGCGGGCCGGTGGCGAGGGCGGCGCGCCCGGCGAGGGGCAGCCGGTGGCGAGGGCGGCGCGCCCGCCCCACCGGGCCTCGGCCAACGGGCACGGAGCACGCGACGCGGATTCACCCCCCGTGTCCGCTCCCGCCGTCCTATCCTGGTGGCAGGGTCCCGCAGACGCGGCCCGATACCCGGAGGGAGAGACCCATGAGCGGAATCGACTGGGAGGCGGCGGCCAGCCACTGGATCGACCAGGAGACAGGCGAGGCGCGCATGCCCGAGGGCGAGCTGATCGCCGAGATCGAAGCTTTCCTCAGCCGCCACAAGATCTGCGCGCTGGCCACGGCCGGAAACGGGATCGTGCGCAACACGACGGTCGAGTACGTCTACGCCGAGGGCGCGTTGTGGATTGTCAGCGAGGGAGGCCTGAAGTTCCGCGCGCTGCAGGCCAACAGGAACGTGTGCCTGGCAATCCACGACGACGACGTTTCCTTCGACACGCTCGCCGGCCTGCAGGTCACGGGCACGGCCGAGGTGCTTGAGCCCTTCGGCCCGCAGTACGCCCGCGCCTGCGAGCTGCGAGGCATTCCCGTGGAGCGCCTGCGCGCCCTGCCCTTCGTCATGAACATCATCAAGGTGACACCTACGCACTACGACTACGTCGACGGAACCCTCAAGGAACGAGGTTTCTCCGCCCGCCAGCACCTCAACCTCTGAGAAGGCGGCGTCCGTGAGCGCGAACCGTGGAGGGGTGCCCGTGAACGCGGTTGAAGTACTCGCCCGCTTCTTCCGGGCTGAGAACGAGCGGGACTGGGAGACGTACAGGGCGTTCTTGCACGAGGATGTCGTCTGGCACCTGCACGGCGAGCAAGACAGGGCGATCCGCGGGGTTGACGAGTATCTGCAGACGATCCGGGACGCCTACGCCGGCACCGACGCTCACTTCCACGTGGAGGAGGCGCACGAGGCCGCCGACGGAAGCCGCGTCGTCGTCCTGCTGGTTGACGACTCCGGGAGGAGATCGTTTGAGGTGTTTGATGTCGAAGACGGCCTGATCCGGCGCGAGTACGAGTTCCTCCTGGGGTGAGGAAGGCGACGAGCAGCGCGAGCACCCTCACATCGTGACATCGGCGGCTCTCGGCGCGCGGAATGGTTGACGGCCGGGGGCGGCCTCGGCAAGGATTTTTCCTGTGTTGACGGGAATTTTTCTCTCCGTTATCGTCGATGGAGGGCAGCGAGCACCGGCCATTCCTGCCCACCTGTCGGCCGCGCGAGGTCTCTAAGGAGGGACGAGAAGCCTGGCTTTCCCCTTCCCCCAACCTGGGAGCCGTCGCACGCGGGTTGATTCATACGCGCGCCCAGAATACGAGGAGAACACATGAGCATGTACTTCGGAGACGTGTCGCTGTGCTACACCAACGCCCTGGCGATGGCCCTGGATTCCTACGGGTTCGACGCGCGACCCGAGCACCTGGAGGCGCTCATGGTCATGGGCAACGGCGCGACCATCGTGGAAGACGACCCACGCCATCCGATCGTGTTCTTCGACAACGGTATGCCCGACGCTTCCATCAGTAACTGCCTGCGCATTCTCGGCTTTGCGTGGGAGGAGTTCTTCGTCGAAGAGCCCGTGGCCGTCCTCGCCGAGGCCCGGGATCGACTCGCGCGCATGCTGGAGCGCGGCCCCGTGGTGGCGGGCCCCCTGGACATGGGGCTGCTCACCTACAACCCGAA
>CALISI010000056.1 GCA_938041695.1 uncultured Actinomyces sp.
CATCTTGCGCTTGGGAACTGCCATGTCTTACCGCTCCTCTTCTTTCTCGACGACTATTCTGATCGGTGCGCCACGCGGGCGCACGGCGACAACCCGACAAGACTACCACGAACAGCGCGCTCAAGCACATCGCGATGCCTTCCGTGCCTGCGATCCTGGTTACAGACGGACATGCTCTTGCTCTCGTTAGACTGGGCGCATGTCCGTTCTTCGCACGCTCGCCTCCGGCACTCTCCTCACCCACGAGATCGAGATTAAGCGTTCCCGGTTTATCACGACGCTCGCCAGGACGGACACCCCCGAGGAGGCACGCGAGCTCATCGACGCCGTCAAGTCCGAGCACCCGCAGGCGCGCCACAACTGCTCCGCCTACCTGATCGACCCGCCGGACGCCGCTCCACTGCAGCATTCGTCGGACGACGGCGAGCCCTCAGGCACGGCAGGTACTCCCATGCTCGAAGCCCTGCGCGCGTCCGACACGTGGAACGCCACTGCCGTCGTCACGCGATACTTCGGCGGGATTCTCCTGGGCGGAGGCGGCCTCGTGCGCGCCTATTCCACGTCCGTCTCCGAGGCCGTGGCTCGCGCCCCCATCGCCTACCTCGTCGGGCGCGACGTCCTCGAAACCCAGCTGGATCCCGGGGACGCGGGTCGCATCGAGTCCGAACTACGAGCCCGCGGGGCCACGATCGTGGACACGATCTGGGGGGCCGACGTCACGCTGCGCATTGCGATCGATCCGAGCGACCGAGACGCCATTGACGCATGCCTGGCCCAGGCCTCGTCGGGTGTCGCAAAGTTTCGCTACGTGGAAACACGGCGAATTGAACTAGACGAGGCTCCGAGCGCGGGATGACAATTCAGGGGTACACCTGCCTATGGAAGGACCCCTCATGGCTCGCGTTGCCTCCACCGTTGCCGATCTGATCGGCGCCACCCCCCTCGTCCGCATTAACCACGTGGCCGGCGACGGCGTCGACGTGGTCGCCAAGGTCGAGGCTTTCAACCCCGCCTCCTCCGTGAAGGACCGTATCGCCCGCTCGATCATCGACGCAGCCGAGGCTGCGGGTGCCCTCGCCCCCGGCGGCACCATCGTCGAGGCCACCTCCGGCAACACGGGTATCGCCCTGTCGATGGTGGGTGCTGCTCGCGGCTATAAGGTCGTCATCGTCATGCCCGCCTCGATGTCCGTTGAGCGCCGCGCGATCGTGCGCGCCTTCGGCGCCGAGCTGGTCCTCACCGACCCGAAGGGTGGCGTCTCCGCCGCCGTCGCCGAGGCCGAGCGCATCGCATCCGAGCGTCCCGGTGCCATCATCGCCTCCCAGTTCACCAACCCCGCAAACCCGGCCGCCCACGTGGCGCACACCGGCGAGGAGATCTGGGCCGACACCGACGGCCAGGTCGACGTGTTCGTCGCCGGCGTCGGCACGGGCGGAACGATCTCGGGCGTCGCGAAGGTCCTCAAGGAGAAGAACCCGAACGTGCGCGTCATCGCCGTGCAGCCCGCCGAGTCTCCCCTGCTGACCGGCGGCACCCCCGGCCCGCACGGCATCCAGGGCCTCATGCCCAACTTCGTGCCCGAGACCTACGACGCTTCCCTGGTAGACGAGGTCATCTCAGTCGAGACCGCCAAGGCACTCGAGTTCGCTCGCCGCGCGGCCGCCGAAGAAGGCCTGCTCGTGGGCATTTCCTCGGGCGCTGCCCTGGCTGGTGCGGCCGCCGTCGCCGCCCGTCCCGAGCTGGCCGGCACAAAGATCGTCACACTTCTGCCCGACACGGGTGAGCGTTACCTCTCGACCGCGCTGTTCGCCGGCCTCGAGGACTGATCTGCCGCAGTTCACGCGCTAAGGTGGCCTCGGATGGAATATCCGGGGCCACCTGTGCGTTCCCGACCCAGACGACCATCCAGGAGGACCGAAGTGAAGCTCACCGTACGCGCCCTGTCGAAGACCCTATCAAGCGCCCTACCCACCAAAGCGCTCGGGCTCTTCCGCGAGGACCTTGTGACGGCTCAGCGCCGCGATCCTGCGGCCACCTCCGCCCTGGAGATCGCCCTGACGTACCCGGGCGTGCATGCCCTCTGGACCCACCGCGTCTCCCACGCCCTGTGGACACATGGCGCGCGAACCCCCGCACGCGTCTTGTCTTCCATGGCCCGCGCCATCACCGGCGTGGACATCCACCCCGAGGCCACCATCGGGCGACGGGTCTTCATCGACCACGCGACGGGTGTGGTCATCGGACAGACGGCCGAGGTCGGCAACGACGTCGTCATCTTCCACGGAGTCACTCTCGGCGGCGTCGCCATGACGCCGGGCAAGCGCCACCCCACCGTCGGAGATCACGTGATGATCGGCGCCGGCGCGAAGGTCCTGGGCCCCATCACCGTGGGCACCGGCGTCAAGATCGGCGCGAACGCCGTCGTCGTCAAGGACGTACCCTGCGGGACCGTCGCGATCGGCGTGCCCGCGCGCCTGCTCCCCAAGCCCGAGAAGGACACGCGCGACCGCGACCTGATCGTCGATCCCAACTACTTTTTCGAGGAGCCCGCCCTCTACATCTGAGGGATATTCGCCCTCGTCACCGGTGGTCTGTGAGAATCCGTTCAAGAGCCGTGACAAAGTGAGCGCCCTCACCTATAGTTGGTTTATGGAAGCTCGAACTCTACATGCCCCACTGGACGCGTTGTCAGCGGCGAATCGCCCCCAGGGTATTGAGATCGCCACGCTCACAACATTCGACATCCCCGCGCTCGCGGTGCTCACCCTCGAGGCGTACGACGACGACGTCACGCCTGAGGCGCTCATGGAAACCTCCGAGGAACTACGCCTGACATTCGAGGGCGCATTCGGGGCGACCACGGAAGACTCGTTCATCGGCGCGTGGGACGGGGGGACGCTCGTCGGGGCAATCCTCGTCGTGCGTGAATCCCCCTGGGATGATGCTCCCGACGGGCCTTTCGTGGTCGACCTGATCGTCGCCCCCGATTACCGAAGGCGCGGCATCGCGACAGCCCTCGTCTCCGAGGTCGCCACGCGCTGCTCGCAGTGGGGATTCGATTCCCTCGCCCTGCGCCTCGACAGGCGTCACGGCGGAGCCCGCGAACTCTACTCGGTTCTCGGATTCGAAGAGATCGCCTGACATAGGGCGGGGAGTGCGAGCCTGTCGGCGCGCACTCCTCTGACGCGTGTTCGCGCGCTCAGCGCTGGCAGGACGGACACCAGAACAGGCGTCGGTTCTGCATGAGCGCCTCGCGGATCGGCGTCCCACAGCGCAGGCACGGCCGGTCCGTACGGTGATACACGTACCAGCGCGAGGCCTCCTCGTCCCCCTCGATCGGAGGATTGGGGGCCTCCTCCGGGTCCATCGTGTCCAGGCGACCAGCGGCCAGGCCGCGGTTCATAAGGTCGCAGATGAGGACCCACAGCTCGCGCAAGCGCTTGACGGAGATGTTGGCGCCCTTACGGTGAGGCGAGATGCCCGCGAGGAACAGGGCATCGGCGCGGTAGATGTTGCCCACGCCCGCGATGATCGACTGATCCATGACGATCTCGCCGATCGCGCGCTTCTTGGAGTGGGCGACCTGGGCGAAACGTTCCATGGCCTCGGCGTTGGAGCGCGCCCCGGCGTCCAGGGGATCCGGGCCCAGCTTCGACTCGGCGGAGATGCGTTCCTCATCCGTGATGAGATCGCAGCGGTTGGGTCCGATCAGGTCAGCGACCGCGTGGTCGTTATACACGCGTAGGCGCACGGCACCGACCGGCTCGGGCGGCTGCCACTCCCCCACCTTAGCCTCGCCGAAGCCCGCGCCCCAGCGGGTCTCAGAGTGGCCGTTCCACTCCCCCTTTTGGACGTTGGGGATACGGTGAGCAACGCCGTGGCCCTCGTCGACGACGGTCTCATCGCCGTTGAAACGCCACCAGCCGTACAAGCCCAGGTGGATATGCACCCAGCGGTCCGGCCACGGGGCGTCTTCGCCGAGGATGGGTTCCCCACTACCGGCCGCGGCGCCCTCGAGGAGGGTCACCCCGGCCTCGTACGTCTCACCTTCAATGGGCGGGACGAACCCAATGAACATGTGCTTGCCGTGCACGCGCACCCGCTGCATGACCCAGCCGTCGAGGAGGGCCGCGGAGGAGGCAAAGCGCCCCTGCGGGGACGAGGCCGAGACGATACCCCCGACGAAAAGCTCGTCGAGGGTACCGGCTAGGCGACGGACTGCATCGCCTTCAGGCATGCGACCTCACTTCTTGACGACGACGTTGACCAGCTTCGGCGCGCGGGCGATCACCTTGAGGGGTTCCGCGCCGCCGAGGGCCTTGACGATCGGGGCCTCAGCCAGGGCAGCCGCGACGAGGTCCTCTTCGGAGATCGAGGGGGCAACCTCGATACGGGCCTTCACCTTGCCGTTGACCTGGACGACGGCCGTCACCGTGTCCTCGACCAGCAGTGAGGCATCCTCGACGACCGGGAAGGGCTCGCGGGCCAGCGAGGACTCGTGACCCAGGCGGCTCCACAGCTCCTCGCACAGGTGCGGGGCGACCGGGGCGAGCATGAGGATCAGGGGCTCGATCGCATCGCGCGGGACGGCGTCCAGGCTGGTCAGGTGGTTGTTCAGGACGATCAGCTTGGAGATCGCGGTGTTGATGCGCAGGTTCTCGTACTCTTCGGTGACCTCGGCGATCGTGCGTGCCACGAGGCGACGCGTCTTGTCGTCCGAGGGCGCATCGGACACGGTGACCTCGCCGGTCTCCTCGTCGACGGCGTTACGCCACAGGCGCTGGAGGAAACGCTGAGAGCCAACGACCGCGCGAGTCTCCCACGGACGCGAGAGGTCGAGGGGACCCATGCTCATCTCGTACACGCGGAAGACGTCGGCACCGTAGGCGTCGTACATCTCGTCGGGCGTGACGATGTTCTTCAGGGACTTGCCCATCTTGCCGTACTCGCGGCCCACGGGCTCGCCCTTGTAGGTGAAGCCGCTGGTCTCGTCGCCCTCGACCTCGTCGGCGGGCACGTACTGGCCGCGCGAGTCCGTGTAGGCGTAGGCCTGCACGTAGCCCTGGTTGAAAAGCGTGTGGTAGGGCTCGGAGTCCGGCACGTGTCCCAGGTCGAAGAGGACCTTCTGCCAGAAGCGCGAGTAGAGCAGGTGCAGGACCGCGTGCTCGACGCCGCCGACGTACATGTCGGTGCCGCCGCTGACCTTGCCCTCGCGTGGGCCCATCCAGTAGGCCAGGTTCTCCTCGCCGGCGAAACGCTTCGCGTTCGTCGGGTCGGTGTAGCGCATCTCGTACCAGCACGAGCCCGCCCACTGGGGCATCGTGTTGGTCTCGCGGCGGTAGCGCTTGGGGCCATCGCCCAGGTCGAGGGTGACGTTCACCCACTCCTCGGCGCGGCCCAGCGGAGCCTCGGGGGAAGAATCGGCGTCGTCCGGATCGAAGGTGCGCGGGCTGTAGTCGCTAACCTCGGGCAGCTCGACGGGGAGCATCTCCTCGGGCAGAGCGTGCGCCACGCCATCCTCGTCCCACACGATCGGGAAGGGCTCGCCCCAGTAACGCTGGCGGCTGAAGAGCCAGTCGCGCAGGCGGTAGGTGACGGTGGCATGGCCGAGGCCCTTGGCAACCAGCCACTCGATCATGGCGGCCTTCGCCTCATCCTTAGCCAGGCCGTTCAGGTCGATCTCATCGTTCGCGGAGTCCACGGCCACACCGTCACCCGTGTACGCGCCGGCCTCGAGGTCGGGACCGTAGGGATCTGCCGCGGGGCCGATCGTGCGCACGATGTCGAGGTCGTAGGCGCGGGCGAACGCCCAGTCGCGGTCGTCGTGGGCGGGCACCGCCATGATGGCACCCGTGCCGTAGCCCCACAGGACGTAGTCGGCGACGAAGATCGGGACCTCGCGCCCATTGACGGGATCGATGCCGAACAGGCCGGTGAATACGCCGGTCTTGGTGCGTTCCTCGTCGGCGCGCTCAGCCTCGGACTTGGCTGCGGCCTGGGCGCGGTAAGCACTCACGGCCTCCTTCGGGGAGGCAGCGCCACCCGTCCAGGCGTCCTTCGTACCCTCGGGCCAGGAGGCGGGCAGGGTGAGGGCGGAACCGTCGCCGGCCTCACCGCCGACGGTTCCGCCGAGGATCGGGTGCTCGGGAGCCACAACCATGAAGGTCGCGCCGAACAGCGTGTCGGGGCGCGTCGTGTAGACGTCCAGGGAGTCGAGGGAGGCGCCGACCTCGCGCGCACCGGGCACGTCGAAGCGCACGGTCGCACCCTCCGAGCGGCCGATCCAGTTGCGCTGCATGGTGCGCACCTTCTCGGGCCAATCGATCGTATCGAGGTCGTCGGCGAGGCGCTTACCGTAGGCGGTAATACGCATCATCCACTGACGCAGATTGCGCTTGAAGACCGGGTAGTTGCCGCGCTCAGAACGTCCGTCAGCAGTGACCTCTTCGTTGGCCAGAACCGTTCCCAGGCCGGGGCACCAGTTGACGGGGGCCTCGGACACGTAGGCGAGGCGGTAGGAGTCGACGACCTTCGCCTGGGCTGCGCGGTCCAGGGAGTTGTAGTCGGAGCCGTCCTCCGGGCGGATCTCGCCGGACTCAAGCTTGGCAACCAGCTCACTGATCGGTCGGGCCGCGCCCTGGGAGCCGTCGGGAGCCGTGGCCTCGGGATCGAACCACGAGTTGAAGACCTGCAGGAAGATCCACTGCGTCCAGTGCACGTACTCGATGTCGGTCGTCGCAAAGGAGCGGCGCGAGTCGTGGGACAGGCCCATGCGGCGCAGCTGGCGGCGCATATTCGCGATGTTCTGGTTCGTCGTGATAGCCGGGTGCTGACCGGTCTGGACGGCGTACTGCTCGGCGGGCAGGCCGAAGGCGTCGTAACCCATCGTGTACAGGACGTTGTCGCCCTTCATACGGCGGTAGCGCGCGAGCGTATCGGTCGCGATGTAGCCCAGCGGGTGACCCACGTGCAGGCCCTTACCCGAGGGGTAGGGGAACATGTCGAGGATGAAGTAGGGCTTGCGGGCCGCTAGCGGGCCAGCCAGGTCGCCCGCGGGGTTGTCCGCGTAGAACGTGCCCAGCTCCTCCCAGCGGTCCTGCCACTTCGTCTCGATCTGGCCTGCGAGCTCAGCGGTGTAGCGCTGGGCCGGGGCACTCTGCGGATTTTCGCTCATCTGTGCGTTCCTCGCTTAACGATGGGTCGCGTAACAATACTCCCCACCAGGGTAGTTCACGCCCGCGCGCCCCGCCGGATGCGATGACTGTACGAAACGGACGCAAATAGGTGACAATAGTCGCATGAGCACTGTCTTCGACAACATCATCACGGGCGTCTGGCCCGGACGCTTCGTGTGGGCAGACGACCTGTGCGTCGCCTTCGCAACGATCGAACCGACGTCTCCGGGGCACGTCCTCGTCGTCCCGCGCACCTCCTACGAGGCGTGGACCGACGCCCCTTCCGACGTAGCCGCGCACCTGATGAAGGTGGCGCGCGCGATCGGCCTCGCGCAAAAGACGGCCTTTGATGTGCCGCGCGCCGGCCTCGTCATCGCCGGCTTCGAGGTCCCCCACACGCACCTGCACGTGATTCCCCTGCGCGACGAGTCCGACGTTCTGCTCTCGAAGGCGGCGCCCGCCACCGATGAGGAGCTCGATAGCGCGATGACGGCGCTGCGTCAGGCTCTCCTGTCGGCAGGCCACGGCGCGCACGTGCCCCCATCGATGGGATCCGCTGCGCTCGCCTGAGTTCCGCCGCTCCCCTATTTTGTGCGCCCCGCGAGGGCGCGCCCAGCCCGCCCGGCCCCATCGGTCAGGTGGGCTGGGTCGTTTCCGGGCCTCGTCAATAAAGACGCGTCAGGAGCGAACGATCCCGTTGCCGGAGTGTCGCCCAGGCTCGTCAGTCACGGACGACGATGCCCGAGGCCTGGGCGGGATCCAGGAGAAGCATCTGTCCATCATCGAGGAGGACCGTCACCCCATCGGCGTCGGTCGCGATGACAGTAATGTGAGCACCGGGGACGAGGCCGATCTCTTCCCATGCACGAAGCGCCTCGGGGTCGCGGTCGGGCAGCCGGTCGATGATCCCCCCGGCCGCAGCGTCGAGTTCATCGAGAGGGCTGCCGGCGAGGCCATCACTGGAGCCATCGGCACGCGGGATCGGATCCCCGTGGGGATCGCGGCTCGGGTACCCCAGCACGCGGTCAAGGCGGTCGAGGAGCCGATCAGAGACCGCGTGTTCCAGAATCTCTGCCTCTTCGTGCACTTCATCCCAGGAGAAACCGAGGGCCTCATGCAGGTAAGTTTCGAGCAGGCGGTGGCGGCGCACCATACCCAGGGCGATCGCGCGCCCCTGCGAAGTCAGGCGTACCCTCCCGTAGCGCTCATGCGTCACGAGGCCTTGGCGGGCCAGGCGCTGGATGTTCTCGGTCGCGGTTGAGGGAACGACGCCCATGTGTTCGGACACATCCTTGGGCTTGACACCATCACGCCCGGCCTCCTCGGCACTCCACACGAGCTTGAGAATGTCCTCCACGACCGTGGAATATGCGCTCGACGCGTCCGACATGGCGTTCCCCTTTCATCTGAGGCCCCATTGTAGGTGTCCGGATACCACCCGCTCGCTGCGTGCGCCCATCGCACGACCCACCGGCTGCATGCCAAGCGTGCGACATAGGCCACGACGCCCCTGATTGACTTGCGCCAAGCGAAGCGCGCCTGTATATTTATCTCTCGGTTGCAAAACCCCCGCGTCATTAGCTCAATTGGCAGAGCAGCTGACTCTTAATCAGCGGGTTGAGG
>CALISI010000057.1 GCA_938041695.1 uncultured Actinomyces sp.
GATCGAAGCCCTCGGGGTACTTGTAGTTGCCGTTCTCGTCGTACTCGGCGGCCATACCGTAGAGCGAAGGATCGAACTCTTCAGAGTTCGGGTCCACGCCCTCATTGGCCTGCTTGAGGGACAGGGAGATGCGGCGACGCTCGAGGTCGATGTCGATGACCTTGACGAAGACCTCTTCGCCGACCTTGACGACCTGGTCGGGCAGCTCGACGTGACGCTGAGCCAGCTCGGAGATGTGGACGAGGCCCTCGATGCCGTCCTCGACGCGAACGAACGCGCCGAAGGGAACCAGCTTGGTGACCTTGCCGGGCACAACCTGGCCGATGGCGTGGGTGCGGGCAAATGCCTGCCACGGATCTTCCTGGGTAGCCTTGAGCGACAGGGAGACGCGCTCGCGATCCATGTCGACGTCGAGAACCTCGACGGTGACTTCCTGGCCAACCTCGACGACCTCGGACGGGTGGTCGATGTGCTTCCAGGACAGCTCGGAGACGTGAACCAGGCCGTCGACACCACCGAGATCGACGAATGCGCCGAAGTTGACGATGGAGGAGACGACGCCGGTGCGCACCTGGCCCTTCTGGAGGGTGTGCAGGAAGTTCGTGCGGACCTCGGACTGGGTCTGCTCGAGCCATGCGCGGCGGGACAGGACCACGTTGTTGCGGTTCTTGTCGAGCTCGATGATCTTCGCTTCGATCTCGCGACCGATGTAGGGGGCGAGGTCGCGGACGCGACGCATCTCGACGAGGGAGGCGGGCAGGAAGCCGCGCAGGCCGATGTCGAGGATCAGGCCGCCCTTGACGACCTCGATGACGGTACCGGTAACGACACCGTCCTCTTCCTTGATCTTCTCGATCTGGCCCCACGCGCGCTCGTACTGCGCACGCTTCTTCGACAGGAGGAGGCGACCTTCCTTGTCTTCCTTCTGGAGGACGAGCGCCTCGATCTGGTCGCCCACGGCGACAACGTCGTCGGGGTTGACGTCGTGCTTGATGGACAGCTCGCGAGAGAGGATGACACCCTCGGTCTTGTAGCCGATGTCGAGGAGGACCTCGTCGTGGTCGACCTTGACGACAGTGCCCTCGACGATGTCGCCATCGTTGAAGTACTTGATGGTCTCGTCGATGGCTGCGATCAGGTCTGCTTCCGAACCAATGTCGTTGATAGCGACCTGCGGCGTGTTGGTGGTCATGTAGTAGTTTCTCCGAAACGGACTGGATAGTAGATGGATAGTTCCAGCGCCTGGCAACTGATGCGGATGCACCTGTCCCCAGACACTGGGGTTTAGTCTAGCAGCCTTTGACGGGCAAATGTGACGAATTTGGCGACACTTTCCGTGGCGTGCGTCGCGTCGTCTTAACCGTCAGTGCGCCGCGAGCTGCCAAGACGTGCCGATGCCGACGGCGACGTCGAGCGGAACCGAAAGCTCCACGGGAGTCGCCATCTTCTCGCGGACAAGCGCCTCGACGGCCGCTGCCTCCCCGGGAGCAACTTCAAGGAGCAGCTCGTCGTGGATCTGCACGAGGAGTCGGGAGACAAGCCCGGCCTCGGACAGCGCGTCCGCCACGTTCATCATCGCGATCTTCACGATGTCTGCCGCGCTGCCTTGAATGGGTGCGTTCAGGGCGGCACGCTCAGCCATCTCGCGACGCTGGCGGTTCGAGGAACGCAGGTCGGGCAGGTAGCGGCGTCGACCAAACATGGTCTGGGTGTATCCGTCAGCTCGCGCCTGAGCGACGAGTCCTTCGAGGTAGTCGCGGATTGTCCCGAAGCGTTCGAAGTAGCGATCACGCAGGGCGGCGGCCTCGGGCACAGGAATCCCGAGCTGGGCGGCGAGGCCGTAGGAGGATAGACCGTAGGCCAGTCCGTATGAGGTGGCCTTGATACGCGAGCGTTCCTCGCCTGTCACCTCGGCGACCGGAGTGCCGAACACCATCGACGCCATAGTCCGATGCAGGTCCTCACCGGAGTTGAACGCCTCAATGAGCGCCTCGTCCCCGGACAGGTGCGCCATCAGGCGCATTTCGATCTGCGAGTAGTCCGCGCTCATCAGCGACTCAAAGTCCTCACCCGCGACGAAGGCACCACGGATACGCATACCGTCGGCGCTGCGAGCGGGGATGTTCTGCAGGTTCGGGTCGGCGGAGGCCAGGCGACCCGTGGCCGCCGCAACCTGAGAGAACGTCGTGTGGATGCGACCATCCGAGGCGACGGTAGCGGACAGGGAGTCCACCATCTGCTTGAGCTTGATGCGGTCGCGGTGGGTCAGCAAGAACCCAAGGAACTGATGCCCTGCTCCCCCTTCATCCGCTGTCTTGGCGTGCAGGTCGGCGAGGGCCTCGGCGTTCGTCGTGTACCCGGTCTTCGTCTTCTTCGTCTTGGGCAGGCCGAAGTGGTCGAAGAGAAGCTCCTGGAGCTGCTTAGGGCTCGAGAGGTTAACGTCGCGTTCGGCTGCTGCCCACGCACCCTCACGCGCGGCATCGACGGCCTTTCCGAGTTCAGCAGACAGACCGTCAAGAACGTTCGTGTCCGCAGCAATGCCGATCGTTTCCATCTCTCCGAGCAGGATAGACAGAGGCATTTCCATGTCGGTGAGGAGTGAGGTCTCGGCGCTTTCTTCCAGTTGGGCACGCAGCGCCTGAGCAAGCGGGTGCAGGTGGGCCGCTAGTTTCCCGGCGCGCAACGCGGCAGCGCTTGGACCAGCGCCAATGTCCCCTAGGCCGAAGAGAGCATCCGAATCGCTCTCGTCCACGTCGATCACGACGCCGAGGACACGCGAGAGAACGTCCTCAAGCTTGTGGGAACGCTGGTCGGGGTGCGTGAGGTAGGCGGCGAGCATCGTGTCGCAGCCGACGGTACCGAGGGACCAGCCGCCTGAAGCGAGCGCATGGCGCGTCCCCTTGGCGTCGTGCACGATCAGGGACGAGTCCGCGGCAAGAACGTCGCCGAGCACTTGCTCCTGCGCGGGGCTGAGTTCGACGGGATCGATGACGAGTGCGTCGCTGTCGGACGCTAGGACGACGCGGGTGATATCCCCACGCACGGGCCGCGAGTCGCCTTCGACGAGAAGAGCGAGGCTGGAGCGAGCGCCCACCCATTGCGCGATATCGCACGAGGCATCGGCAACCATCACCTCGATGTCAACGTCGGCGGCGGGCTCGGGCGTCTCGTCGATGGTCCCCTCCCCCATGCCGATACCGGCAACCTCACGGACCTTCGTGCGCAGGCGTCCAAACTCGAGAGAGTCGAAGAGACGGTCGATGGCGGCGACGTCCGTGGGGCGACGCGCCAGATCACTGAGCGAGACCTCAAGGTCCATGTCGGTGAGCAGACGATTGAGCCGACGGTTGCGCAGGACGTCGCCCATGTGCTCGCGCAGTGCGGCGCCGCGCTTTCCGCCAATCTCATCGGCATGCGCCAGCAGGTTGTCGAGACCGTCGAACTTGTTGATCCACTGCGCGGCGGTCTTCGGCCCCACACCTGGCACGCCAGGCAGGTTATCCGAGGTTTCACCCACGATTGCAGCGATCTCGGGGTAACGGTGCGGCGGAACGCCGTACTTGTCTTCGACTGCCTGCGGAGTCATACGACGCAGGTCACCTGGCCCCGTACCGGGGTAGAGCACCGTCACGTTGTCGGTCACCGTCTGGAACGAGTCGCGATCGCCTGAGACCACGAGGACAGTCGACCCCTCGTGGCCGGCGCGATACGCGAGAGTCGCGAGAATATCGTCGGCCTCAAAGCCCTCACGGGACAAAGATACGATACCCATCGCCTCAAGCACCTCGCGGATGAGCTCCACCTGCCCCTTAAATTCCTCGGGCGTCGCGTCACGGGTGCCCTTGTACTCGGGGTACTCCTCCGTGCGGAATGAGTGCCTCGACACATCGAAGGCGACAGCAATATGCGTCGGTTGCTCGGTCTCCAACAGGCGCGTCAGCATTGAAACAAAGCCGTAAACCGCGTTCGTGTGCTGGCCTGTAGCCGTCACGAAGTTATCCGGCGGGAGCGCATAGAAGGCGCGAAACGCCATCGAATGGCCATCAATAATCAGCACAGTGTCACTCACACATGCCACCCTAGATGCCATGACACACGATCACCAGACGAAACACACGCAGTCTTCCTCACCTGATCCACTCGCCCGCGGCGGCTGGGTCGGGGCACACTGGCCTGGGACTCTCATGGAAGCAACCGGTATGGAGGTCATCGAGCACAGTGCTGTGCGCACCGTCATCTCGATGCCGATCGACGGAAACCGCCAGAGCGCCGGCATTCTGCACGGGGGGGCCTCCGCTGCACTCGCTGAGACGGCGGCGTCCTTCGCGGCGCAGATTCATGCGCGCGAAACAAACCCCGGCAAGCAGGCCTACGCAGTGGGCACGGAGCTCAACGCATCGCACATCAGCGCTGGACGCGAAGGGATCATCACCGCGACCGCAACCGCCGTCCACCTGGGGCGCTCGTCAACCGTCCACACTGTGGAGATCAGGGACGAGGCCGACCGCCTCATCTCAGTCGCGCGCGTCACTAACCGAATCCTCGTGCGCGCGAGCCACGACTGAGGGCCAAGAAACAGTAATGGGGAGGGCCGAGTGACCCTCCCCATTCGTGTACGTGATTCTCAGTCGTCGACCTGGTTGATGACCGCGTCAGCGACCTCACGCATCGACAGACGACGATCCATCGACGTCTTCTGGATCCAGCGGAAGGCCTCAGGCTCGCTCATTCCCATGTTCTTCATGAGCAGTCCCTTGGCGCGGTCCACGCGCTTACGAGTCTCGAAACGATCAGACAGATCGGCGATCTGGTCCTCAAGCGACTCGATCTCAGCGTGACGCGACAGTGCGATCTCGACTGCAGGAATCAGGTCAGCAGGGCTGAACGGCTTGACGACGTAGGCCATCGCACCGGCGTCGCGTGCGCGCTCAACGAGCTCCGTCTGCGAGAACGCGGTGAGCATCACAACGGCGCACGACAGTTCCTGCAGGATCTTCTCGGCAGCGGTGATGCCATCCATCTTCGGCATCTTGACATCCATCACGCATAGATCGGGTTCGAGCTCGAGTGCCAGCTCGACAGCTTCCTCACCGTCAGCAGCCTCGCCGACGACCTCGAACCCCGCCTGGGTGAGCGTCTCAACGATATCGAGACGGATCAACCCCTCGTCTTCTGCGACGAGGACGCGACGCGGTTCAGCCTGCTCTTCACTCATTGTCATATTCCTCAGTTTGATCGGTTTGCTCAGCTGCTCTATTGTGGGTCTCGCACACGCGAAGCCCCGATAGCCCAACTGGCAGAGGCGGTCGGCTCAAACCCGGCTTGTTGTGGGTTCGAATCCCACTCGGGGTACCGCCAGTGGAGTACGTGCTCCTAATGGTACCGGCATTTCAGCGCATATGCGACGTGCGCACCGCAATTGATACCTCAAAACTGCAGATGAAAAGGGGCCGACAAGCGTTGCTTGTCGGCCCCTTTTGCTGCTCAGGCCACGACGCTCAGCTCGAGGCCGAGGTATTCGGCAGCCGCGCCCCTGCGGGCCGGCTCGTCAAGATCGGCGATAGCCTGCTTGACCCTCGAATCGTGGAAGTCAGCAAACCAGGGCTCAACGGCGCGCGAGAGCTGGCCGACCTCCAGGTTGTTGGCCACACGGCCAAACAGAGTATCGTGGACCGACACGGTCCGGATGTTCGTATTCATTTTTCTTCCTCCATCTTCTTCTCTTCGGGCGCCCCAGAAAACATGCTTTGATCGCACAGGCATTTCTGAGCACGCCGAGCAACACTTTGTTGCATGTGCCGCGCCGTCGTTGGTGCGGCGTCCACGTGTCTCACACGTATATTCGAGTATTTTATTCCACGAATCCCGTTTTGTCCACGTGACGAAACAAAAATAGTGGGGGCCCTGGCTCATCGCCAGGGCCCCCACTACTCACGCATCTCACGCGTGGCGCAGACCGCCGATCGCATAGTCGGCTTCATCTCCGACTTCGTGGATACGCAGCATGTTCGAGGAGCCAGCGATGCCCGGCGGCATACCGGCAACGATCACAAGCTGATCACCGATGTCCGCCAGGTGCGAGGACTGCACGACCTGATCGAGCTGCCACACCATGTCGTCCGTGTGTTGCACCTCGGGAACACGGTAGGTCTGAATGCCCCACGAGAGCGCCAGACGACGACGCGTCGACTCGAGCGGCGTGAAGGCCAGCATCGGGATCGGTCGGCGCATGCGCGAGAGCAGACGCGCCGACGTGCCGGACTGGCTAAACGTCACCAGGTAACGGGCATCCAGGTGCTCAGCGATACGAGCGGCAGCTTCGCAGATAACACCCGCACGATCAGCGTAGAAACCGGGAATGGAGGCGATGCGCTCACCACCGTTTTCTTCCGTCGACTCGATGATGGCGGCCATCGTACGGACGGTTTCAATCGGGAACGCGCCGACCGACGTCTCACCGGACAGCATGACCGCATCGGCGCCATCAAGGATGGCATTCGCGCAGTCGGAGGCCTCGGCACGCGTGGGGCGCGGGTTCTTGATCATCGAGTCCATGACCTGCGTCGCGACGATAACCGGCTTGGCGGCGATACGAGCAAGCTCAATCGCGCGCTTCTGAACCAGCGGCACGGCTTCCAGGGGCATCTCAACACCGAGGTCACCGCGGGCGACCATGATGCCGTCAAATGCCTCGACGATCTCTTCCAGCGCCTCAACGGCCTGCGGCTTTTCAATCTTGGCGATGACCGGGATCCGCTTGCCCATCTCGTCCATGATCTCGTGGACGTCTTTAATGTCCTGCGCGGAACGAACGAAGGACAGCGCGATGAAGTCAGCATCCTGCTCAATGCCCCAGCGCAGGTCTTCCTTATCCTTTTCAGACAGTGCGGGGACGGACACAGCAACGCCAGGAAGGTTCAGACCCTTATGGTCCGACACCATGCCGGGAACCTCGACGCGGGTGACGACGTCAGTATCCGTCACCTCGACGACGCGGACCGCGACGTTGCCGTCGTCAATCAGCAGGCGGTCACCGGGAGCGCAGTCGCCGGGCAGCCCCTTGAAGGTCGTCCCGACGAGTTCCTTCGTGCCGGGAACATCACGGGTGGTGATGGTGAACGTGTCACCGATCTTGAGTTCCTGGGGGCCATCCTGGAAGGTTTCCAAGCGGATCTTGGGGCCCTGGAGGTCAACCAGGACAGCGACCGCGCGACCGGACGTCGCAGACGCCTTCCTCACGCGCTCAATGACGGCCTCGTGTTCCTCAGCCTTTCCATGCGACCGGTTAATACGCGCGACATCCATGCCGGCGTCCACCAGCGCCTGGAGCTGCTCAGGAGAATCAGTAGCAGGTCCAATAGTGCAGACAATCTTAGCTCGACGCATAGATAAGAGTTTACCGCCCAATCACAGTTGGAACGAGGAGGATCCGCTCCGGGTCGACGTGATCATTCCCATGAATCCGCCTGTGGTGGGACCTCAGCGGGGAGAAAAACGGCCAAGCTCGGGATCAGAACGACTCGAGAGTACTCTCGTGCGCGGACTCTTCTTCACTCACGCCAGCACCGACGATATCGTCAACGTCACTGTCTTCGGGGGCAGCCTGGTCCTCCGCTTGCTCGTCGTCCGCCGCGGATTCACCGTCGTGTGCAACGACGGTCGTCGAGCGTCCCAGCCGACCAGCGACGACGAACACAAGCACACCGAGCGCGAACACGAGCAGGGACGTCCACACGTTGAGGCGCAGACCGAGAACTCTGTGCGCATCGTCGATGCGCAGCATTTCGATCCAGCTGCGTCCCGCTGTGTACGCCATCAGGTACAGACCGAACACCTGGCCACCGGCGAAGCGGTGACGACGATCGAGCCACACGATAATGGCGGCTGCGGTAAGGTTCCACAGGCACTCGTAGAGGAACGTGGGGTGGAATAAGGTTCCCGCCGGATAACCCGCAGGCATGTGGGCCACGTCGATCTGGAGTCCCCACGGCATTGTTGTCGGAGCGCCGAAGAGCTCTTGGTTAAACCAGTTTCCCCACCGCCCGATGGCCTGCGCAACAAGCAGCGCCGGGGCCAAAGAATCAGCAATCGGGCCGAAGCGCACGCCTGCACGCTTGACGGCAATAAATGCACCCAGTGCACCGAAGGCGACGCCACCCCAAATTCCGAGACCACCGCGCCAAATCTGGAAGGCAAGCATCGGATCACCACCCGGGCCAAAGTAGGCATCCGGGGAAGTAACGACGTGATAAATCCGCGCACCCACAACTCCGAGCGGAATCGCCCAGAGCGCCACGTCGTAGAGCGTGTCAGGATTTCCTCCGCGAGCACGGTAACGGCGAGCGGTCCACCAGACGCCGATGATCATGCCGACGGCAATGATGATGCCGTAGGCGCGCAGCGGGATCGGGCCGAGGTGCCAGACGCCCTGCGAAGGCGATGGGATACCGACAGCGACGAGGGTGTTCACGCGCGGGCCTCGCTGACGCCGGCCTTCAGTTCGGTGGCAAGCTCACCCAGAGCCTTCAGCCCACGGTCGATCGAGTCGTCGAAGAGCGTCTTCACCAGCGCGGAACCGACGATGACTCCGTCCGCATATGCGCCGATCTCGCGGGCCTGCGCGCCATTGGACACGCCGAGGCCCACGCACACGCGCTCGGCACCAGCGGCGCGAGTACGCGCGACAACGTCGCCGACATGCGCGCCAACAACCGCACGCGCGCCCGTGACGCCCATCGACGAGGCCGCGTACACCCAGCCACGCGAGTGCTCGGCAATGAGCTTGAGGCGGTGCTCGGGAGAGGAGGGGGCGCTCAGGTAGATGCGTTCCAGGTCGTACTTATCCGACGCGACCTCCCACTGTGCGCCCTCTTCGGGCGGCAGGTCAGGGGTAATGAGACCCGAACCACCAACGGCGGCGAAGTCCTTGGCGAAGCGCTCGACGCCCCACCACTCAACGGGATTCCAGTAGGTCATCGAGCAGGTCGAAACTCCGTACGAGGTCAGCTCGTCCACCGCGTGGAAGAGGTCCTCGAGGTGGGTGCCGCGCTCGAGAGCAGCGACGGTCGCTCGCTGGATCGTCGGGCCATCCATTCCGGGATCCGAGTAGGGGAAACCGAGTTCGATGACGTCAACACCGCAATCCGCCAGAACTTTGCCCGCGCGAATCGAATCCTCGACAGACGGGAAGCCGACGGGCAGGTAGGCGATGAGCGCCGCGTCGCCACGCTGACGGGCAGCATCAATGGCAACGGCTGAATGGGGTGCACGCGTCATGTCACTTCTCCTCGTTTTGATCCAGGACGGCGACGCCCGACGGCCCGGCACTGGGGTCGATGACCTGCAGCTTCGCTTGTCCGTAGCCGAACCACCGCGATGCGGTATCCACGTCCTTGTCGCCGCGCCCGGACACGGTCACGATGACGATTGGCTCCTCCCCCGGTTCAAAGGGTCCTTCCGCTTCGACCTTGGCCAGCGCCCACTTGCGGACACCAGCAAGGGCATGGGAGGACTCGATGGCGGGAATGATGCCCTCCGTGCGGGACAGATGCAGGAACGCGTCCATAGCCTCGGCATCAGAAATAGGCATGTACGAGGCGCGACCCGTCCGCGCCAACCACGCGTGCTCCGGGCCGACACCCGGGTAGTCGAGGCCGGCGGAAATCGAGTGAGAGGCCTTCGTCTGGCCGTCACGCTCCTGCAGGACGAACGTACGCGCGCCGTGCAGCACGCCCACCTCGTCGGCCGTGATGGAAGCGGCATGACGCCCCGTTTCAAAACCATCGCCCGCAGCCTCGCAGCCAAGGAGCTCGACACTCGGATCATCGATGAACGCGGTAAACGAGCCAATGGCGTTGGAGCCACCACCCACGCAAGCGACCACCACGTCGGGCAGTCGTCCCTCAGCGGCGAGCAGCTGAGCACGCGCCTCATCGCCAATGACACGCTGGAGGTCGCGCACGAGTTCAGGGAACGGGTGCGGACCCGCAGCGGTACCGAAGATGTAGTTGGTCGTCTCGACGTTGGTCACCCAGTCACGGAAAGCCTCGTTGATCGCATCCTTGAGGGTCGCAGAACCCGCAGTCACGGCGATGACCTCGGCGCCAAGCATCTGCATGCGTGCGACGTTCAGGGCCTGACGCTCAGTATCCTCTCGGCCCATGTAGATCGTGCATTCCAGGCCCAGAAGCGCCGCGGCCGTCGCCGTGGCCACGCCGTGTTGTCCCGCGCCGGTCTCCGCAATGACGCGGGTCTTTCCCAGCTCCTTGGTGAGCAACGCCTGCCCAAGCACGTTGTTAATCTTGTGCGACCCCGTATGGTTCAGATCCTCGCGCTTGAGGAAGACACGCACGCCACCCAAGTCTGCAGCGAAACGGGGGGCCTCCGTCAACAGGGAGGGACGTCCCGCGTAGTTCAGGAACAGATCGCGCAGGCGGCGCTGGAATGACCGGTCACGCCACAGGCGCTTCCACGCGGCTTCAACCTCTTCGAGGGGTCCCATGAGGGACTCGGCGACGAAGCGACCGCCAAAATCACCGAAGTACGGTCCCTCCACAAAGTTATCGGATGCCATCACTGTCCTTCCTGACGCGCCGCAGCGACGCGAGCCTTACGATCTGTCCGCAGCGCGGGATGCTGTCCAGCGCTCACCATGTCCTGAATACTCGCCATCGGATCGCCCGACGTCACGAGTGCCTCGCCAACGAGAACAGCATCGGCACCCCACTTGGCGTATTCAAAGACGTCGTGGGCGCTGGCGACGCCGGACTCGGCGACAGCGACAACGTCCTGCGGAATGACGTCGATGACCTGCTCAACGGTCGAGCGGTCAACGTCCAACGTCTTCAGGTTGCGCGCGTTCACACCGATGATCGAGGCGCCTGCCTCCATCGCACGGAGGGCTTCGAGACGCGAGTGCGTCTCCACCAGGGCTTCCATGCCCAGCGAGCGGGTACGCTCCAGCAGGGACACAAGCACGTTCTGTTCAAGCGCCGCAACGATCAGAAGCACGAGATCAGCGCCGTGAGCACGCGCCTCGTGAATCTGGTAGGGCGTCACGATGAAATCCTTGCGAAGGACGGGAATGTCGACGGCTGCGCGTACCGCATCGAGATCGGCGAGCGAACCGTGAAAGCGACGCTGCTCAGTGAGCACCGAAATGACCGAGGCTCCCCCGGCCTCGTACGTCGAGGCGAGCGCAGCCGGATCCGGGATCGCCGCCAGCGCGCCCTTCGACGGCGACGAGCGCTTCACCTCAGAAATGATCTTGACGGCGCCGTCACGGCCCCGCAGAGCACCAAGCGCATCCTTCGCCTCCGGAACCTGAGTCTCCATCTCCTTAATCCGAGCCAAAGGGACGCGATCTTCACGCTCCTTCAGATCCTGTCGGACCCCGGCGATAATGTCATCGAGAACGCTCACGATGCTCCCCTTTCAGGCAGAAACGATCATTCCTCACCTAGGCTAGCGAAAAATGGCCGACGGCGGGTGAGGCATCCCGTGGGACGAGTCAGGACAGGGGCACCAGGGTCGATGCCCGCACGACGGACTCCACTACGGCAGCAGCCTTGTTACGGGATTCCTCATACTCCAGCACAGGCACCGAATCGGCAACAAGTCCCGCACCCGCCTGCACCGAGGCAACGCCATCCTTCAACGATGCCGTACGAATCGCGATCGCCAAATCAGCATCGCCCGACAGGTCGAAGTAGCCGACGACACCACCGTATACACCTCGCGCAGCGGGCTCGAAGTCATCGATCAGCTGGATCGCACGAGGCTTGGGCGCTCCCGACAGGGTACCCGCGGGGAACGTCGCAACCAGGGCATCAAGAGCGTCAGCATCCGGGCGCAGCACACCCGTCACCGTGGACGAAATGTGCTGAATATGCGAAAAACGTTTCAGCTCCATGAGCGTGGAGACCTCGACCGACGCAGGATCGCACACCTTCGACAGGTCATTGCGAGCCAGGTCGACGAGCATCACGTGTTCCGACAGCTCCTTGGGATCCTCAAGCAGCTCGGCCGCCAGGCGGTGGTCCTGCGCAGAATCCGCCCCACGCGGACGCGAACCGGCGATCGGATACGTCCAGACACGGCGTCGTTCACTCTTGACGAGGGTCTCCGGAGACGAACCGACAACCTCAAAATGACCGCCCTTCTCGTCGGGCAGGTCCAGGAAGTACATGTAGGGCGAAGGGTTGACCGTACGCAGCACGCGATAGACATCGATGCCGCTGGCTGACGTCGATACATCAAGGCGTTGCGACACGACGATCTGGAACGCATCACCATCCTCAATGGAGCGCTTCGCTGCGTTGACAGAGGACTCGAAATCGGCGCGCGCTGTACGCTCACGTACCTGAGGCGGCGTCGCATCGCTCGTCCCCAGCACCGCGGGCGCAATCGGGGTCGCCAGTTGTGTCGTCATCGCATCGAGGCGCTCAATAGCACGGTCGTACGCCCTATCAACGCCGTCCGCCGAACCGTTGAGGTTCCAGGCGATCGCCATCAGATACACCGACCCCGTCGCATGATCGAGGGCCGCAACCTCCGTCGCCAACACGAGCGTCGCGTCCGGAATATCCGACTCCTTCGGTGCTGTCGCGGCGAGCGTAGGCTCCCACTCGGGGATGATGCCCCAACCGAGAGAACCAACAAGAGCACCCGTCAGCGGAGGCAATCCGTCAATCGCCGGCGCAGCGAGTTCTTCGAGTGCTGAGTGAACGACCTCAAGGAACGTTCCCTCCTCACGAGCACCTTCCGGGTGGGAACCGATCCACTGTGCGTGACCGTCGCGTGCGACGATGGCGCCAGCACTCGAGGCTCCCACAAAAGACCAGCGCCCCCACGAACCACCGTGTTCGGCGGACTCGAGAATGAAGCTTCCGTAGTTGCCATGGGCAAGCTGTCGATAGACGCCCACCGCGCTCAGCTCATCCGCAAGGACACGCCGCACAACGGGGATCACGCGCCTGGAGGCCGCGAGATCGACAAAGACGTCGCGTGGGGGCCAGGTCTGACCCCATTCGAGGCTCACAGGCTCACACTGGTACGAAGGCGTCGAAATACTCACCACCCTATTGTCCCATCCGGACGCGTACTCGTCCCGGCGGGGTCCACAATGAGACCGACTGCTACAGCCAGTCCGGAACGACGCCCCACGCGATTGCGGCCGTCAGCGCGGATCCAATCATCCAAGGACCCATCGGCACGCGCGACTTCGTCCCCGCAGAGCCGATCACAATTTTCCAGAGCGCAGCGAAGCCAGCCAGCACGAAGGATAAGGCCAGTGAGGAGACTGCCGCCTGAATACCGACGGTCCCAACCATCGCTCCCAAAACGGGTGCGAGCTTCACGTCTCCCCCACCCATACCGCCGGGCAAACGGTTCAGCAGTGCGATAGGGATAGTCCAAATGAGAGCTCCGGCAACACATCCGATGAGGCGCTGCTGCCACAGGGGCGAAATAATGACGCCTACAATGACACCCACGCTCACGCCTATACCCATCGCCGCGGTATATGCGTTCGGCAGGCGGTGGGTCTGCGCGTCAACGTAGGCACTCAGTGCCCCGATCATCGCAACCGTCATGACAGCCGGCATACCGGGGCGCATCTGCGCCGCCACAAAAAGGATCGCCCCGACGATCGCGGAACTCCACACAATCGCGTTACGCGTGAGCGGGGTACGAGTCGCTTCAATAAAATAACGCCGCTGAATCTTCCACCCAGACCGCCACAGCCACACCAGCACGATAATCCACGTGAGGAATCCGGATACGAGAGACAGATCCGCACTAATACGCTGGGGAAGCCAACCAACGATCACAACGCCGCGCCTTCCCGTGAGCGCCGTTCCAGCTCCTCCTCGAGAGCCCCGCGCATCACATCAATATCGGGACTGCGCCCGGTCATCAACTGGACCTGTGCGCCCGCCTGATAGACGAGCATATCCGTACCTTCAGCGACAATGCCTCCGCCTGCCTCAAAGACGCTGCGCAATGCCGTATTGCGCGGGGAATAGACGACATCCAAAAGGACTTGCCCGTCACGTACATCGAGGCACTGCGCGAGCGGATCCGCAACGCCCGCGGGCAGTGTTGACACGATGAGGTCAACCGCGCGCGCTGCCTGGAACACGGCCTCGACGTTTGACCATAGAACCTGTTCGATGGTGACGCCCAGACGCGATGCTGCAGCAACAGCCGACCCGGGCCCACCGAAGCGGCGTGCAGCGACGGTCGACGTCGTTATCCCCAGCTCGCCAAACGCGGCGAGTGCCGAGGAAGCCGTGGCGCGGGCGCCAAGGATCAGAGCACTCGCAGGCAAGGGGCGTTGCGCGAGCGAACACGCGCGACGAACAGCTGAGGCGATACCCGCCACGTCGGTGTTAAAGCCGGCGAGAACGCCCGAGGACGGAACAACCGTATTAACCGCGCCGACGGCACTCGCGAGAGGATCGATCGCATCCAGCAGCGGCATCACCGCCTGTTTGCAGGGCATCGTCACTGATAGGCCCGCACAGTCGTCGCCGAGTCCACCGATCAAACCGGGCAGTGATGCGCCGTCCTGCTCGAGGCGACGATACTCCCACCCATCGATGCCGAGCTGCGCCCATGCCGCGCGGTGAATGACCGGCGACAAGGAATGCTCGATCGGAGAACCGATAACGGCGGCCCAGGTCATGAGGCCGTACAGACCTTCGGATTCGCAGCGCAGTACGCCTTAAACTGCTCACGGTTCTTCTCCTGTTCTTCCAGAGTGGAAGCGAACAGGGTCTCACCCGTATCCAGGTTCACCGTCACGAAGTACAGCCATGTTCCGTCGGCCGGGTGGAGCACAGCCTTGATGGCCTTTTCGCTCGGCTGCCCAATCGGGGTGGGCGGCAGTCCCGGGTGGAGGCGCGTGTTGTATGGGTTGTCGTTATCGAGGTCCGCCTGGTCTGGCACACCGCTGGTCTTCCCCACGCCGTACAGCACCGTCGAGTCCATGCCGAGCATGCCCTTCGTCTCTCCGTTCGTATCGGCCAGACGATTATCGATGACGCGCGCGACCATCGGCATGTACTTATCGATGTTCATCTCGCCATCCACGATGGATGCCTTAATGAGGACGGTCTCGCGATCTGCCGGAGCGACGCCCAGACGGTCGAGCTCATCGATCGTGCCCTTGACCATACGCGCGATGAGGGTCGTCGGCGTGTCTGTTTCACCGACCTCGTAGGAGCCGGGAAGGAGCCACCCTTCGGCGTTACCGCCCGCCTCGGAAGGCAGGCCGATCGCCTCGGTATCGGCGAATGCCGCATCGACGTCAGCCTCGGAAACACCCATGATATCGACGATGCGCTGCTTGACTTCCGACAGCTTCTGCCCTGCGCCAATAGTCACCGTCGAGTCCACACGGTTTGTCTCGTCCAGCAGGGCGGCAAGCGCTCCGGACGCGCTCATCTGCAGCTTCAAGCGGTACGTGCCTGGGCGGATCGACATGGATGCCGATGTCTTTTCGAACTGGCGGACGAAGGCACCCACGGACTTCACAACGCCCGCTTCCACGAGGGTCTGACCGATCGCGCGGCCGGTGGCTTCCTCATCGATGGTCACTTCAACCGAACCGGTGCCGGGGCCCGGATAGTCATCCGACGACGTTGTTGATGAGTTGAAGAGCTGGTCGTAGGCAACGTAGCTCGCACCGGCGAGCAACCCGAGCACGAGAACGATGATGAAGAACGAACGAATGCGACGACGACGCTTGCGTTTACGGGCCGCACGGCGTTCGCTGGCAAGCCTGCGTGAGCGCATACCAGTCGTTTCTGACACGGTTTCGGCGATCGTCGCCACGCCACTTGCGCGGGCGGGCGTAGCGAATACACGCGGTGATGAGCCCGTGTCCGTCACCTCATCGAAGGACGGGTGCACGGCCGCGCGTTGACGAGGGCGCGCTCCGCGCACGGGTGCCGCTTCGGCCGAGGCCGAGGCTACCGCGGGTGTGCCGTGAACCGGGGTACGATCTGAATCCTGCGCCGCCGTAGCGTCGGAGCTCTCTTGTGGGGCATCGGAGTAGACCTTGGGTTCACCGGAGTGAATCTCACGGCGAGAGCGGAAGGGGTAAGGGGGAGGCGTGCTCACGTGTGTACTCCTTCGTTGGGTTCGAGGATAATCTCCTCACCGGGAGCTCGACCGCTCATGCGTTCAAGCTCGAGAGCCTGTTCCAAGATGATCTGCGCAGCCACCTGGTCGATGACGCTGCGATGGTCAATTTCCGGGATACCTGAGGCACGCAGTCGAGCGTGCGCCTGGTTGGATGTCATGCGCTCATCGACCATCGCGACCCGAACATCGGGAACAAGCTTCTTGATGCGACGCGCATACTTGCGCGCCCCCTTTGCAGAAATGCCCTCTCCCCCGCGCAGATGGCGAGGCAATCCAACAATCACTTCGATCGCTTCATGACGACGAACGATGTCGGCCAGACGATCAAGATCAGACAGATCGGGCGCCCTGTGAAGGGTTTCGACAGGCATCGTGAGAATGCCGTCGGGGTCGCACCGGCTGACGCCGACACGCACGGTGCCGACGTCCACGCCGATACGACTACCCCGACGAATACTCACAGGGCCTCGATTTCCTTGCGGATCGCATCGATCGCATCCGCGATGCCCTCAGGCTTCGTACCGCCGCCCTGAGCGATGTCATCGCGGCCACCGCCGCCGCCACCCATGTACTTGCCGACGGCGCGGACGAGAGCGCCAGCCTTCACGGAATGCTCGCGCGCGGCCTCGTTCGTCGCAACGACGAGCGAGGGCTTACCACCGACAACACCACCGAGGGCGACGACAGCACCGCGCTCATTACCGAGGCGGTCTCGCACGTCAAGCGCAAGGGTGCGCAGGGCATCCGCTGACGGCATGTCGCCAACGGCTGCAGCAACGACGTTCACCGCACCAATAGCAGAGGCAGAAGCCGCGAGATCGGCACCGCGGCTGAGGGCCTGGGCAGTGCGCGCCTTCTCCAGTTCCTTCTCGGACTCACGCAGCTTGGTCATCAGGGACTCAATACGCTCGGGCAGCTCATCCGCACGGCCACCGACGAGCTGGGACAGCTGGCTGACGAGCGCATGCTCCTTGGCCTGGAACTCATACGCACCATCGCCAACGAGGGCATCAATGCGGCGTACGCCGGAGCCGACCGAGCCTTCACTGAGCACCGTGATGCGACCGATGTGTCCGGTGGTCGGCACGTGCGTGCCACCGCACAGCTCGCGATCGAAGCCGTCGCCGATCGTGACGACGCGAACCTCGGAACCGTACTTTTCACCAAACAGGGCGATCGCACCGGCGGCCTTCGCCTCGTCGAGGCTCATGACCTCGGTCGTCACGGCCAGATCCTGGGCGAGCTTCTCATTGACGAGCGCCTCAATATCGTTGATCTGCGAACCGTCGAGCGCCGCACCGTGGCGGAAGTCGAAGCGCAGACGCGACGGCGAGTTCTCCGAGCCAGCCTGGGTTGCATCCTTCGACACGACGTCGCGCAGGCCCGCGTACACCATGTGGGTCGCGGTATGGGCGCGAGCAATCGCCAGGCGACGCTCGCTATCGATCTCAGCGTAAGCCTTTTCCCCCACCGTCATGGCGCCCTCAGTGAGGGTGCCACGGTGAACGCTCAGGCCGCGGATCGGTGCCTGCACATCGTGGACCTCGACGACGCCTCCACCTGCGAGGCGAATCGTACCGTGATCGGCCAGCTGGCCACCCATCTCAGCGTAGAAGGGCGTGCGATCGAGGATGACCTCAACTTCGGCAGGAGCGGTTGCGGCGGGCGTGGCAACGCCATCGACGAGAAGCGCTTCGACGGTAGCCTCGGCTGCCTGCTCGGTGTAGCCCAGGAACGTCGATCCTCCACCCATCGCCTTTTCGATGTCGTGGAAGACGCGGACGTCAGTGTGTCCGGTCTTCTTCGAGCGAGCGTCGGCGCGTGCGCGTTCCTTCTGCTCAGCCATGAGGCTGCGGAAGCCCTCCTCGTCGACGGACACGCCCTGCTCGGCGGCCATCTCGAGGGTCAGGTCAATCGGGAATCCGTAGGTGTCGTGCAGCGAGAACGCAGAGGCGCCGGAAATAACGGGGGCACCCTTCGACTCCTTCGCGCTGGCAACCGCAGCGTCCAGGATCGTCGTACCGGCACTCAGCGTGCGACGGAACGCGTCTTCCTCCGCGTAGGCAACCTCGGAGATCGTCTTCCAGTTGGTCTCCAGCTCAGGGTACGAAGCCTTCATCGCGTCCTTGGAAGCGGTGAGCAGGGTCGGCATGGTTGCCTCGTCGACGCCCAGCAGGCGCATGGAGCGAACAGCACGACGGATCAGGCGACGCAGCACGTAGCCGCGGCCATCGTTACCGGGACGCACGCCATCACCGATCAGCATGAGAGAGGAACGCACGTGGTCAGCCACGACACGCATGCGCACGTCATCGTCGTAGGCGCCGCCGGCCTCGGGGCCCGCGGCGCCCAGGCCGTAGCGCTTGCCACTCATCTGCATGGCCGCCTCGATGACGGGGAAGACCTCGTCGATCTCGTACATGTTGGGCTTGTCCTGCATGACGAAGGCCAGACGTTCGAGGCCGGCGCCCGTATCAATCGCCTTCTTATCGAGCTCGCCCAGCAGGGGGTAGTCCTTGCCGGTACCCTCACCGCGCATGAACTGGTCGAAGACAAGGTTCCACACCTCGAGATAGCGGTCGCCGCCCGGATCGACGGTGCCACCCACGGCCTCGGGACCATATTCGGGGCCGCGGTCGTAGTGCCACTCCGCGCAGGGACCCGCAGGGCCGGGCTGACCCGTATCCCAGAAATTTTCCTCACGAGGCAGGCGCACAATGTGCTTGGGATCCATACCAATCTGCTTGGTGAGGACGTTGAAAGCTTCCTCGTCCTGGTCCCACAGCGTCACCCAGAAGCGATCACCGTCGAGTCCGTACATGCCCTCGTCGCGCGAACCGGTCAGCAGTTCCCACGCATAGTTGATCGCACCTTCTTTGAAGTAGTCGCCGAACGAGAAGTTACCGTTCATCTGGAAGAACGTTCCGTGACGCGTCGTCTTACCGACGTTATCGATGTCGTTCGTGCGAATGCACTTCTGCACCGACGCGGCACGAGGCCACGGCGCGGGCTCGACGCCCGTGATGTAGGGGATGAACGGAACCATGCCCGCGATCGTGAACAGAATCGAGGGCTCCGGGGAGACAAGAGAAACGGAAGGACGAATCTCATGCCCCTGCTTCTTGAAGTATTCGAGCCAGCGGGTGCGGATTTCAGACGTACGCATAGTCCCCCATGTTAGACGGTCAGCGCCGCTCACGGCACTTCGGCACGCGCAAGCGGACAGTGGGATAAAAGAAAAACCGCGCCCCCGAGCGTCGCTCGGGGGCGCGGAAAGGCCAGTGTCAGCGCGAGTAGTGCTCGACGACCATCTGGACATCGACGGTCACCGGAACCTCAGCACGCTTCGGGCGACGCACCAGGGTCGCCTTCAGGCGGGCGAGATCAACGTCCAGGTACTCGGGGACGGCGGGCAGCACGTCGCGGTGAATACCCTCGGCAGCAATCTCGAAAGGAACCGTGGTCTGCGACTTGGGCTTGACCTGCAGGGTCTGGCCGGGCTTCACGCGGAACGAGGGACGGTCGACGATCTTGCCATCAACGAGGATGTGACGGTGAACGACGAACTGGCGGGCCTGCTGGATGGTGCGGGCGAAGCCAGCGCGCAGAACGAGGGCGTCGAGACGCATTTCGAGCAGCTCAACCAGGTTCTCACCGGTCAGGCCGACGGTACGACGAGCTTCTTCGAAGGCGCGGCGCAGCTGCGACTCACGAATGCCGTACTGGGCGCGCAGACGCTGCTTTTCCTTCAGACGAACGGCATAGTCGGAGTCCTGGCGGCGGCGCGTACGACCGTGCTCACCGGGGCCGTAGGGGCGCTTCTCGAAGTAGCGAACGGCCTTGGGGGTCAGAGCCAGACCGAGGGCGCGGGACTCGCGCACCTGCTTGCGGGAACGATTCGTTGCCATGTTTCTTCTTCCTGTTTCTCATGTCATGCCGGAGGTACCGGCATGGGGCCAACTCCAGGATCAATGAGATCCGTCGGCTAAGGCCCCAGGTGTCCGCTGGTGCGGACAACTGTTACATCCTAGCGTCTTTTCAGTAAATTGCGAATCACACCAAGCCGCTTCGTGAGCATCGCCTCATGCCCGTTTTCCGTTGGCTCGTAGTAACGCGTGCCTTCCAGGTCGTTAGGTAGGTACTGCTGCGCCGCAACATGGTGCGGATAATCATGCGCATAGAGGTACCCCTCACCGTGGCCCAGCAACTTCGCACCGGAATAGTGCGCGTCGCGCAAGTGCTCGGGAACCGCTCCCCCACGCCCCGCACGCACATCGGCGATCGCACGATCAATCGCCAGGTACGTCGCGTTCGACTTCGGGGCCGTTGCCACGGCGACCACCGCCTCCGCGAGTAACAGACGGGCCTCGGGCATACCAATCAGCGCAACACCCTGCGCGACGCTCACGCAGGTCGTCAACACCTCAGGGGCGGCCATACCGACTTCTTCGGAGGCGGCGATCATGATACGCCGCGCAATGAAGCGCGGGTCCTCCCCGGCCTCGATCATACGGGCGAGGTAGTGGAGCGCCGCATCCACGTCAGAACCACGCATCGATTTGATGAACGCGCTTGCCACATCGTAGTGCTGATCCTTGCTCCATCGAACGAGGGCCTGGTTGGCCGCCGCTTCAACGCTCGCGACCGTAATCTCACCGGATCCATCGTCGCTAGCCACACCCGCGGCTGCCTCCAGGAGGGTCAAAGACTTACGCGCATCCGAGCCCGCCAACCGCACAAGGCCAGCCACGGCCTCGTCCGTGATAGAAAAACGCCCACCGAGGCCGCGCTCATCCGCCAGCGCACGCCGAATAAGTCCCTCAATCGCATCCGCATCAAGCGGACGCAGGGTCAGCAGCAACGAGCGCGACAGGAGAGGGGAAATCACCGAGAACGAGGGATTCTCAGTCGTTGCCGCCACAAGCACAACCCAACGATTCTCAACCGCCGGCAGGAGCGAGTCCTGCTGCGACTTCGAAAATCGATGCACCTCATCGACGAACAGAATCGTCTCTTCTCCCCCGCCAGCAAGGGTTCGACGCGCATCGTCGACAACGCGCCGCACGTCACTGACCCCAGAAGACACGGCAGAAAGCTCAACAAAACGGCGCCCGGATGCGCGCGCAATCAAATACGCGAGTGTCGTCTTACCGGTACCTGGAGGCCCCCAGAGAACGACGGAAGAGACCGACACCCCACCACTCGCACCCGGCGAGAGCAAGCGCCGCAACGGAGCCCCCTCACCCAACAGGTGCGACTGACCAACCACCTCTGTAAGCGTCGTCGGGCGCATACGAACGGCGAGGGGCGCGCCCGCATTGAAAGCAGGCACGCCCGACTCGTCGACAGACTCAGAATCAAACAGATCCATGAGCCCTAGCTTAGGACAATGTGACTCCATTCGAAGAAGAGCCAATCTTGGGACCTGAGAGAACCTGGACGACGACGAGGCCGCCGAGGATCAGCATGCAGGCACCGGCACCCAGCAGGTACCCATTCAGCCCTTCAGACTCGTTGCCGGCCAGCGAGGAAGACAACATCTCAGCGTGCAGCTTCACACCGCCCGAGGCGTCAACGGAAGACCCCGCACCGGCTGCGGCAACCGTCGAAGCGACCTTGAACTCAGCCCAACCGACCAGTTCATGCTGTCGGTTCGCCACAACGACCTTGTAGTCGCCCATCGGCAGGCCCGTAACGTCCATGGACACCTGATTGGAGTCTTCGACCTGAAGCCAGCGGGCCTCACTGGTCTGCATGATGTTCGCGCTCACCCAGTCGCCGGCAACGGCCTTATCCGAAGGGACATTGATCGTCAGCTGCCCGCCCGTGAAAGCAGCACTCACGCCACCCTTGTTCGCGTCAGTCAGCTGAGAAACGTCCGAAATGGGCGACACCGGAGTGTCGGAAGGCTGCGTGGACCCAGCAGACGCTGTCGCAGAAGGCGTCGGGGTCGGCGTTGCGGAAGGCGTCGGGGTCGGACGGACGGCGGGGAGCTGCGGATCATCAGGCTGAGCTGCGGGCTGCTCGGTGGTCGGAGCAGGCGCGGGGTCAGCGCTGGGCTCGCTCGTCGGCTCGGCCGTGGGCTGAGGCGCGGGATCGGTCGTCGGCTCGGCCGTGGGCTGAGGCGCGGGATCGGTCGTCGGGTCCGCCGTCGGTTCAGGTGTACGCGCGTCGTCGTTATCAACAGGCTGATACACGCTCACCGTGTAGCTCACGGGGTCACCCTCAACGAGATCTCGCCCTTCCTTGAACATGAGCACCGTGACGGTGTGCTTCGTTCCAGGCTCCCACGTGATGCCCTCGACATTGTTCTGTCCATTGGGCACAGGGACCTTCAGGGTGTAGTTGTGCGGACTGGTGGCAACCCACACATCATCAGCGGTCACGGGCACCGTTTCGCCATTACGCTCGTACGTCGGCTGTTCAATGGGTGTCACGCGACCCGAGTCGAGCATCACGCCCCAGTAGCCCTTATCCCCGTACTGCTGCTCAAAAGAAGAGCCCTGTTCGATCCGAACAGTGAATGCCGTGGTCGGGACGGGAATAGCCCCGTCGTTACCGTCTGCGCGAGCAGCAAATCCGGGGATCGCAAGCGCGATGGCAGCGAACAGGCACAGGGCCATCAGGAGGCTCATCAATCGACTGCGCCCTCCGAGGCCGCGCGCGGCAAGGGCAGAAGCGGCCCGTGCGTGCTGCATACCGTTCTCCTTAGTGACTTAATCCTCAGAAGCATTTGTTTTGAAACTAGAGTAACAGGCGTGGCACGCGAATGCTAAATTCCAACGCACACCAATCGGTTAATGCACATTTTCTCAGAGCACTAGGCCAGATGAAAGGTGATTAGCGCGGCAATCCGTGGGAGCGGCGAACAATACTGACCGTCACGATGGCACCGAGCAACGCAAGAGCACCGCCACCAGCGAGAATCCAGCCATTCAGTCGCGACTCCTCCTCGCGGGCAGCCTGATTCGAGGCCTGCTGTTCCGAGCGAGCTTTGGGACCAATCTGCGATGCGGACACGCTTTGCTGAGTGGATGAGGCTGAAGGATCCGGAGTGGGATCCGCGCCGCTACCAGATGCACCGGATGAAGCAGACGAGGACTGTGTCGACGATCCTCCACTAGCAGACGACGAACTGGGAGAGGGAATCGACGCAGAAGATGTCGCATTATCAGCCTGCATTCGTTCGGATGTCTGTTTCTCTCCAGACGCACTCGCCGACGGCCCGCTTGGCACAGACGGGGTGCCGGTAGGGCTCGCGGAGGTGTTCTCAGAGCCCGGATCGTGAGTCGGGGCGGCACTGTCCGTCACAGGATCAGTACCATCGGTCACTGACGGCTCGGTCGGCGCCAGCGAACAAGAGCGCGCCTCGGCTGCCGATTCGACGACCGTCACCTCAACCTGAACATAGTTACCCGTCACCCCGTCACCGATCATGACCTGATGCTTCGTCCCCACCGTCCACGTAGCCGGCAGGTCAATATCAGCCACGAAAGTGCCATCCGCACCAACGTTCGCAACCGCCCATGCAGACCTATTACGTGCGACCGAGGACGGAACCCACGCTGGGAGGACCATGTCATCAGAGCGCTTTTCCTGGCCATCATCGAGCGTCACAATCACGAAACCGAGGGCACCCTCGGAAGACGGCCCCCAGCCAGTGCCTTCCACATGCAGCGGCACGCCGGTCGCAACAACCGACGAGGCTATGACCGACGCTCCTTCTTCAGAAGCGGTCAAACACTGCCCAGCATCATCGCCAATCCCATCGGCGCTATAAGCGGGGCCGACCGACACAAACATTCCACCGACGACGGAAGCAGAGGCGGTCAGTGCAAGCAGGGACATGCGAAGGCCCCGGCTCTGTGAGCGCGCCTGTGTCGTCATGCGTATTCGTTTCCTTCTGTCTGGGATAGTCTCAACCAACCAACACTGTCACGCCCAGAATGCGCATGTCAGTGCCTGAGTAACCACTCGATACGAGCACCATACTATTGCCTGGCTTGCGAGATGTAATTGCGAGCAACAAGCACATTCATGACACACTCGCTCAAAACCTTATTTTACCTGGATTTATGCGATTTTGTCACGACAACTGTGAGCAATATTATCGAGCAATCATGGCTTCTGATGACCCGCTGGTCAGCATTTGAGATATCGAGAAACACAACGACGATTACCCGCGTGGGATGACGAGAGGAGCTCCCGTCTCCGGATCCTCGATGATGCGCGGCAGGGCACTGCGAAGACACGTTCTACGAGCTCGGGCGTGACTACCTGGGTGGGCTCCCCCTGTGCGAGGATCTGCCCGTCCTTCATGAAGACGAGGTGCGTGGCATACCGGAAGGCAAGATGCAGATCGTGCAGCACGGCAACAACAGTTGTACCCGCACGTTGCAAGCGATCGGCAAGACGGAGCACCTCAAGCTGGTGATTAAGATCGAGATACGTCGTCGATTCATCGAGCAGCAAGATCTCCGTCGACTGCGCCAAAGCCATTGCAATCCAGACACGCTGACGCTGACCACCCGAAAGTTCACCAACGCGCCGCCCCACGAGGGAGGCGACGCAGGCATCTTCCATCGCACGAGCAACAGCTTCATCGTCTTCACGACTCCATTGACGCAGAAGGGATTGATAGGGGTAGCGTCCCCTCGCAACCAAGTCTTCCACGAGCATATCGCCCGGAGCCACGGACGATTGCGCGAGCAATCCGAGCCTGCGCGCGGGCGCCTTCTGATTCATGTCAGCAACGCTGCTGCCATCCAACTCCACCACTCCGCTACGAACATCGAGAACGCGCGACAACGACCGCAAGAGAGTCGACTTCCCGCACGCATTGGGGCCGACGATGACGGTCAATTCCCCAGTCAGCACGTCCAGGGACAGCCCATCCAGAATCGGAGCATTCTTCCCGTAGCCGACGACGATATCTCGGGCGCCCAGCCCCGGCCTCGTTCCCACCTCAGTCACGACCTCACCTCACGAATCGACAGCCACAAGAGATACAAGCCTCCCACGACACCCGTCACAACACCCACAGGAAGCTCAGCGGGAGCAATCAAACGCTGAGCACACACGTCGGAAGTCAACACCAGCAACGCTCCCACGACGCCGGAGGATACGAAACCCACTCCCCCGCCCCCGCACAGGCGGTGAGCGACATGTGGAGCGGATAGCGCAACGAATGCAACCGGACCAACCACAGCCGTCGCACAGGCGACGAGCAGAATCGCAACAACGATCGACAGAAGACGAATGCGGCGCACGCGCACACCGAGCCCGGTCGCAACGTCGTCCCCCATCGCCACAAGCCCCAGCGGAACTGTAGCCGCGACGCACGCGCATGCGACAACGCCGAGCACGATCAGGAGCGGCGTCAGTCGAGCGAACGTGACCCCCGAAAATGATCCGGCACTCCACAGTTGCGCTCGCTGCGCCGCCCCCAGTGGCGCCTTGACGATCAGCAGCGAATTGATAGCGCGCAGCGCAGCAGAGCAACCAATACCGACCAGGACAACACGCATTCCCGTCACGCGCATACCGCCCGCGCAGGCGAGGATCAGCACGCCTGAGAGGAGACCACCGAGCAACGCTCCGAAGCCGGTGACGGCCGGACTCGACCCCAGCACAATAATCGCTATCAGCGCTCCGGTGGCACACCCCGTTGACAGCCCCACAATGTCCGGACTCCCCAGAGGATTACCCGAGATCGTCTAGAAGATACGCCCCGAAATGCCGAGCGTGCACCCGACCGCGACAGCGGCCAGCATCCGCGGCAGCCGCACAGACTGCACAAAGTAGACACCGAGGAAATCATCTCGAGGCCCGCCATCACCCAGTAGGCGTCGGAAGGAATCCCCAGCACTGAGCCCATAGTCGCCGAGTCTCAGCGAATAGACGGACAAGCCAACCAGAAGAAGGAGCCGATGATGACTACCGCCGCGCTACGTCGATGGATGCGCACGGAGAAACCCGCTCTCGACAGAGTGGTGTACCGATGGCTTTCCCGCGTCACGACATGCCCCTTCCACGCGCACCGATAATGAAGAAGGGGCGCCGATCAGGGCTACAACGACGCCAACGGGCACCTCGGAAGGCGCGAGGACGAGACGCGACGTAATGTCTGCAATGCACACCCACACAGCGCCCGAAACCGTCGACCAGATCGCGATCGTTCCCTGCCTCGCCCCCACAACGCGTCGGACCATGAGCGGCACCGCGAGGCCGACGAATGTCAGCGGACCGCCCAGCGCTGTGGCTCCACCCGCGAGAGCCGTCACCGCAAGAACTCCCAGTGCCCGAATGAGACGCACGCGCACACCAAGACTCACGGCGGCATCCTCACCGATGGCGAGAACGCCGAGAGCTGACGAGATGAGAACTGCGAGGACGCAGCCGCACAGGATAACGACTCCCGCGGCGGCCACGGAGCCCATATCGACTCCCTCGAACGAGCCGGATGCCCAGTAGCGGAACTCGTTGAATGCGAATTGATTGGCCGTCAACACTGCCTGCGTGAGGGATGCAAGAGCCGCAGATACGGCGATGCCCGCAAGAACCAGCCGAGAACGCGATCCTCCACCGCGCCCCAAAATAGCAAACACGAGCGCCACGGCCACACCGGCACCGACGAGGGAAGCGCCGAGCGTCCCCGCACGCGTCACGACTCCGGAGATGGCCGTCACGGAGACAACGACGAACGCCGCACCTGCGTTAATGCCGAGCACGCCGGGGTCGGCGAGCGGATTGCGGATCATCGCCTGCATGATGGAGCCCGCCAAACCAAGCGCACCGCCGATCATGAGCGCGGCGATCGTGCGCGGCACGCGCAGCTGGGTGACCACCTGAGCGTCCTGACTCGCCCAACCACGAACCAGAGCATCCCACACAACATCGGGAGCAATGGAACGGGAACCGAGGGCGAGCGAGGCCATCGCGACGAGGACAAGCACCAGCGTCGCCACTGCGCAGGCAATGACGACGCTGGTGATACGACGTGTCGTCATGTCAGGTCAGCGACCCGAATCGTCCGACCATCAGGCTCAGGAAGCCGGGACGAACTGGGCCTCGATGCTCGAGACGATGCCGTCCATCAGGAGGTAGCCACCGGTTGAGGTCTACAGGGAGCCGTCGACGGGGATGACGTGGTTCGCCTTGACGGCGCCGAGGGAGTCGAAACCGACGGTGTTCTTCGCCTCTTCGAGGGCCGCGGCGGAGGCCTCGACGCCCGTGTTGCCACCGGCGGACGGATTGTTCACCGAGGACTTGCCGAGCGTGCCAAGGAAGATCCAGTCCGCATCGATCTGGTCGATGTTCTCCAGGGAGACAGGCTCAGAGTGGCCCTCGCCGTGACGGTCCTGGTTCGCGGGGCGCTTCATGCCGAGTGCGGTCAGAGCCTGTCCGGCGGGGAGATCCTTGAGGATCAGGCCGGCGCTATCGCCCTGCCAACGCACGACCGAGTACGTCTGATCGAGGTAGCCGGCATCCTTCAGACGGGCGCTCACCGATGCGACATGCTGGTCGAACTCCGCGAGCTTGGTCTCGGCCTGGTCGGCCAGACCCAGCGCATCTGCGGTAAGCGTGAAGGTCTCACGCCAGTCACCACCGGACTGAGTGGTGAAGAAGACGGGCGCGATCTGAGAAAGCGCAGTCAGGGTTTCCGTGTCGTTATTCTTCACAGAGGTACCGTCGACGAGGATGAGATCAGGATGGGCCGCACCGATAGCCTCGAGGTTCGGGGTACCAATCGATCCAAGGATCGGAATGTCTCCGCCACGATCGATCAGGTAGTTCGGGACGGTCTGCTGACCACGGCCGGACACGACACCGATCGGGGTCACGCCGAGCGCGAGGGCATTGTCAGTGGTCGGCTCGGAGAGCGTGACGACGCGGCTCGGGTGCGACGGGAGTGTCACTTCCTGGCCGGACGCGTCGGTAACAGTGCGCGTCTCGGACGTCGCAGAGGCCTCGGGGGACGAGGCCGGGGTGGGCTGGGTGGACGAGCAGGCTCCCAGGGCGAGAGCAGTCACAGCGACGCCGACCATGGCGCTGATTCGCGTCGACAGGTGTACAGGTGTCTCAATTCAGTCGATCTATTAGGGGGAAAGGTGAGCCTAACCTATAGGGAGCGTGGCAACCCAGTCTGTCTCGTCACTGGTCAGTATGTGAGAGCACGCCACTCATCGAGTGCACAAATCAGCCCTTCCCGCCACCAGGCGACATCATGCCCGCTGCGGTAATGATCCAATTCCACATGGGCTCCCAGACTCCGCAGAAGCTCCGCACAGTCATCAACGACCGGCGCATCGTCTGCTCCAGAGTCCCAACCTGCAGGCGTAGCGTCACTCCGGGGTGGGGCGTCGCCACCCCAGAGCGCAGGTCTCGCATCAACGCCCCCTCGCCCACGCCTCGCGCAGCCCCGCCCCACCACGGGGACGGCGATTGGGCGACGATCACGTCGACGGGCAGATCCTGTCGCAAGCCAACCTCCAACGCGGCGAGGCCACCGTAGGATTGGCCGGCGACCATCACGGGACCTGCCCCGGCCTCGTCGCACACTGCCTGAAGCAGAGCAGCAACACGATCCGCATCCGTCAGCTCCACCTCACGCTGCGCACAAGCACCCGCATCGATGGTGACCACGCGCAGCCCGGGATAGCGGCGGGTGAGCCAGCCAACGCCGTTGGCTCGCCACATCTCAGCGTCGAACAGAATCAGGGTGCAGGTTGGCACGCTCTCACCGTCATATGTCACGACGCGACGTCCGCCTGCCATCCCCAGCCGCGCGGTGATCGCCTCACCGATCTCGACCTCTCGCACCGCCCACATCTGAGCGTCGGACAGATCTCGCGACGGCCACACCACCCGGGCATTGGGACCGACAAAGAGCGAAGCCTGCTGCCCGCGGCCGTTGACGAGGGTCAGAGGATTGGCGGCATCAGGGCGAGCGCCGTCAACGAACTGAAGCCACTGACACATCTCCGTGACCGCGCTGACGCGCACGTCCGAGGTGTCCACGATCACCTGCTGATAGCTGATGATCGCGTCAGCGGGAAGCACACACACGAGCGCGTGAGCATTGCCGTCGTCCGCGCCCGCACCCATGCGAAACTCGTCAAGGTGCTCGCGCGCGCGATCCGTGATCGTGTTCAAGATAACGTAGCAATCAGCGGCGGCCTCGTCTGCGGATTGGAAGGTCACACGAACGGCGTCGACCCCATCAACGACAAGGCGCTGTCCAACAATCGGGAGCGCATCGGTATCGCGATAGATCCCGTCTCTTGTCTCTTGGCGCAACAGGCAAAAACCGGTGCGCGAAAAAGACGTCTGCTCGAATGCCACACGTTCAGTCGAACAGCGAAATATCGCCAGCGCCAACACGAGCGACGACCGCATCTCCGCCCGCGAAGTCGATGACCGTGGTCGGCTGCGCCACGCCGACGGGCCCCACCACAACGAGATCAACCAGGTGCCCGATGCGCTCATCGACATCGAAACCATCTGTGAGGGGCTCATCCTCGCCGGGCATAATGAGCGTCGAACACGCCAGGGGCTCGCCCAGCGCCTCAATGATCGCCTGAGTGATGACGTGATCGGGGATGCGCACGCCCACCGTGTGCTTCTTCTTGTTCAGCATGATGCGCGGAACCTCTTTAGTCCCCCGCAGGATGAATGTGTAGGGACCGGGCGTGAGCGCCTTCATGGTGCGGAACTCGTGGTTGTCAATAATCACGAGCTCGCCCAGCTGCGCAAACGAGTGACACAGCAACGAGAAGTTATGTTTGTCATCAAGCTTACGGATCGAGCGGATCGTATCCATGCCCGCCTTGTTGCCAGCCTTCGTCGCGATCGCATAGCCGGAGTCAGTGGGCAGCGCAATCGTGCCGCCGCGCTCCAGCAGATCAACGACCGTGTTGACCAAACGTGCCTGCGGATTAACCGGGTGCATCTCGACGTACGACATACCCCTATTGTGCACGAAACCCCCACCGGTCGGTGACCAATGGGGGTTCCGTGGACAAGGTCACGGAACGAGAATCACTTCTCGGATTCCTCGGATGCTTCCTCGCCGCGCTTCTTCGGCTTCGCATCGACGCCAGCTTCCTTACGCTGCGCGGGCGTAATCGGCGCCGGAGCCTCGGTCAGCGGGTCGAAGCCACCGCCGGACTTCGGGAAAGCGATGACGTCGCGGATCGACTCGGACTTCGTCAGCAGCGAGACGATGCGATCCCAGCCGAAGGCCACGCCGCCGTGCGGCGGAGCGCCGAACTTGAAGGCATCCAGCAGGAAGCCGAACTGCGCCTGAGCCTCCTCTTCGCCGATACCCATCACGTTGAACACGCGGTTCTGGATGTCGCGGCGGTGAATACGGATCGAACCGCCGCCGATCTCGTTGCCGTTGCAGACGATGTCGTAGGCGTAGGCCAGCGCATTACCCGGATCCTTGTCGAAGGAGTCGATCCACTCGGGCTTGGGCGAGGTGAACGCATGGTGGACAGCCGTCCAGGCGCTGTGGCCCAGTGCCACGTCGCCCTCAGCCTCGGCATCACCGGTGGGCTTGAAGAGCGGCGCGTCGACAACCCAGGTGAACGCCCAGGCGTCGGGGTCAATGAGGTTGCAGCGCTTGCCAATCTCGAGGCGAGCAGCGCCAAGCAGCTCACGCGACGGGGTCGGCTTGCCAGCGGCGAAGAAGATGCAGTCACCAGGCTGTGCTCCGGTGGCGGCAGCAAGGCCCTCACGCTCGACCTCGGTGATGTTCTTAGCAACCGGGCCGCCCAGCGTGCCGTCCTCGGCGACCGTGACGTAGGCCAGACCCTTGGCGCCGCGCGCCTTGGCCCATTCCTGCCACTTGTCGAAGGTGCGGCGCGGTTGCGAACCGCCGCCGGGCATGACGACGGCGCCGACGTAGGGTGCCTGGAACACACGGAAGGTCGTGTCCTTGAAGTACTCGGTCAGCTCAGTCAGCTCAAGTCCGAAGCGCAGGTCGGGCTTATCAGAGCCATAGCGCTCCATCGCGTCCTTGTACGTCATACGCGGGATCGGCGTGGCAAGATCATATCCGATGAGCGCCCACACGTTCTTCAGGACGTCCTCGGCGACCTCGATGACGTCGTCCTGGTCCACGAAGCTCATCTCGATATCGAGCTGGGTGAACTCGGGCTGACGGTCCGCGCGGAAGTCCTCGTCACGGTAGCAGCGAGCGATCTGGAAGTAACGTTCCATGCCGGCCACCATGAGCAGCTGCTTGAAGAGCTGAGGTGACTGCGGCAAGGCGTACCACGAACCCGGCGAGAGGCGCGCGGGCACGATGAAGTCGCGGGCGCCTTCGGGGGTCGAACGGGTCAGGGTCGGGGTCTCGATCTCGACGAAGTCACGGGCGTAGAGCGCCTCGCGCGCGGCACGCGATACCTTCGAGCGCAGGCGGATCGCGTACTGCTCAGGCTCGCGACGCAGGTCGAGGTAGCGGTACTTCAGACGCGTTTCCTCGCCGACGTTGCCGGAATCTTCAGCATTGGAGGACACCTGGAACGGCAGGGGCGCGCTGGTGTTCAGGATTTCGATGTCGTCACCCATGACCTCAATGGCGCCGGTGGCCAGGTGCGGGTTCTCGTTGCCCTCGGGGCGGGCACAGACCTCGCCGGTGACCTTCAGGACGAACTCGGAGCGCAGCTCGTGCGCGACACGCTCGTCACGGACGACAACCTGGGCAATGCCCGACGCATCGCGCAGATCGATGAACGCAACGCCACCGTGGTCACGACGACGATCCACCCAACCGGTGAGCGTCACGGTCTGACCGACCAGGTCGGTGCCGAGGGTTCCAATGTTGTGAGTGCGAAGCACTGTGATTCCTTTCGTTCTTACCATCCGCGAGACAGGCGGCGGCGGTGTCATTGTACGCCTGCCCGCCCAATAGTCGCGTGTGCCGCGAGTAGGATAGTCACCATGCCCGCCGATGCTTCCACCTCTTCCTCCGCTCATGTTTCCTGGACTCCGGCCGAAATCGGATTGGCTATCGGCTCGGTTCTGCTCATCACACTCGTGGCCTTCGAGGAGCTCGCGGCAACCACGATCATGCCCGCAGTCGTTGCTTCTTTTGACGCCGCGGCGTGGTATCCGATCGCTTCGGGTGCGGCATTGGCGACTCAGCTAAGCGCCACGGTGGTCGCGGGAGCCCTGGCAGACTGGAAGGGACCGCGTGTGGTGTTGCTCTCGGGTCTGGCCTTGTTCGCCGTTGGCCTGGTGGTGTGCGCCGCAGGTTCGCACGTGACGATCTTCGTCATCGGACGAGCTCTCCAGGGACTGGGAGGCGGTCTGCTCATCGTTCCGCTCTACGTTCTCGTCGGAGCGGTTGCGTCTGCACGTCATCGCCCATCATTCTTCGCGTCGTTCTCCTTGGCGTGGGTCCTACCGTCTCTGGTCGGTCCCGCAATCGCAGGACATGTCACCGAAGTCTGGGGATGGCGTTACGTCTTCGGTGTTGTCCCCCTGTTCGTTGCGATCGCTGCTGTGCCCATCGCCTACGTTCTACGTTCACTGCCGGCTTCCCGTGGGCGCCGCTCCCCTATGCTCGCAACGCTTTCGCGTGACGCAGGGCTAGTGGGAACCGGTGTCATGGCGCTCCAGCTCGCGGGCGCGCTTCCCTCACGACTGGCACAGATCGTGGTCTTCGTCCTCGGCGCGTGCATCACGATCTGGGCACTGCCTCGGCTCCTCCCGCGCGGCACGTTCCGATCGCGTCGGGGAATGCCGTCGGCGATCCTTGCAAGGCTGAGCGCCATGGCCTCCGAGGTGGGTTTCGCCGTCATGATTCCACTGATTCTGCAGCGGGTACACGGCTGGTCCGAGGCATCCTCCGCCTGGTGGGTCACCCTCGGATCGATCACATGGGCCATCGGTGCAGTCGGCCAGGCACGGATCTACGATCAACAGGCGCGACGCCTGCTTCCCGTCGTCGGGGGCTCACTGATGGCAATCGGGGCGATCCCCGTGGGCACGCTCCTTGCCCCATCGTTTCCCATGTGGATCGCTCTCGTCGGTTGGCTTCTCGTCGGCCTGGGGGTCGGCCTCGTCCACGCGCCCCTCTCGGTCATGGCGCTTGAGGTGACACCCGAAACCAAGCACGGGCGCGTCTCATCGTGGCTACAGGTCGCGGATTCAGCAGGACCCGCACTCGAACTCGCCCTCGTGTCAGTGGCCATGAGCGCGTGGGCCGCCACCGCCACGGTGGGCGGGGCGGCCTACGCTCCCTACTGGGTGATTGCTACTGTGCTCGCTGTCCTCACCGTGGTTGCGGTGAGTCGGCTGCGTCTCGCATGGGAACGCTCCACGTCCGGCGAGGCGAGCGGTCAGTCGTCGTAGCGACGCTTGCCGAAGTGGCGGCGTCCACCCTCGCGCTCCCAGCCTCCATCCCGGCCATCGCGTTCACGACGCGCACGCTTGATGTCTTTCTCCCAGCGCTCGGAGCGAACGCTGCGACGAGGACGCGACCCATCGCCCTTTTCGAAGCGATGCGGACGCTTCTCGTCGCGGTCCCCAAAACGTCCCTCGCGCTCGCCATAGCCACCGCGGCCTCGATTGTCGCGATCGTAGTCGCGACGTTCACGGCGCTCGAAACCATCGCGGTCACCATGGTTGCGCCCGCCGGGTCCCTCGTCCACGCGGATACGCAGCTGACGGCCCGACACGTATCCCTTGGAGATACGGGACAGCTGCTCGCCGGAGAGGTCCGCGGTGATGTCGACCAGTGAGAAGGTCGGGTAGATCTCAATGTTCCCGATGTCGCGGCCGTCGATGCCACCCTCGCCCGCAATCGCGCCGACGATGGAACCGGGCTTCACGCGGTCCTTCTTGCCGACCTCGATGCGGTAACGCGTACCGGAGCCGGGGGCGGGGCGGCCGCCGCCACGACGACGAGCACCGTTCGCGCCGCCCTTGATCGGTCGGTCCTTATCGCGGCCGGCCTCGAAAGTAGCGCCGACGAACTCACCGGACTCATCCAGGCGTTCTTCACGGCGGATCTTTCCGCTCCCTCGGCGGTCCTTCTCAACTCGAGGCGCCGGGCCCTCGTCTCCGACAGCCGTGGCCATCAGCGCCGCAGCGACGTCTTCGACGGAGACCTCATCGCCGAGTTCGGCCAGCAGGCGCTTGTACATGTCGAGACGGCCGCGCTCAATGCGGGCAGACAGGCCCTCGAGCAGGCGGCTGGCGCGGAACTCGGAGACGGCTGCAGGTGAGGGAATCTCAACCTCTTCCATCTCGGTGCCCGTCAGCTTCTCGATGCGGCGCAGGCGGCCGTGCTCACGCGGAGTGAAGAACGTGAGCGCTCGGCCTTCACGACCCGCACGGCCAGTGCGGCCGATGCGATGCACGTAGGCCTCGGGCTCGCGAGGAACATCGAAGTTGACGACGAGCGAAATGCGCTCAACGTCGAGGCCTCGGGCGGCCACATCGGTTGCGACCAGCACGTCGAGCGAGCCGTTCTTGAGGCGCTCGACCATGCGCTCACGCTCGGTCTGGGCGACGTCGCCGGAGATGCCAGCCGCGCGGAATCCCCGACCCGCCAGCTCGAGCGACACCTCTTCGACATCGGCGCGGGTACGGACGAAGACGATGGCGGCGTCGGCCTCTTCCTGGCCTTCCTTAATGTGCTGAGCGCGGGTGGCCAGCACGCGAGAGAGCGCCCCGATCTTGTGCTTGTAGGGCACAACAGCGTAGGTCTGGTGGATCGTATCCACCGTGGAGGACTCGGTCGACACCGCGACCTTGACCGGATCCTTCAGGTGCTCGCGCGCAACCTTCTCAATGGCTGCGGGCATCGTCGCACTGAACAGCGCGGTCAGGCGATCATCGGGAGCGCTCGACGCGATTGTCTCAACGTCCTCAGCGAAGCCCATGCGCAGCATCTCATCGGCCTCGTCGAGGACCAGCATGCGCACGTTCGACAGGTCCAGCGCGCCTTTCTCAATGAGATCGATGACGCGACCCGGCGTGCCGACAACGACCTGTGCGCCGCGCTTCAGCGCACCAATCTGCGGGCCGTACGGCGAGCCGCCGTACACGGGAACAACATCAAGGCGGGCTGTGCGCGCCGCAAAGTCCTCGATCGCCTGGGCACTCTGCATCGCAAGTTCACGGGTGGGTGCCAGAACAAGAGCCTGCACGTCGCGCTCGTCGGCGTCAACAATCGCCAGCAGCGGCAGGCCAAAGGCCGCGGTCTTACCGGTGCCGGTCTGGGCGATGCCAACGACGTCGCGCAGCTCAAGGAGCGGCGGGATGGCGGCAGCCTGGATCGGCGTGGGGACGCGGAATCCCATGTCGGTCACCGCAGCAAGAATCTCCTCGGGCAGACCGAGGCTCGCAAAAGTGACAGCGTCTCCTTCCGGCTCCGCGGTTGAGTCGTCGTGTGCATCCTTGTCGGCACCGTCGACGAGGTCGCGTTCCTCATCCGTGTCAAAAGTATCGTCACGCTCGTCGCGGGCGCGTTCCGTGTAATCCTCTGAGGGCATAGTCGTTCCTTGCCTGTTGCATGTGGGTAGCAAAACCATCGGGGCGGGCCTACTCGGCTCCTCGGCGCGGCCTCACCCATAACAACAAATCCCGCATCCCGCGGGCACCATAACAAGGGGCAGCGCCTCATCGCTACGTTCAGCTTACTCGCCATACACGCGCGACGGAGCGCGTGGTCGGCCAATTCACTGTTCCGCTGACGTCATACCGTGACGAGCAAGGCATCGTTCACAGGCGCAGACGCGCAATATAGGAGGCGATTGTCACCTGGCGATTGTCTTCGGCACGCACTGGTGCCACGACCGCACGCTCCACCTCGTCACGGCACAGTCCCCTCAGATCACGAATAACTGCACGTCGCCGACGACCTGCAGCCCACCGAGACACTCCCCGATTGATACCTGCGACAATCACAGTCACGAGAAGGGAAAGGCCGACGAGCGCCGTCGGTGCTGGAACAGGGCCGAGTGCCGGTACATGCCAGTCGATGAGGACGGCGCGCCCTAGGTGAACAAGGCCGATCCATGCAGCGCCGACGAGACACACGACCCAGGCCAGCGCCTGTATCCCTCCCAAGAGACGACTCGTCGAAGGAGCGCCCGTCGCCACCTGCATATTGTCAGAGACCTCACGGTGGGCAACAGCTGGGACATCGCGTGCCCCCTCCAGTGCCCGCTCCATCAGCCGACTGCGCCATGCTGAGGCACGCCCAGAAGAGCGCTGCACAACTTCGCGTCGTACGGCATTGACAAAAGCAGCCTCATCCGACGGGGAGCGCGTCGGCAGCGTCGGCGTCGCCGCCCCCTCAGATCGGGACTCCTCATCCAGGTGGAGCCGACGCAACGGATCAGCGCCCAGACGCGCAACCCAGCGAAGCGGGAGCCAGCCACCCGCTCGCCGACCGGCGCGCACCGTGGAAGCAGCCACGGCCTCGGCGATGATCGGCGCACCCGCCAGGTCGGCGGCGGAAGAGGAAAGGTCCGATGCCATGCCATCCGTCTCAATGCCGCGGATGGTTCCGTCAATCCCCACTGCATCTCGAATCAGCACCGCGGCCTCACGCAGAGCCTGACGGGACCGAGACGCCTGGCGCGACACGCGTTCCGCTTCCTTGGACAGATGCTTGACGAGCGTCTGCACCCCTTCGCCAGTCGTTGACGAAACAGACACAACGGTCGCGTCTTTCATTCCCCGCTCGGACAGGAGACGACGCAGGTCTCGCTCGATCGAATCACGCTCGGCGGCGACGACGGTATCGATGTGCGTCAGTACGACGGTCACCGAGGCGTGGGAGGAGTGCAGGCGGGCGAGCCACTCGTCGTGAAGCCTTGCATCCGCATATTTCTGGGGGTTGACGACAACTACGAGGGCGTCAACGCGCGAGGCGAGGCGCTCCGCAATCTCCGCATGACTACTCTCAACCGAGTCAATATCCGGCATGTCGATAACAACCGTGTCTCTCGGCAGAGCACGAGGGGCCTCGACCCGCCGCGCGACTCCCAGCCACCCCAGGAGTTAACGGGGCGCGCGGCCGAGGGGCAGAACAGCGCACGGCTCGTTTGTCGTCGGGCGTCGAACGCCTGCGGTCACGACCTCTCCCCCGCTCATAGCGTTCACCCGCGACGACTTACCGGCGCCGGTCCCACCCAGCATGCCAATCACGCACCACGTCGGATCAATCTCGCTGCGCTCCGAAGTTATGTCGATCAACTGGTGAATCTGGGACAGCGTCGCCTCAACAATGTCCGGGGATGCCAGGGTGCATATCCGGTCAAGTTCCGAGGCAGCAGACGCGACCGTTCCCTTCGAACGCATCATGCCAGAGCCTCCCGCGCATCCGCTAGTGCCTGCTCCAGCGCATTCATACGCGCCCCCTCGTCGGAGCGATCCAGCAGTGCAGAAACGGACGCCACAACATCCGTCAGAGAGGTGAGCGCAAGCCGCTCCAGCGCGTCGCGCGCCTGCGCGGCGAGAGACCGAACGGTGCGCTCACCGAAATAAGACTCCAGAACAGTCTGAGACAGCGCCGCCGACGCGCCAGCGACACCGACCTCGAGGCCGGTCAAGCCCCCCCGTCATCGCAAACACGCTCCACCATCAGAGACACCGTCACGACGTTGATTCCACCGGCGAGAAGCCGACCGCTCACGTGCGACGATTCAGCCTGGCTACGAATGATCTGCGTGACCTCGGCGGTCCACTCCTGTGCAGTGCGGCGCGCACGCTCAGATGCCTCATCCGCGTTCAAGAGAGGCTCCAGCGCAGGGTTAGGTCCGAGGACCGGCCGAGCAGTACGCAACGCATCTGCCCACGCCTGCTGATACTGGTCAGCCAAGCGAGCCGCCAAACCGCCCGTCAGGTCACGCTGCACCTGAATATCCGGGGCTGCCTCACCGCGCAGCGCGCCCATGACGCGAGCGCTCACACCCGACACGAAACGGGAAATTGTGCGCGTCATATCCCACGAGCCGAGCACCTCGGCAATACGCGCGCTCACTTCGCCGCGCAACACGTCATCACTCGACGTGGCCGCAACCTCTCGCGCACGCGAAGCGACGACCTGCTCGACACCATCAGCGGCTTGCTCATACGCCCGATGACGCGCACGGGCTCCATCGAGGGCACGCGCAGATTCCGCGAGGGACGAGGAGACCGCCCCAGCGAGCGAGCGGCGGATGATGGCAGCGCGCTCCGCAGCGTCTCGACCAATCGATTCCAAGAAAGAACCGATAGGAGCAACCGCATCGACCGGCACCCGCCCACGAGCGGGCTGCCTCCACCGACGCGAGCGGCACTCAGTCCATCACTTTCTGGACCGAAGGAACCGCATCCGCCGCAGGGATCGTCCAGGTCGCGGGATCAGCTTCCACCTGCTCGCCGCTGCGAATGTCCTTCACTGTGTCCGATTCACCCTCACCGCCGGGGAACCACACGAAGGGGATACCTCGCTTATCGGCGAACTTGATCTGCTTGCCGAATTTTGCGGCGCTTGGTGCGACGTCAGTAGCAATGCCGCGCGCACGCAGCACAGCCGCAATCGCCTCGGAACGCTCACGGCGCTCCTCGGTGATGACCGCGACGACAACGGCCGTGGGCACCTTGCGAGAGGCCTTGACCATCGGTGCCGAGATCATTCGAGACACAAGCCGCGAGACGCCGATCGACAGACCAACGCCCGGGTACGTGCGCTTGCCATCCTTCGCAAGCGAATCGTAGCGGCCACCCGAGCAGATCGAGCCGAGGTCCTCGTGACCTTCGATTTCAGACTCGTAGACGCTGCCCGTGTAGTAGTCGAGGCCGCGCGCGATTTTCAGGTCGGCGACGACTGCGCCGGGCATTCGCTTATTCGCGGTGTCCAGCAGCTCGGTCAACTCACGCAGGCCCTCTTCGAGCAGTTCCCCACCCACGCCGAGGCCAGCCAAGCGATCCCGGATCTCAGCCGGGTCCGACGTGCGAATCTGGGCCATCTGAAGCAGAACGTTCGCCTGATCACCGTCGATACCCGACTGAGCGAGCTCGACTGCCACGCCCTCCGGGCCGATCTTGTCGATCTTGTCGAGACCACGCAGGGCAGCCTCGACGTCGGTCACGCCCAGAGACTCACACACGCCCTGAACGACCTTGCGGTTGTTGACGAGCACGCGCACCGGCGGGATCGGCAGATTGTTCAGGGCCTCGGCCATCACCAGCGGCAGATCGACCTCAAAGTGGAAGGGCAGCTCTCCGTTGCCCACGACGTCAATATCCGCCTGCGTGAATTCACGGAAGCGACCGTCCTGAGGACGCTCGCCGCGCCACACCTTCTGGATCTGATAGCGCTTGAACGGGAAGTCCAGTTCGTTCGCGTTCTCCACCACGTAGCGGGCGAAGGGAACGGTCAGGTCGAAGTGCAGACCCATACCTTTGTCCTTGGGTGCACGATCACCCGAAGCCGCGGCCTTCAGCGCCTGCAGTCGATCCAGAACATAGATCTCCTTGGAGGTCTCGCCCTTGGCTTCCAGCTGCTCCAAGGTCTCGACCGCCCGGGTTTCGATACCCGCAAACCCGTGCAATTCAAACACGCGCCGCAGCTCGTCAAGGACATGCATCTCAATGATGCGGCCCTCCGGGAGCCATTCGGGGAAACCTGACAGGGACGTGCGAGCCATGAAGCTTTCTTTCTGTGAGGGCGGCGGCGTTAGCCGATACGGCGTGCGCGAATCAGATATTGATTCGAGGTTATCTCATCCGCCAGCGTCGTGGCCGGACCGTGTCCGGGGACGAGAACCGTGCGCGGGTCAAGAGCGTTGGAAATCGTACGCAGCGAATGACGCATTTGCGTTTCATCACCACCTGGCAGATCGGTACGTCCAACGCTGTCTTTGAAGAGGACGTCGGCGCTCAACGCCCACGGGACTGGCTCACCCGAGGAGTAGAACGACTGGTTATTCACGCGAATATCCAGCGGGCTCTCACCCAGGAAGACCGCAGATCCCTCGGTGTGGCCGGGAGCAGGGACCATGCGCAGCCACACGCCGGGCACCACTTCGAAAGAATCCGTGGGCACGTCACGCAAGTGCGCGGGCCTCACCCACTCACCGACGAAGTCCGGCAGCGGCATGGGAAGAAACGAGGCCGGGTCATCCATGCGGTACATGTCAGGGCCCGGCAGGTAGACCGGCACGCTCGAACCATCTGGTCCCCACGAGGACACAGCAGCGGCGTCCCAGACGTGGTCGGGATGACCGTGGGTGAGCAGGACCGCACCAACACCCACGCCCTCACGCTCAAGGACCTCACGGATCAGATGCTGGATACCGGCCGACGGATCGACGACAAGAGCTGTGCCCGCCCCGGAAGGGACGAGCACCAGCCCATTCGCCGCGTAGAAAGGCGACGGAATAACGTGAAGACGCATGTCACTCCATGGACGAGGAGATCTGTTCGAGCCACGACCGCTTAGTCTCAAGGGCTTCGCGAACGCTCTGCGCCGCCTTCGCGTTACCCTTGGCCTCGGCCTCGCTGAGGGAACGCTCGAGCTGAGCGATCTGTTCCTCAAGCTGACCAACCATGCCTGCCGCACGAGCGCGGGTCTCCGGGTTCGTGCGACGCCATTCCTTCTCTTCCGCTTCACGGACGGCAGCCTCAACTGCGCGCAGGCGGCCCTCAATGCGGTGCAGGTCGGAAGAAGGCACGCGGCCTACCTCTTCCCAGCGGTCTTGAATCTGGCGCAACTGGGCCTTGGCGCGTTCAATGTCGGTCACCGGCAGGATCGCCTCAGCGTCCACGAGGATGGCTTCCTTGACCGCGAGGTTCTCACGGTACTCAGCGTCCGTGGCCTCATCCTTGGCGCGACGGGCATCGAAGAAGACCTGCTGAGCAGCACGGAAGCGCGCCCACAGCGCATCGTCTTCCTTGCGGGACGCGCGCGGGGCAGCCTTCCAACGGTTCATGAGCTCGCGGTAGGCGCCGGAGGTACGCGACCAGTCCTCGGACGAGGACAGGGCCTCGGCCTCAGCGATCAGCGCTTCCTTCACGCGCTTGGCTTCGGACTGCGCCTGGTCAAGCTGCGAGAAGAACTGACGGCGGTGACGGTCAAACTGGGTACGCGCGGAGGAGAAGCGCTTCCAGAGCTCGTCCTCCACGGCCTTCTCCAGGCGGGGGCCACGGCGCTGAAGGGTCTTCCACTCTTCCAGCAGGTCACGCAGCGTTTGCCCGGACTGCTTCCAGTGCGTCTTCGCAGGATCCTGCGCGACAATCGCCTCGGCGTGCTCAACGACCGAGGTGCGCTCGGCAAGAGCCTGGGCCTTGGCTGCCTTACGCTCTTCGCGGGCGACCTCCTTGCGTTCCTCGGCTGCCTTCTCGACGGCCGCAACGCGCTCACGCAGCGCCGGGATGTCACCGATAACGTTGGGAGAGGCGACCTGCTCACGCAGCGTCGCGAGCGTCTGGTCAATGTCGCGCGGGCTCAGGCTCGCCAACCGATCCTCGAAGAGCTTAATCGTCGCCTCAAGGTCGGCGTAACGGCGCTCATAGAGAGCGTAGGGAGAAGCGGGAATACCCTCGGGGAAACCGCCAATGACGCGTTCCTCGTCTCCATCCTTGACATAGACGGTCCCATCCTCGCTCATGCGGGCGAAGGGATGCTCAGGCACCTCGGACGCTGTTATCGTCGTCGAGGAAGCGACCTCCTCCGGCGTTGAGGGAGCAGCTTCAGGAGCGTTTTCGTTATTCGGAATCGGCGTCGTGGTCACGATATTCCTTCTGAGACGAGGGCTTACGCCCGGCGCGGGTGTGTGCCGATGTGACACACACATCTAGTGTGTCACATCTAACGAGGAGGGGAAAGTGAATCACCCGAAAAGGGGACGGATGTAACACCCTTTTCCCGCTGATCGGCGCAGGCCACCCCCGCCTCGTCTATGTGTCAGCACCGATGCGCACTGCCTCGAAGACACCGTCAACCCGACGCAGGGCGGACAGAACCGCATTGAGATGGCCAAGATCGGCTAGCTCGAAGGAAAAGTTGCCCGACGCGACCTGATCCCCGTCAGTCTTAAGCGCAGCAGCGAGAATGTTGACGCGGTAGTCGGACAGGACACGGGTCAGATCGGACAGCAGGCCGCCGCGATCGAGCGCACGCACCTCAATCTGCACCCGGAAAGGAGCCCCAAGCCCCTTCTCGTTCCACGAAACATCAACGAAACGCTCAGGCTGCAGCTGTCCCAAACGCAACGCGTTCGCGCACGTGGAGCGGTGCACCGAAACCCCCTGGCCGCGGGTAATGAATCCGACGATGTCATCCCCCGGAACAGGAGTACAGCACTTGGCGAGCTTGACCCAGATGTCGTTGGGACTCAGCCCGGCCACTGTAATCGCCGCATCACCGCTATGCTCCGAGCGAGGCTTCTGCGAGCCGGGCGTCACACCCTCAGCAAGCGTCTCCTCTGTACCGTCTCCCCCACCCAGGTTATCGACGAGCCGGGTCACAACGTTTTGTGCGGAAATATGCCCTTCACCAACGGCGGCGTACAGGCCAGACACATCCGGGTACCCGAACGACGTCGACACCGACAGAATCGAGTCGTGGTTCATCAGGCGCTGGAGGGGCAGGTTCTGCTTACGCATCGTGCGCGCCAACGCTTCCTTGCCCGATTCGATGGCTTCCTCGCGGCGTTCCTTCGAGAACCACGCCTTAATCTTGGCGCGCGCACGCGGGGACGCAACAAATGCGAGCCAATCGCGAGATGGACCCGACTTATCGGACTTCGACGTGACGACCTCGACCGTCTCACCCGACTCAAGGCGCGTGTCAAGCGAAACGAGACGACCGTTCACCTTCGCACCCACGGTGCGGTGCCCGACCTCCGTGTGCACGGCATAGGCGAAATCAACGGGAGTTGCGCGCGCTGGTAGGACGATGACCTGTCCCTTCGGGGTAAACACGTACACCTCGTCGCCGGCGATCTCATAGCGCAGCGAATCCAGGAACTCCTCGGGGTCTCCTGTCTCCCGTTCCATCTCGACCAGGGCACGCAACCAGTTCGCCTGCTCGTCCGAGCTCATCCGATCAGAATCGCCGCCCGTGGCATTGGGGTTCTGCTTGTACTTCCAGTGCGCCGCCACGCCATGTTCGGCACGCTCGTGCATATCGAAGGTGCGGATCTGAATCTCCACGGGCTTGCCACCGGGACCGATAACCGTCGTATGCAGCGACTGGTAGAGGTTAAACTTCGGCATCGCGATGTAGTCTTTAAAACGACCCGGGATGGGATTCCACCGCCCGTGCAACGACCCCAGGACTCCGTAGCAGTCTTTGATCGACTCCACAAGGACGCGGACCGCGACCAGGTCGAAGACCTCGTCGAATGCCTTCCCGCGCACGATCATCTTCTGGTAGATCGAATAGTGACTCTTCGGGCGACCGCTGACCGTGCCCTTCGTGCCCGAGCGACGCAGATCCTCCTCGATCTGATCGATGATGTCGCGCAGGTATTCCTCACGCTGCGGAGCGCGCTCGGTGACAAGGCGGTCGATCTCCTCGTAGATCTCCGGGTACAGCGTCTTAAAGGACAGTTCCTCGAGCTCCCACTTCACCATGTTCATGCCGAGGCGGTGGGCCAGCGGCGCATAGATTTCGAGGGTCTCCTGCGCTTTCTTCGCCGCCGACTTCGCTGGGACGAAGCGCCACGTCCGGGCGTTGTGCAGGCGGTCCGCCAACTTGATGAGGAGGACACGGATGTCGCGACTCATCGCGACGAGCATCTTGCGCAGGGTCTCGGACTGTGCAGCAGCCCCGTAGTGCACCTTGTCGAGCTTGGTGACACCGTCCACGAGGTTGGCAATGGCTTCTCCGTACTCGGCAGCCAACTGCTCGAGGGTGTAGTCCGTGTCCTCGACCGTGTCGTGCAGCAGTGCGGCGACGAGCGTCGGCGTTGTCATACCCATTTCCGCCAAGATGGTCGCGACGGCAACCGGGTGGGTGATATAAGGTTCGCCAGACTTGCGTATCTGTCCGCGATGATGTTCCTCAGCTGTGCGGTACGCACGCTCAACGACGCTGATATCCGCCTTCGGATGATTAGCGCGCAGCGCACGCACAAGCGGCTCAATCTCAGGGATCGTGGCGCGCCCTCGCGAGCCAAACCACACGAGGCCGGAGCGCACCCGGGAACCAGCCGCCGGAAGCGCGGAGCCTGTTGTCATGTCGTCGCTGCTCATGGCCCCATGATAGCGACGAACGAGCGAGTCCGGGGATCAGACAATCCCCGGACCCGCACACTGTCAAGAAGCAGTGCTCACAGATGCAGTGCGGTCTCCACCGTCACATCCGAGAGCACCGAGCGCCCGCCCAGCGCATCAAGCTCGAGCAGAACGGCCACGGCCTCGACGGACGCACCGCACTGACGTAGCAGCCTGACCGCTGCGTTTGCGGTACCACCAGTGGCGAGCACGTCGTCAATAATGAGGACACGCTGGCCCTCATGGACGGACTCCGGATGGATTTCCATGCGGGCCGTGCCGTACTCGAGCTCATAATCGACGCCGATCACGTGGCCGGGCAGCTTGCCGGCCTTACGGATCGTCAGCATGCCGATTCCGAGTTCGGCAGCCACGGGGGCACCAAGGATGAAACCGCGCGACTCGAGGCCCGCGACGGCGTCGATGCGGCCCGCGTAGCGCGCACCGATCAGCTCGACCAGTTCTTTGAACGCCGGGCCGTTCGCGAACAGCTCGGTGATATCACGGAACAGGACGCCGGGTTCCGGGAAATCCGGAATCTCCAGAAGGTTATGTTGCACCAGGGCGGCAACGCGGTCGCCAAGCTCACCGATCATCGATGATTCTTCTTCCTGTGGGGCTGGTTCTCATTACCCAGACGCTGTCCGGGCTTGATCGGAGCCACCTTGACGGACTTCGCCGTGGAAGCCTCTCCGGTGGCGGTGCGGTGGTCGCGCTCATGTGCGACCGCTGCGTTGTGCTCGCGGGTCTTGTTCGAGAGCTCCTGGAACGTCACCAGGAGCGGCGACGCGATGAAGATCGACGAGTAGGTACCGGCGATCATGCCGACGAACAGAGCCAACGAGATATCCACCAGGGTACCGGGGCCCAGGGCCACGGAACCGATAATAAGGATCGCGCCGACGGGGAGAAGCGCCACAACCGAGGTGTTGATCGAGCGAACCATCGTCTGGTTGACCGCAAGGTTCACGTACTCGCCGAAGGTGTAGTGCTTCTGATCGTAGACATCCGAGGTCAGCTCGCGCACCTTGTCGAAGACGACGACGGTGTCATAGAGCGAGTAGCCCAGAATCGTCAGGAAGCCGATGACGGTCGCGGGCGAAACCTCTACCTGGAGGATCGCGAAGACACCCACGGTGACAGCGATATCGTGCAGCAGCGCCAGGAGCGCGGAGGCAGCCATGCGCCACGAACGGAAGTAGACGGTCATCAGCAGGGCAACGAGGGCCATGAAGATCGCGAGCGACTGCGCGGCCTTGGTGGTGACCGACGAGCCCCAGGAGGGACCGATCGAGGAGGACTGAACCTCGGAGGCATCGACGCCGTAGGCGCCGGCCAGGGCCTCACGCATCTGCGCGGTCTGCGCGGAGTCGAGGGACGTGGTCTGGATGCGCACGGAGTCAGAACCCACGCGCGTCACCTTCGGGCTGCCCTCGACAAGGCCGCTTGAGCTGACCGCACGCAGTGCGAAGGACTCGCTCTGGTCGCTCACGTGAGCGACGTCAAACTGGGAACCACCGGTGAACTCGATCGAACGGTTCAGGCCAAGGATCGCGACGAGCGCGAAACCAACGACAATTACGCCAGCGGCAAGACCGACGAAAATCTTGCGCTTGGGGACGACGGCGTAGGACTTCTCGCCCGAGTACAGGGCGTTGCCCCACTGAGCAAAACTCATCATGTCAGTTCTCCTCTTCCTCGGTCGCGACAGTCGAGTCATCCGTCGATTCAGTCGGCGAGGCCGCTTCAGCCTCTTCCTGCGCCTTCGCTGCAGCGAGGCGCGCTGCACGGCGTCGCTCGGCAATCGACAGTCCTTCCCCGGCCTCGTCTTCCTTGTTCTTGGAGGCGGAGTCTCCACGGGCGACGACGCGCCCACGGCCCGCGTACACGAGGGAGCTCTTCGCGCCCAGGTGCTCGGGGTCGAGGCCGGAGAACTTGTGGCCTTCTCCGAAGAAGCGCGTACGGATCAGCAGCTCCATCATCGGGTGGGTGAACAGGAAGATCACAGCGATATCGATGATCGTCGTGACACCAAGCGTGAACGCAAAGCCCTGAACGCCACCAACGGCGAGCAGGTAGAGGACCACGGCAGCGACCAGGTTGACAGCGTCGGAAACGAGAATGGTGCGCTTGGCGCGATCCCACCCTTCTTCGACAGCGGCCTGCAGCGGTCGGCCATCACGAACTTCATCGCGGACACGTTCGAAGTAGACGATGAAGGAGTCAGTCGTCACGCCGATTGCCATAATCAGGCCGGCGACACCCGCCAGCGACAAGCGATAGCCCATCGCCCACGAGAGCAGCGTAATCACCAGGTAGGTGATAACCGAGGCCACCACCAGCGAGCCCGCCGAGATGATTGCCAGACCGCGGTACTGCCAAATCAGGTAGAGGATGACCAGGAGGAAGCCGATGAGGGCTGCCCACAGGCCAACCGTCAGGTGATCGGTACCGATTGTCGCCGAGATCTGCTGTTCGGACTCGACCTCGAAGTTAAGCGGCAGCGAACCGAAGCTCAGCTGATTTGCGAGCGTGGACGCGGACTGAGCGGTGAAGTTACCGGTGATCTCAGCCTGTCCGTTGGGGATGATCGCGTTCATCGAGGGGGCCGTGATGACCGTACCGTCGAGGACGACCGCGAAGGAGTTACGGTCGGGACGGCCCTGGTAGAACGAGGAACCTGAGGGGTCAGACTCGTGGAATCCGTAGAGGATGGTGGAGGTGTCCTTGAACTTCTCCGTGCCCGCGTCGTTGAACTGCAAGGAGACCGCCCACTGACCGGTGGTCTGTCCGTTGCTGTTGCGCGCGAGACCGGCCGTCGCAGTCTTCAAGTCCGAACCCGGCACCGCAACGGGGCCGAGGATGTACTTGATCTGACCGGAATCGTCACAGGCAGCGTAGGGCTTGTCCGAGGCACCCTCGACGTGCTTCACGTCGGCCGCAGCCGAGCAGTCAAGCGTCAGGAAGTCGTACATAACCTGCTCAGTAATCCAAGCGAGATCCGACGCGTTCTCCGGTGTCGTCGCAGGAGTATCGGACAGGACACCGTCCTGGTTGTTGTCAGCAATGCCCATCGCGGTCGACGCATCAAGGGCGGTGGACTGCACGCCAGACTGGGCCGCTTCGGTCGCCGGGGCACCAGACTGGGCACCCGACTGCTCGCCGGACTGGGCACCCGACTGTTCGCCGGACTGCGCCGTGCCCGTCTGCGACGGCTGCTGGTTCTGGATGACGCCCTGGGCTGCGCCGATGCGCAGGACAGGACGGAAGTTCATCTGCGAGGACGAACGAATCAGGTCCAGCTGTTCCTGCGAGGGCGTGCCGGGGATCGACACCATGATGTTCGAGTTACCCATCGAGGTAATCTCGGACTCGGACACACCAGAGGCGTCGATACGGTTACGAATAATCGAGATCGCCTGGGTAATGTCCTCTTCGGTAATCTCGCGCTGTCCGTCGCCCGTCACGGTGGGGGTCAGGATGAGCTGAGTACCGCCCTTCAGATCGAGAGCGAGATCGGGATACGGAGACACGCCCTCGGTAAAGTGCCCGATCGCAAGTGCCGCACACGCCGCCACGATGGAGACGGTGAGGGTCACGAGCGCGCGCACAGGGCGTCGCTTATGTGATGCCACGGTTCTACTTTCCGTTCAGCCTTGACTTACTTCTGCTGCTCGTCGGGCTCGTTGTTGAAGAAATCATCGTTGGTCGGCTCGTCGAGGCCAAGGACCGTCTCGTCCTCGTCCGTCGTCTCGTCCGTGCCAGCGGTCTCGACCGCGTCCTTCTGCTCTGTGTCGGCGAGGGGCGGCTGACCGCCAATTTCGGCGATCATCTGGCGTTCCCAGTACATCTCGTGCCCGTCGGTGGTCTCCAGGACGATGATGTCGCCGTCGAGGTCAACAAAACGACCCCAGAAGCCGACGCGGGTACGAACCCATTCTCCGGGCGTCACGGCGGCGAGCTGGTCGCGCTTTTCCTGCTCCATCTTCGCCATCTGCTTCTTGCGGGAGGTCGAGCTCCACCACATAAAAGCGACCATGACGACGATCAGGATCACGAGGGTGTAGTTGTTCATAAAGGCTGATTCACTTTCGATGACGGTCAGGCGCTTGAAGCGCACCTTGCCAGTCTAATGCCCGAGGAGGGTTTTAGCCTAAGTGATCAACGAGTGGCGCGGCGCGCGTATCACCCGAGCCTCTTTGACACCGCCGCGTGTAGCCGTGGCCAGCCACGATAGGTACGAGGCCCACTCCCCTAGTCGAACAGCGCCCCGTCCGGCGCGGGCGGGTTGAGCCCGAGGTGCGCCCATGCCTTGGGGGTTGCCATGCGTCCTCGATTGGTACGAACGAGGAATCCTTCACGCACGAGGTAGGGTTCCGCGACCGTTTCGACCGTTTCCGCCTCCTCACCGATCGTGACGGACAGGGTCGTGAGGCCGACCGGACCTCCCGCAAAACGGCGGCAGATGGCGTCAAGGACGGCTCGGTCAAGGCGGTCAAGGCCTGAAGGATCAACCTCGAAAAGCTCAAGAGCACCACGCGCGGCCTCAAGAGTCAGCTGCCCGTCACCGTGCACCTGGGCGTAGTCAACGACGCGACGCAGGAGACGGTTCGCGATACGGGGGGTACCGCGCGAACGCGACGCGATCTCGTGCGCGGCCTGCGCATCGATGGGCGATCCGAGCAGCGAGGCCGAACGGGTGACGACGGACTGAAGCTCATCGGTCTCGTAGAACTCAAGGTGGGCGGTGAAGCCGAAGCGGTCGCGCAGCGGAGCAGGAAGGAGCCCGGAACGCGTCGTCGCCCCGACGACCGTGAAAGGCGGGAGTGTGAGCGGGATCGAGGTCGCGCCGGGGCCCTTGCCCACGACGACATCGACACGGAAGTCTTCCATCGCGAGGTAGAGCATTTCCTCGGCGGTGCGCGCGAGGCGGTGGATCTCATCGATGAACAGAATGTCGCCCTCTTGAAGGCCGGACAGGATCGCCGCCAAGTCGCCCGCATGCTGGATCGCCGGGCCGGAGGTCAGTCGTAGAGACGTGCCCATCTCGGCGGCGATGATCATGGCGAGCGTCGTCTTGCCCAATCCCGGAGGGCCCGCGAGCAGCACGTGGTCGGGGCTGGCTGAGCGCATGCGCGCGGCATCGAGAACGAGCTGGAGCTGTCCGCGCACGACCCGCTGACCTACGAACTCCGAGAGTTTCTTGGGGCGCAGAGCGGCCTCGGCGGCACGCTCAAGCTCGCCTGCGTCGGGAGCGACGATGCGCATCGCATCGACGTCGAAACCCGAATCCATCTGATCAGCCACGTCCGCCTCCCAGGGTCACGAGAGCGGCGCGCAGCATGTCCGAAGCACCGAGGCCACTGCCCGCGAACTTCTCGATCGCCTTGGCGGCCTGAGCCTCGGACCATCCGAGACCAACCAGGGCGGCGCTCACCTCGGCGGCCACCGCATCCTCAGTGGGCGCGGGAGCAGCGGCGGTTTCTCCACCCGGCAGGACCGCAGGGGTTCCAAGCTTATCGCCGATCTCGAGCGCCATGCGCTGAGCCGATTTCTTGCCCACACCGGGGATGCGCTGGAGGGTAGCCAGGTCCTGATCACGGACGGCACGTCGCAGGTCGTCGGGACGCAGGACCGCCAGCGCCGCGAGAGCAATCTTGGGGCCGATACCCGAGACCGACAGGAGCTTCGTGAACACGTCGCGCTCATCCACGGATTCGAAGCCGTACAGGGTCATCGAGTCCTCGCGCACGATCATGGACGTGAACACCGTCATCTCCGCGTCGCGGGAAGCACCCTGCGCAAAAGCCGGCGTCACGTGCACGCGAAAACCAATTCCTCCGACGAGGATATCAATATGGTCGAGGCCGACGCTCGCGACAGTGCCGCGCAAAATGGAGATCACTGCGTTCCTTTCGTTCATGGTTCGCCCACACGCAGGCGAACATATGTACGATTCTAGCCACGCCTACGCCTCGGATCGACAGCACCCGTTCGGCGTTGCGCGGCCTGGGCCTCGGCCCATGCGCGCTGAGCGGGCGTCATAGACCCGCGGGCAGTCAGGCGACCCGAGATCGACACGGCCACCGAGGAGTCCTCAGGCGCGCCGAGCAAACCGGTCCCCCGCCACGCGTGCGTGATCGCGATGGCCAGCGCGTCAGCGGCGTCCGCAGGTTTGGGAGCTTTCGCGAGGCCGAGGATGCGCGCGACCATCGCCTGCACCTGCGCTTTATCCGCGTTGCCATTTCCAGAAACAGCAGACTTCACCTCGGAGGGCGTATGCACTGCCATCGGAAGTCCGGCACGCCCCACGCAGGTCATCGCCGCACCCATCACCTGCATGGTCGTCGTCACCGACTGCAGGTTGTCCTGCGCGAAGACGCGCTCAATAGCAACGACCTCAGGTTCGTAGCGTTCGATGACACTATCGATTGCATCAGCGATGGTACGGAGGCGAAAGTGCGTCGCCAGATCCTTATCGGTGCGCGCAACACCGACGTAGACAAGCGAGGCACGCCGCGACGCATCGACGTCAACAACTCCGAGTCCGCAGCGAGTCAAGCCCGGGTCGATGCCCATGACGCGCATTAAGCGCTGGCCACCATGTCGACGAACATCGCGTGAATGCGGTCGTCCCCACCCACCTCAGGATGGAAGGATGTCGCCATCACGTTGCCGCGGCGTACGGCGACAATCGGGCCATCAGCACGGTTACCGGCGCGCGCGATCACCTCGACGCCCTCACCCACCGACTCGACCCACGGGGCCCGGATAAAGACAGCGTGGAAAGGGCCGCCCTCAAGGCCGACGACATCCAGGTCCTCCTCGTAGGAGTCCACCTGACGGCCGAAGGCATTACGGCGCACAACCATGTCGAGCGCGCCGAAAGAGCGCTGATCCTCGCGACCATCCAAGATCGACGAGGCGAGCATGATCATGCCCGCACACGTCCCATACACGGGCATGCCGGAGGCAATGCGTTCGTTGAGCGTGTCAAAAAGCCCGAAAGACAGGAGAAGATTCGACATGGTCGTCGACTCACCGCCCGGGATGACCAGGCCATCAACCTGCTTCAGTTCAGAAACCCTTCGCACAAGCAGCGCGCGGGCGCCGGAGTTTTCCAGCGCCCGCACGTGCTCTGCGACGTCACCCTGGAGGGCGAGAACGCCGATGGTCACCATCCGCGCTCCGCGAGACGGTGATCAACAGGCAGGTCGTCGACGTTAATACCGACCATTGCCTCGCCCAGGCCACGCGAGACCTCGGCGATGACGGACGGGTCGTCGTAGAAGGTCGTGGCCTTCACGATGGCAGCAGCGCGCTTGGCGGGGTCGCCGGACTTGAAGATGCCCGAGCCGACGAAGACGCCCTCGGCACCCAGCTGCATCATCATGGCAGCGTCGGCGGGGGTAGCGATGCCACCGGCCGTGAACAGCACGACGGGGAGGCGACCCTCGCGGGCAACCTCGGCGACGAGCTCATAGGGGGCCTGCAGTTCCTTGGCGGCGACGTAGAGCTCGTCCTCGGGCAGGGAGGTCAGGTGGCGGATCTCGTCGCGGATCTTACGCATGTGCGTGGTCGCGTTGGAGACGTCGCCGGTGCCGGCCTCGCCCTTGGAGCGGATCATGGCCGCGCCCTCGTTGATGCGGCGCAGCGCCTCACCGAGGTTGGTCGCACCGCACACGAAGGGGACGGTGAAGTTCCACTTGTCAATGTGGTGGCTGTAATCGGCGGGGGTCAGGACCTCGGACTCGTCGATGTAGTCGACGCCGAGGGACTGCAGCACCTGCGCCTCGACGAAGTGACCGATGCGGGCCTTGGCCATAACCGGGATCGACACGGCCTCAATGATGCCTTCGATCAGGTCCGGGTCAGACATGCGGGCCACGCCACCCTGGGCGCGGATGTCGGCGGGGACGCGTTCGAGGGCCATGACGGCCACGGCGCCCGCATCCTCGGCAATCTTCGCCTGCTCGGGGGTCACGACGTCCATGATGACGCCTCCCTTGAGCATCTGGGCCATGCCACGCTTGACCTGAGGGGTGCCGACCTCGCGCTTAGCGGTCGAATCGCTCATGTTCACTCCTGCTCTTCCAGCTGGGCACGAACCTCGTCCGACAGGGACATGTTCGTGTAGATGTTCTGCACGTCGTCGGAGTCCTCAAGGACGTCGATGAGCTTGTTGACCTTGAGGGCGCCCTCGAGATCAAGCTCGACCTCGGTGGAGGCGACGAACTGGACTTCGGCGGAGTCATAGTCGATGCCGGCGTCCTGCAGGGCGGTACGCACGGCGACAACGTCCTTGGGGTCGGACTCGACGACGAAGAGCTCGCCGGCGTCCTCAACCTCTTCGGCACCCGCATCCAGGACCGCCATCATGATGGATTCCTCGTCCACACCGTCGGCGGCGGGCACCTCGACGATGCCGCGACGCGAGAACAGGTAGGACACCGAACCCGGGTCGGCCAGCGAGCCGCCGTGGCGGGTGAAGCCCAAGCGCACGTCGGAGGCCGCACGATTACGGTTATCCGTCAGACACTCCACCAGGAAGGCAACACCGCCCGGACCGTAGCCCTCGTACATGATCGTCTCGTAGTTCGCACCGCCGGCCTCGGCACCGGAGCCGCGCTTGACGGCGCGGTCGATGTTGTCGGCGGGAACGGAGTTCTTCTTCGCCTTCTGGATGGCGTCGTACAGGGTCGGGTTGCCAGCGGGGTCGCCGCCGCCCGTGCGAGCTGCAACCTCAATGTTCTTGATGAGGCGCGCGAAGAGCTTGCCGCGCTTGGCGTCAATGGCGGCCTTCTTGTGCTTGGTGGTCGCCCACTTAGAGTGTCCCGACATCACTTCTCCCTGTTGGGTGGATAGATACCGCCATATTCTAACGCGTTGAGGAGGCTCTCCCCCATGTGTGTGGCGTCCTCGTGGACAAACGTAAACACCGTCACAGCATCGGGGACGAGGCCATGGCCGCCTCCCCGGGGCACGCACGCTAGCGGGTGGGCGGGGTGTAGAAGACCCTCATGGCGCATGTTTCGGGCGCGAGGTCCTCCCACGCGCCGTCGAAGGAGAGGACGAGGGCGGTAGCGGTGGGCACTCCCCTGTCAGCTGCCCCTCGGTCTTCCTTGCGGGCGAGGATGTATCCGGCGTAGGAGATGACGGGTTCGTGCCCGACGATCAGGCCTGTCTGCCCGGTGAAGGTGCGGGCCAGCTCGATGATCTCCTCCTCGCCGCCGTCGTAGATGGAGCGGTCGTGCCAGGCCTCGTCGGCGCCCGCGCGCGCGAGGATCGCCGCGAAGGTTTCGCGGGCGCGCTGGGCGTCGGAAGAGACGGCGACGCTGAATGCGCCGATCTCGCGGGCGAGGGTCGCCCCGAGGCGCGCGGCCTGGTCTCGCCCGACGTCGGTGAGCGGGCGGGAACGGTCGGGGTAGGAGTAGGCGGCCTGCGCGTGGCGAACGAGAACGAGGGTTGGCATACTTCCAAGCGTAACCGCATCGGGAGGACACCATGGCTCTGGGAGTCGAAAGCGCCTCGGGCATCTGCTCCGCGCGCGAATGCACGAACGCCGCGATCTACCGGATCGACTGGCGCAACCCGGCGATCCACCGCGCCCGCACGAAGACGTGGCTGGCGTGCGAGGACCACCTGTCCTACCTGGAGAACTACTTCAGATACCGCTCGTTTCCTTTCGAGGTGTCAGCCTTCGTGGCGCCCGGTCAGGAGCAGTCTGCGGACCACTGATCGAGGGGCCTGTCGTTCCACGTCAGGGCGTGGAGCCCCTTCGCCAGTTCGTCGGCGCAGGCCGGGGTGAAGTCGGGCGCCCACTCGAAGGCGGAGGTGCCCGTGTTCGACATGAAGTGCTGGGAGACGAGTTCCTCGTCGATCTCTTGGGACAACCAGGTGGCCAGCAGGCGCGTGAGCGCGCCGTGGATAACGAAGACCGCGACGGCCTCGTCCCCCGCTTGCTCACGCGCTTCCAGGCCCACGCGACGAACGGTCTCGAGCGAGCGCGCCAGTGCCTCGCGCCCATTTTCGCCGCCGGGCATACGGTTATCCAGCTCACCCGCACACCACGACAGGGTTGTGCGCACGTAGAGAGACTGGGAAGCCGGGTCTGCAGCCATTTCAAGGTCACCGGAACGCAGCTCACGGATGCCGGGGTGCACCTGCGGGGTCAAGCCGTACCTGCTCGCCAGCGGTGCCGCCGTCAGGCGCGTGCGGAGCAGGCCGGACAGCGCGATGACGCTCGGTGGAGGCGCGACCTCGGCCTCCCACCGATCCGCGAGACGCTGGGCCTGCAGCAACCCTTCGGGGGTCAGCCCGAGGCCCGGGCGCACGGTGTCAAGCGCGCCGAGGCGATTCGCGGGTGTCTGTCCGTGCCGTACCAGCACAATCTTCACTGCTGCTCCCAGAAAAGTCGTTCCATCACGGCGCGCGCCTTGCGTCCGGCGCGCAGCCAGTCTTCTTCGAGGGCATTCAGCCCGCCGCTACCGTACCCGAGGATCGCCGCAAGAGCACGCAGCTCCGCACTGTCACGGGGTAAAACGTCGAGCTTCACACCGCTCATGCGGCCGCTCGCCAGCGTATTCGCAGCGCGGATACGGGTCGCCATGTCCCAGGCTTCGAGGAGAATCTGCGTGTCCTGGGCACTCATCAGATCGTGATCCCGAGCAGCCAGGATCGCCTGCGTCGTCGACGGCGTACGCAGCGCGGGGTTGCGCATACCGGCGCGCATCTGGATGAGCTGAATCGTCCACTCGACGTCCGTGAGGCCACCGGGGCCGAGCTTCACGTGGCGAGCGGGCTCAATGCCGCGCGGCAAACGCTCGTTCTCCATGCGGGCTTTCAGCAAGCGAATGTCTCGCACATCCGACTCACTCACTCCCCCGTAGGCGAGCTCCGCGAAGAGCTCTCGCGCCTGATCGGCAAGCTCCCCCTCCCCAATCGGACGCGCGCGCACCGCCGCTTGCCGCTCCCACGTGGAAGCCCAGCGCTGCGCGTACTCGCGATGTGACCTGATCGTGCGACTCATCGGGCCGTTCTTGCCCTCGGGGCGCAGGTCAAGATCGACGACGATACCCAGTTGGCTGGTGGCCGAACCGAGAAGGCTCTTCACACGGTTGACGATCACTGTTGCGCTCGCCGCAGCCTCGGCATCTGTTGTCCCTCCGACCGCCTCGTGTACGGCGATGACATCCGCATCGGACGCGTAGGAGCACTCGCGGCCCCCATAGCGCCCCATCGCGACAAAGATGACGTTCGCCCGCTGCCCGCCCCAGCGCTCGCGTTCCTCCCGCGAAGCGATGGCGAGGGCTCCGAGGATGGCAGCATCCGTGGCGTCGGCGATCGCGTTTCCACGAGGATTGACGCCATCCAGGAGGTCGGTCATCGCGCAACGGGTCAGCTCACGCGTGCGCACAGCACGGACTCGTGCAGCCGCCTCGGACGCATCCTCATGGCGGTCAATGAGCGCCGCCACTTCCCGAGCCAGCCGATGCGGCTCGCGCGGTGCCAGCTCGTCATCGTCATCGAGCCAGGCGACGGCCTCGGGACGCTTGGCGAGCGCCTCGGCGATCCACCTGGAGTTCGGGAGCATAGTGGTCAGCCTGCGGGCGGCCACACCCGAGTCACGCAGGAGCGCGAGGTACCAGTGCGAATCGCCGATATCCTCTGACAGGATGCGGAAATTCAGCAGGCCCATATCGGGGTCGGCCCCAGCCGCAAGCCACGAGATAAACACGGGGAGTAGGTGGCGCTGAATTGCAGCGCGTCTGCTCGTCCCCTGCGTGAGAGCAGCGATATGTGTGAGGGCACCCGCCGGATCACGGTAGCCGATCGCAGCGAGGCGGTCACGCGCACCATCTGCGTGCAGTGAGACCTCGTCCTCGCTCAGCGAAGCCGTTGCGGCGATGATCGGTCGGTAGAAGACGTCCTCGTGCAGGGCACGTACCCGTGCACGTACCTCATCGATCGCGGCACTGATCGAGCCCGCGTCGGGGAAGCGTAAGCGGTCCATCGCGCGCCCGAGGACACGCAGTTCCCGTTCCTTGTCCGGAATCAGATGCGTGCGGCGCATGCGAGGTAGCTGAGTGCGGTGCTCGACGGCGCGCAGGAAGCGATAGCAAGATGCGAGCTGATCAGCATCGCTGCGGGCGATATAGCCGCCGTCTCGCAGCGCTTCAATCGCCTCCAGCGTCGAGCGCACGCGCAGGAAGGCATCCGTTCTGCCGTGGACAAGTTGGAGCAGCTGGACCGTGAACTCGACGTCGCGCAGGCCGCCACGTCCGAGCTTAAGTTCACGCGACGCATGCGAACGCGAGATGTTGTCCTCGACCCTTCGACGCATCGCGCGCGCAGCCTCGACGAACCCTTCACGAGTGGCAGCGCTCCACAGGTAGGGCTGCGCGGCATCCTCGAAGGCTCGCCCAACAGTCTCGTCTCCGGCGCAGGCACGGGCCTTCAGCAGCGCCTGAAACTCCCACGTCTGTGCCCATTTGTCCCAGTATTGTCGGTAGGACTCAACGGTGCGTACGAGGGCCCCGTTGCGTCCCTCCGGGCGTAGGTTGGCATCGACGGTCCACAGTGGCGCCTGCGTGCCCGGCCCCGAGCACGCGGAAGCGGTTGCCGCCGCAAGTCGCGTAGCGACTTCGAGGGCCACACGCTCGTCCTGATCCACCCCGGCTTCAGCGACGTAGACAACGTCGACGTCGGAGATGTAGTTGAGCTCGCGCGCTCCCGTCTTACCCATCGCGATGATCGCAAACGGAGTCTGCCCCTGTGGATCGATGTCGCGACGGGCGAGTGCGAGACCAGCCTCGAGCGTCGCATCCACGAGGTCCGCAATGCGTCGCCCTACCTCGGGCATGAGAGCCTCGGGATCCTCACTCGTCAGATCATCGGCGGCCAGGTACAGGAGAACACGTCGGTAGGCTGCGCGCAGGTCGTCCGCGTTTACCCCTTCCGAGGCGACGCACGCTCCACCACCGGTCCGCGTCGCGCCCACGGATTCCAGGAGCACCTGCCTGCTCTCACCGGGATCCTCCCAGATCGACACCACACGAGCGGGATCGGCGATCACGTAGTCGCCCAGCCACTGACTGCCGCCCAGCACGGCACACACGCGACGCCGTGAGGCCGGGTCGTCGGCCAATCGGCGCACGAGGCCGGGGTCGGCTTCGTGCAGGCGGATCGCTGCCAGGAGCGCCTGGTCGGGGTCGGCACTGGCTCCCAGGTCCGCCGCCCATACCTCGGCTCCACCCGGAAGCTCCTCGAAAAAGTCGAGGGCTCGGCGAGGGTCCAGGAATCCGGCAATCCGAAGCTCGTCCGGCGTCACCGCGGAACGACCTTCAGGAATTGCTCAAGCTCCTGGCGAGTAATCTGCTGGCGGTATTCCGTCCATTCCTTGCGCTTGTTACGAATAACGTAGTCGAACACCTGCTCGCCGAGCGTAGAGGCCACCAGGTCGGAACTCTTCATGGCACGCACGGCGTCCGCCAACGAGGCAGGCAGGGCGTGAATGCCCATGACCTGACGCTCTCGATCCGACAGGTCCCACACGTTGTCCTCGGCCTCGGGCATCAGCTCCATCTTCTTGTCGATGCCGTCGAGCCCCGCTGCGATGAGGACGGCGAACGCCAGGTAGGGATTCGCGCTCGGGTCGGGAGCGCGGTACTCGATGCGCGCGGCAGCGGCCTTCTTCGGCTTGTACAGCGGGACGCGCACGAGCGCCGAACGATTCAAGTGACCCCAGCACACGTAGGAAGGAGCTTCTCCCCCGCCCCACAGACGCTTGTAGGAGTTCACGTGCTGGTTCGTGATCGCCGCGATCTCCTCGGCGTGCGCGAGCAGGCCCGCGATGAACTGGCGCCCCGTCGTCGACAGACGGTACTGACCTGCCGGGGAGAAAAACGCGTTCTCTTCCCCCTCGAACAGCGACAGGTGCGTGTGCATGCCCGAACCCGGATGCTCGATAAAGGGCTTGGGCATGAACGTCGCGACGAGCTCCTCGCGCAGCGCGACCTCTTCGATCAGAGTACGTGCGGTCATGATGTTGTCCGCAGCACGCACGGGATCCACGGCGCGCAGGTCGATCTCGTTTTGTCCGGGCCCGCCCTCGTGGTGAGAGAACTCGACCGGGATCGCCATATCCTCCAGCATCCGCACCGCACGACGACGGAAATCGTTCGAGTCTCCGCGCGCGACATGGTCGAAGTAGCCGGCTTGGTCGACCGGAATCATACGGTCGGGAGTGACGGGCTGACGCAGGAGATAAAACTCGATCTCGGGGTGGATCATGACACGGAAACCCGCATCCGCAGCCCGCTGGACGGTGCGCTCGAGTACGCCGCGCGGATCGGAAGGCGCAGGCCGCCCGTCAGGCATGAGCACGTCGCAGAACATGCGCGCCACCGGGTCATCATTCGAACGCCACGGGAGCAACTGAAACGTCGAGGCATCAGGCTTCAGGAGCATGTCCGACTCGTAGACGCGCGTCAAGCCCTCGACCGCAGACCCGTCGAAACCAATCCCCTCGGCGAATGCTTCTTCAAGCTCGCCCGGGTCGATCGAAATTGACTTCAAGACGCCCGCAACATCCGTGAACCACAAACGAATAAAACGAATGTTCTTCTGCGCCACCTCACGCAGCACATATTCCTGATGCGAATCCACCGATGTCCTCCCGTCGAGAAAATGAACGGGCCGACCGCAGGGACTGCGGTCGGCCCGGCATGGCTTCAGTCTACTTGCCCAGGTTGAAACCCTTCGAGATGGATTCCAGTGCGCCGGTGAGATCGGAGGGAAGCATCCACAGCTTGGACGCCTGACCATCGGCGATCTTCGGCAGCATTTCAAGGTATTTGTAGGACAGGAGCTCGGGAGTGGCCTTACCGGCGTTAATTGCCGCAAAGACCGTCTGAATGGCCTCGGATTCACCCTGAGCACGCAGGATCTGCGCCTGACGGGCACCCTCGGCCTGCAGAATCAGGGCTTCCTTCTGGCCCTTCGCCTGAAGAACCTGTGCTTCCTGCTGGGCAGACGCGGCCAGAACGGCGGCCTGCTTGGCACCCTCGGCCTTCTTGATCTGGGCCTCACGCTCGGCCTCGGCCGTCAGAATCGTCGCACGCTTGGTACGTTCAGCCGTGATCTGCTGCTCCATGGCGGCCAGCACTCGCGGCGGCGGCTCGATGGACTTGAGTTCCACGCGGGTGACGCGAATGCCCCACGGGCCTGTGGCCTCGTCGAGGACACCGCGCAGCTGCTTATTGATCGACTCGCGCGACGTCTGGGTCTGCTCAAGATCGAGAGAACCAATCAGGTTACGCAGGGTCGTCGCGGTCAGCTGCTCGATCGCCTGCAGGAAGTTAGCGACCTCGTAGGTCGCGCTGCGCGGATCCGTGATCTGGAAGTAGATAACGGAGTCGATCGACACCATCGCCTGGTCGGCGGTGATGACGGGCTGCGGCGGGAAGTTCGCGACCTGCTCACGCAGATCGATACGAGCGGCAACGCGGTCCACGAAGGGGACCAGCAGGTGGAAACCACCCTGCATGACCGCCTGGAACCGACCAAGACGCTCCACAACGTACGCCTGCGACTGCGGAACGATCCGCACTGCGCGTGCAAGCGAGACCACGACGAAAACGACGAGAGCAAGCACCACGATGAACGCGATGTTACCGATGATGTTTCCTGAATTCACAGCGTCTTTCCTTTCTTACGTCGATGAAAATACAAGATGTGCGGGATCAGGAGATCGAGTCTCCGTATGGATGTGTCGGAGCCGCAGAGGCCGGGTCGAGGGCGCTCACGACGGCGGTTGCACCGTCGATGCGGTCAACACGAACCTCGGCGCCAACGGGCAGCGTGGGCCCCTCGGTACGCGCGCTCCACTCTCCGCCGGAAAACTGGATACGCCCGTGGCGCTCTCCCACGGCCTCGGTCACGTATCCAGTCTTGCCAATCAGACCGTCAGTGTTGCTCGGAACGTAACCGCTGGATCGATCAATACGCCCCTTGAGGAAGGGACGCAGGATGACCAGGAGGGCAATCGACACGACAATGAAAACGATGACCTGAACCGTCAGGTTCGCGCCGAACGCGCCCGCGATGCCGGCGGCCAGCGCGCCGATCGCAAACATGAGGAACACAAAGCTCACGCTCATGACCTCGACGATTCCGCAGAGGAGGGCACCGAGAATCCACAGCCACCACATACCGCTCACGCTCCTATTCTCACGCGCTCACACCGCGCGCCCACCAGCGCCCGTCAGTGTTGCCGGCAAGCAGAGGCATGCCGTACACCTCGGACAGGTTGACACCCGTCAGGACGTCTTCAATCGGCCCCTGGTGCGTGACCGCACCGTTCGACATGATTGCGCAGTGTGTGACGCCCGCGGGGATCTCTTCGATCTGATGCGTCACCAGGACGACCTGCGGGGATTTCGAACCCTGCATGATCTCCGAGAGAGCGGCGATCAGCAGCTCGCGAGCACCCAGGTCGAGGCCCGAGGTCGGCTCGTCGAGGATGAGCACCTCAGGGTCGGTCATGAGGGCGCGCGCCAGCAGCACGCGCTGGGCCTCGCCCTCGGACAGCGTCGAAAACTCACGCTGGGCGAGGTGCGAGACACCGAAGATGTCCATGAGCGCGCGGGCACGCTCATCATCAACCTGCTCGTACTCCTCGTCGTGAGCCACAGCCAAGCCCCAGGCGGCACTGCGAACAGTGTCGAGAACCGACTGCGTTGGCACGATCTTGGTAGCCACCGCGGCGGAGGCCAGTCCGACGCGGGTAGCTACCTCGGCGGGATCAGCCTGTGCCAGATCTGTCTCCGAGACAGTCACCTCGCCGCCGTCCGGCGCGATGCGGCCGGATGCGACGCGTGCCAGCGTGGTCTTACCAGCACCATTAGGACCAACGATGACCCAGTGCTGACGAGGACGCGTTGACCATGAGACATCGGACAGGATCTTCGCGTCCCCCCGTTGGAGCGACACGTGAGAGAGATTCAGGACGTAAGTCATGTATCCAGCCTAGTCGTCTGTAGGGTGGCGTGCGCCCTAAACAAGCGAACGATACAGCTCGGCAGTCCTGACGCCGATCGCTTCCCACGAGAAGTGATCGCGGGCGCGTGCCAGACCGGCCTCGCCCATGCGGCGCCCCAGCTCGGGATCGTCGAGAACTCGAATCAGGCGGTCGGCCATCGCTTCTTCAAACGCGCGCGGATCCAGCGGCGTTCCCGTCCCGTCCTGCTTCTGCTCGATCGGCACGAGGTAGCCCGTCTCTCCGTCGACGATCACGTCGGGAATGCCGCCGGTTGCGGTACCAACGACGGGCAGGCCCAGGGCCATCGCCTCCAGGTTCACAATACCGAGGGGTTCGTAGACGGAAGGCGTCATGAACACCTGCGCCGAGGAGAGGATCGCAGCAACCTCCGGCTGGGGAAGCATTTCGGAAATGAGGACGACGCCGGAGCGTCGGGCACGCAGCTCGGCGACGAGGCCCTCAACCTCGGCCGCAATTTCGGGGGTATCGGGGGCACCTGCACACAGGACCAGCTGGACGTCCTCGGGAAGAAGCTGGGCGGCGCGCAGGAAGTACGGCAGGCCCTTCTGGCGGGTGATACGGCCGACGAAGACGACGGTGCGACGCGACGGGTCAATACCGTGCTCGGCGAGCACGCGGGCACGCAGTTCCTCTCCCGCTTCGCCTTCGGGCGCGTGCCACTTGTTCAGGTCGATGCCGTTGTGGATGACATGCACTCGGTCGGGATCAATGCCTGGGTAGCAGCGCAGGATGTCGTCGCGCATACCGTTCGACACGGCGACGATCGCGCTGGCCGCCTCGTAGGCGGTCTTCTCCACGTAGGAGGAGAGGCGGTAGCCGCCGCCGAGCTGCTCGGCCTTCCATGGGCGCAGCGGCTCGAGCGAGTGGGCAGAGATAACATGGGGAATGTCACCCAGCAATGAAGCCACATGACCGGCGAAGTTCGCATACCAGGTGTGCGAGTGCACGAGGTTCGAGCCCTCACACGCAGCGGCGATCTCAAGGTCAACGCCCAGGGTACGTAAGGCCGGATTCGCTCCGGCCAGCTGAGGCAGGTCGGCATGCCCGGTCACTCCCGGGTCGGCACCATCGGTGCCCGGCTCACGCGGACCGTCAAACGCCTGCACCCGCAGGTCATCGACCAGCCCACGCAGGACCTTTGCCAGTTCAAGGACGTGAACGCCAGCGCCTCCGTAGACGTGGGGCGGGTATTCGCGGGTAAGCAGATCGACGCGCATGATGGGGTCCTTCCGACAGTAGCGACGCGTAGCACACATCGTATCCGATCTCACGTCAGTGCTGATAGAAAACGAGACGATGTAGCAATCGATAGACATTTGTAATACAGTGTGACCACTCCCACGGATTCGCGCCGATGCGAGTCCACTCGACCAACGAAGAGGTGCCACATGGCAAAGAACCACGTCCTGGCAATCGTTCTCGCGGGCGGTGAGGGTAAGCGACTGATGCCCCTGACGGAGGACCGCGCAAAGCCGGCCGTCCCGTTCGGTGGGCACTTCCGTCTCATCGATTTCGCGCTGTCGAACATCGTGAATTCCGGATACCTCAAGATTGTTGTCTTGACGCAGTACAAGTCCCATTCCCTTGACCGCCACGTCACGAAGACCTGGTACACATCTCCCCTACTCGGCAACTTCATTGCCCCCGTGCCGGCCCAGCAGCGTCGCGGACCGCACTGGTACCTGGGTAGCGCGGATGCTATCTACCAGTCCCTCAACATCGTTGATGACGAGGCACCGGAATACATCGTCATCATCGGCGCCGACAACATCTACCGCATGGACTTCTCGCAGATGGTCCAGCACCACATCGATTCGGGTCTGCCCGCCACGGTCGCCGGCATCCGCCAGCCGATCGAGCTGGCTCCCGCGCTCGGCGTCATCGACGGCGAGGGCGGCGTCGTGAAGAATTTCCTCGAGAAGCCCAAGCATGCGGTCGGTCTGCCCGATGATCCGACCAAGGTGCTTGCCTCGATGGGCAACTACGTGTTCACCACGAAGGATCTGGTCAACGCCCTGCGCGAGGACGCGGCTAACCCCGATTCCAAGCACGACATGGGAGGCAACATCATCCCGTGGTTCGTGGAGCGCGGCGAGTGCGGCGTTTACGACTTCCAGGACAACGACGTGCCGGGTTCGACCGACCGCGACCGCGATTACTGGCGCGACGTTGGTACGCTGGACGCCTACTACGAGGCAAACATGGACCTCATCTCGGTGCACCCGGTGTTCAACCTGTACAACCGCGATTGGCCGACGATGACGATGATCGACGGTTCCCTGCCGCCCGCAAAGTTCGTCTACGGTGATGAGGATCGCCTGGGTCATGCGATCGACTCGTTCGTTTCCCCCGGCGTCATTGTCTCCGGTGGTGAGATCGTGCGCTCGATCGTCTCCCCTCACACCTACGTTCACTCGTGGGCGAAGATCGAGGATTCGGTCGTTATGCACGGGTCTCGCATCGGTCGTTCCTCGCGGGTCGTCAAGACGATTCTGGATAAAAACGTCATCGTCGAGGAAGGCGCCGTCGTCGGCGTCGATCTCGAGCACGACCTCGAGCGCGGCTTCACGGTGACCGAGTCCGGCATCACGGTCGTCCCCAAGGGCACGGTCGTCCACAAGTGAGTATGACGCTCCATCTTGATGAGCCGGGTGCCCCGCTGCTATTTCCCAGCGAGGCACCCGGCCTCGTCGTCACAGACGTCGATTCGACGTTGATTAGTCAGGAGGTCATCGAGGAGCTTGCCGAGGCCGCGGGTACGCGAGAGCAGGTCGCCGAGATTACCTCCCGCGCCATGAACGGCGAGCTCGATTTCGCGCAGTCGCTGCGGGAGCGGGTCGCGACCCTCGCGGGTGTCCCGGAATCTGTGTTTGGCGATGTCCTGACCTCCATCACTCCCACGGAGGGAGCACGCGAGCTCATCGAAGCGGTCCACCGCTGCGGCGGCAAGTTCGGCATCGTGTCGGGCGGCTTCGAGGAAGTGGTCGCTCCCCTGGCGGCCTCCCTCGGCATCGATTTCTACGCGGCAAACCACCTTGAGGTCGTAGACGGTGTACTGACGGGCCGCGTGTTGGGCCGCATCGTCACCTCCCATGTGAAGGTCGACTGCCTGCGTTCATGGGCCTCGGCGCTCAACCTTCCCCTCGAGCGCACGGTTGCGATCGGCGACGGGGCGAACGACATCCCAATGATGTACGAGGCCGGCGTCGGTATCGCGTTCTGCGCAAAGCCCGCCGTTCGCGATCAGGTGTCGATCCAGCTCAACACGCCGGATCTCTCCCTGGCTATCACTCCCCTCGGACTCGTCTAGCCGCCGACGTCAGGGCTCGCGCGTGTCCGTGAGGCGGATCATGCGCCCATCCCAACCATGGAGCCACGAACGGGCGTACTCAAGAATCTGCGCGGGGTAGATGTCTGCGTCAATCTGATCCACAGCCTCGTCAATGTCCCACCAGGCCTGGCAGTCGATGACGGATCGCTCCAGATCGGTCCAACCCTCCCGGCTCAGCGCCGTCGACGGCGTATGGGCGAGGAAATACCACTCGTCCTGGCGTGCGGTGACCGCCAGGAAGTCAAACTCAGCGGTCCGGTAGAGCACGGGGCCGACCAAATCGTCAGGGGCCAGCTCGATCCCTGTTTCTTCGAAAACCTCACGGACAGCTGCGCTGCGCGGATCCTCTCCTTCCTCGATGCCACCCCCAATCGTGAACCACCAGAATCGCTCCGGCTGATCCTCATCGTGGCCCTTCGCCAACAGGACACGTCCCTCACCGTCAAACAGAAGGACGCGGGCGGCCTCCCGGTGGGGATAGCCGTCCGCGTCCACAGGCCAGTCGAGTGCGCTCATGCCTCCAGGGTAGCCCGGTGGCGACGCAGGCCCCACACGAGGAGCGCGACGCTCACAAGTAGCACGGGAACCTCGATAGCTCCGTAGGTGAGGTTCCACGAGTCCTCGGGCGCCAGAAAGCCAACGCCGTTGGCCTGGCCGTGGAGCGCGAGGGCCGCGATGAACCCACCGACAGCAACGAGGATGCTGGCAAACACATTCTTCGCACGCAGCGCAGCCCAGGCGAGAGCGTATCCGAAGACACCCGTGAAGATTGCGTGCCCGTAGCCACCCAGGAGCGCACGCGCCAGGAAGGATTCCCACAGTCCGCCCATCCCCTCGTCGAGGGCGCTCACGTAGTAGCCCATGTCCTCGCCCCACGCGAAGCCGAGACCAACGAGGACACCCAGGACTGCGCCCTGCGAGGGATGGGTCAGCAGTTTACGGGCGGCGAGGATCAGGATGAGAACGCCTATGCCCTTCGCGGTCTCCTCCACAACGGGCCCCGTAGCAACGGAGGTGACAAAATCAACCGCAGAATCGCTCATGCTGGTCGATTCCACCGCGGCGTCGATGAGGCCGTTACCGATGCCTGCGATCATGAGCGCACCGCCGGTGCCCCACGTGAATGCGGCAATCCACGACAGGACCGACGGGGTGAATCGCGCCACCCAGGCCAAGAAGAGGAGGCCGACGAGAGCGCTGACGCACGATGCACTCACGGCGAGCGCCGCAGTGGTGCTGGTCGTTCCGTCAATCGCACCAACCACCTCGTGGGCCAGTGCCGGAATACCGATGACGATCAAGATGATCGAGCACACGGTGAGGGCCCGCGACGAAGGGCGGGCAGGATGAGCGTGAGTCACGTTTGTTTCCTTTCTCTCCCCGCCATCGTGCGGCATCATCCTATGCGTGACCTATGAAAACGCCATGCAACGACCGTGTGAATCGAAACACTCACATGGGGCGGATGCCCATGAGTGCCTGGAACTTCTGACGCTGACTTGTCGCCTCCCGCACCTTTTCCTGAGTGCCCTCGATGCGGCCCTTTTCGGGACCGCGCACGTTCATGATGACCTGGTCGAGGCCGAGGGACGCCAAGTTGTTCATGAAGGACTTCATCGCCCGCTTTGCTTCAGGGCCGCCGCTCGCCACCCAGGAGAGCGCGTTGCGGCGTGCAGCGGGATCGCACACCATCTGGACCTCGCTCGGCAGAATCCAGCCCTGGTTGACGTAGGGCATGAGACCGGCGGCGATATCGCACCGCTCTCGACGCATCGCACGGGACACGAAGAACAGCCAGCCACAGAACAGGGGAACCTGAATGATGAAGTAGAGCAACAAGAAGCCACCGCGGCTACCAGAGATCACCGAGGATCCGTTCCACACACCGTGCATCGTCACACCGATGAGGTAGCCGAGGAGGCTCACGCCGATGCCGGTACCCACCGAACGAGTGTGTGTCGCTGCCCACCCGATCGCCCAGCCGGTGCACGAGGTGTACATGATGTGTCCGAAGACACCCAGGAAGACACGCATCATGAACATTTGAGCGAATTGCCCGGCGTAGGCGCCTCTCACGAAATAGGTGAAGTCTTCGACAACCAAGAATCCGGCCGCTGAATAACCGGCGTAAACGAGGCCATCGAGCGGGGAGGAAATGCTGTTACGACGCATTATCACGATCACGAGCACGCCGAGGGCCTTGAGGAATTCCTCGCCGACTGGAGCGGCAACAACGACCATAAAAGTCTGTCCCGCAGCTTCGCTACCGGTTGCGCTTGCGACAACACTGCCGGCGATTTCGTTCGAGATGATGCCGAAGAAAATCGCCACACCACCGCCCCACAGCAGAGCCGCGATCTTCGTCCACCACGGTTCGGGCTCAAAGCGGTCCACGAACTGGAGGAACGTCAGAGTAATCGCAAGAGGAATCAGGCAGCAGATGGCGAGGAGAAGACCAAGGAACGGTCCGCTCGCGAAGAGGAAGCCGCTGATACCCACAAGCATCAAAGCCGCGCCGACACCGATCACAACGGCTTCAAAAACCGGCGCTTTCTTGGCAGTTGTGGGCATAGCCCACGCCTGCACCTGCTGTGGTGCAGCCTGCGGATACTGTGCGGCGCTGGGCCCGGGCATGGTCGGCGCAGTATTGACGAACGACTGGAAGGACGGGGTGAATTGTGCTTCGGGTTTGAAGCGGGTCATCGGATCTGGAGCAGGAATCTGTGCCGAAGTGCCGACAGACTGTCCGGTGGAAGCAGCGGGAGCGTAGCTTCGCGCAGGCTGCGGCACATCCGAAGCGCCCGGCTGAGGCACGGGAGCGTAACCCGAACCCGCAGGCGCACCATAGTGCCCACCCGGCGCCGACTGTCCCTGCTGGGGCTGAGGCACGGGAGCATAACCCGAATTCGCGGGCGCACCATACTGTCCGCCGGGGCCCGACTGTCCCTGCTGCTGGTACGGCGGCACGTTGCCCTGCGGGGACATGGAATGGGGGTAATTGCTACTCATAGATCCTCTTCTTTCTTAGCGCGCCTGTGCGAGGCGGGAAACGGCGTCGGTCACGTCCTGTTGCTGCTCGGCGATCGATGTCAGACGCAAGAATTCGCGCCTATTCTCGACGGCCTCGGCCAGCATGCGCTGATCGTTATCGATGCGCGCATGGTCGGGGCCATGCTTCGCCATGAGGCGCTGATCCATCCCCAGCGACGCAAGGTTGATGAGGAAGGAACGCATGGCTCGCTTGGCGTCGCGACCGCCGCTGCGGGCCCACTTGAGGGCAGCCCTGCGTGCTCGCCTATCCGTGGCCATCGTGACCTCGCCAGGAATAAGCCACCCGGTACGCACGTACGGGACGAGTCCAACGCGGATCTTCTCGGCTTCCTTCCGGGACAAAATAATGAGCGTGATCGCCCAAACCACGAAGGCTGGAACTTCGATCCCGAGATAGATCAGGAAGAAGTATTGACCCAGGAACGACGCGGTTCCGTTCCATACGAAGTGGATGACCATCGCGAAGAACCAGAACACCAGTACAATGCCGGTCTTGGACCAGCCGCGCTTGAACTTGATGAGCGCCAGCGCGAGGCCGATACCCGTCATCGAGGTCGCCATGGCGTGCACGAAGGGGCTGGCGATTCCACGCATAATGAAGGTAAACAGGAGACCGCTGTCAGCGGGATCATCGACCCTGAGGAAGTACAGGATGTCCTCGGCAAACATGAATCCAGAGGCAGAAAAACCCGCGTAGACGACGCCATCGATAATCGAATTGATGTTGGTTCGACGCACGACGACGACGATGAGAACACCCAACCCCTTGAGGGTCTCTTCGATGAGTGGGGCGATAAAGGTAGCGGCGAGTGCGTTGGATTGATTGACATCACCGAGCGAGAGGATGATGTTCTCCTGAAGGGCCGTGTTCAGGATACCGGCAGAAATCGTGGCAACCCCCGCTCCCCAGAGAAAGAGAGCGCCCTTCGTCTTCCACGGCTCAGGCTCCCAGCGGTCAATGAACAGGATGAAGCTGACGACGATGAGGAGAGGAAGGAGCGCGAGAAGGCTCGTCCGGACGAGGGATACGACACCCGATGACGCCGGGCTCAGCCAGAAGATAAAGAGAGCAACGAAACCGATCGTGCTGACTGTCGTGATGATGACCTCGAGCCACGGAAACGAATGCCGTGCCTTCGGCGTCTGCCACACGGGCGCGGCATCGTCGGGGGCTGGCGTGGACATGCCATTCACCATATCGACGTTAACACTGCTAATTTTCTTCAGGCGATAGTCTTCTCCCGGCCCTCCCCAGTGGGTCGTGTTCATGTCAGTATCCCCGTCCGCCGATATGTGTGTCGTCATCAAAGTCAATGGGCTCGGGCACCGGCGCGTGTCCGGCGAGCCGAAGTAATTTTACCATTCGTGCGGAACGCAGAGCACGGACTCCCGCTACATCGACGTTGTGGACGTTTCGGGTTAGTTCGATGCGGTAACACGTCGCCTCGAGTGCCTCGAGTCGTGCTTTTGCCTGCGGGTCCTCCTCAATACGCGCACGCACGTCCGGTGTGAGCGTTTCCCGGATCGCACGCGTCAATGCCGACGCTCGCTCCAGCCGAGCACTCACCTCGACGCGATCCGCCTGACGCTGCGCACTCGTGCGCCGGTCGAGTCCGTCTGTCGTCAGCTGATCGCCACCGTCTTGGATATACGCGCGTGCGGCATCGACGAGGCTGGGGCCACCCGCGCTTTCAAGGCCGGCTGCGTGAGCCAGCAGTTCCGCCTCCGAGGCACGACGCAACAGCAGACGAGAGAGCGCGTCGCGCGATGCGAGGATTCGCTGATGCAGGCGATCGAGCCGACGCGCACGCGTGATGGCGACGCCCGCGACGAGGGCCGCCACGATGACGCACACGCAGGCGAGAACAACCGTCCAAGGCGAGACATGAATCATCGGGGGTTCTCCTCGTCATCACGGCCACGAATCAGATCGAGCGCCCGCCTCGAACCCGAATCTGCAGGACTGCCCATGTCGATGGCGAGCTTGTAGACTTCAAAGACCTTATCCGCGACGACCTCCCAGTCGTACTGAGCGGACGCACGCTGACCCGCATCCGCGAGGGCATCGAGGCGCTCGCGATCACCCAGCAGGTCCAAGAGGACCGAGGCAAGGGAGTCACTGTTACCGGTCTCGAAGAGTGCGCCTGCTCGACCATCCTCCAAAACGGCTCGGAACGCTGGAATATCGGAGGCAACAACGGTGGTTCGGGCCGCCATGGCCTCGACAAGGACAATGCCGAAGGACTCTCCGCCGGTTTGCGGAGCCACATAGATCGACGCTCCGGCGAGGAGGGATTCCTTCTCCTCATCGCTGATTCCACCCAGGAACGAGACTGAATCTCCGAAACGTGCCACAGTCGCGCGAATATCGGGAGCATCTCCGCGCCCCGCGATCAAGAAACGGGCGCCTGGAACGCGCTCGAGAACAGACTCGATCGCACCCGCGAAAACACCCAGTCCCTTGCGCGGCTCATCAAGGCGGCCAAGGAACACGATGACTGGTCGTTCATCCGTCGCAACCCACTGGTCCAGGGGCTGCGCCGTGCGAAATGATACCGTTTCCACGCCGTTCGGGATAATGACGGCGTCTCCCCCATGGTGCTCAATCAGGGTGCGTCGAGCCTCTTCTGAGACAGCGATGCGCACGCCAATGCGTTCCATGTACAGGCGCATCGGAGCCGACGCAATCGCGCGAGATACTGAGCGTCCGAGTGCTGCATGGAACGTACCCACGAGAGGTGCACTCGAGAGCATCGCGGCAGCCATCGACACCGAAGGCACGACGGGTTCGTGAACGTGCACCACATCGAAGTCGTTGTCCGCGAGCCAACGACGGGTGCGCGCGAGAGCCTTGGGCTTGATGGAAATATTTGCAACCGACCCGTTGAAGGGAATAGACACAGAGGAGCCGGCGGATGTAATCCACTCGGGCAGGTCATCGGATGTTGAAGGGGTCAGCACACGTACATCGTGGCCGCGCAAACGAAGCTTCAGCGCAAGGTCACGAATATGAAAGCCCACCCCCCCGGGCACGTCCCAGGAGTACGGGTTCACGATCCCGATCTTCATCGATTCTTCCTCTCGTGCTCGGCCCTCGCGCGTGCAAGCCGTTCGGGGTCAAGGTCTTCGACAAACACCCTCTGCATCATGTGCCAGTCCTGAGGCTTCGAAGCCATCATGGCGGCAAACTGATCCACCCACGCCTGCGTGAGAGCCTCGACGCGGTTGAACCCCGGGCGTTCCTCTTCACCGACGGTGATCGGCCCGACGCAGCGCACACGCACGTCAGCCCCCGTTGCGCTCTCATTCTCGTAGGTAATGCACGCCGCAAAAAGCGGGCGTTCGAGCTTTGTCGCTAGGGCGGCCGGCCCCGCCGCGACGAGCGCCCGCCGCGTCCCTAAATCGACTTCAATACCAGAGCCGGAAATGTCTCGATCCGCGAGAAGCGGCACAATCACGCTGCGTCCACGAACGCGCTCCATGAGCGTCGAGAACACCGATTCGCCCTTCGCGACGCCGATAATTTCCATGCCCAGTCCCTCGCGCAGAGCGACAAAACGATCGAAGAGACTGGGAGGTTCAACTTTCTCGGCCACGGTAACGATGCCACGACCGTGCGCGCATACCCACGCTCCCGCGCGGTCCCAGCTACCCGAATGCCCCAGAGCGAGGATGACAGGCCCATCCTCGCTCGCCTGTACCAAGGCCTCGAACCCTTCAAAGGACACGCCCTCAAGCAATGGCGCGCCGCGACATGATCCGAGCATCAGCTGCTCGGCGTAGTTGCGGATGTGCGAGCGAACCGCATCGCGCACCTGCGCATCCGATGGATCGATCCCGGTCAAACGGGCCATGTTGGAGCGAAGCCGCTCGATCACGGCTCCCCCGCGTCTCGCAGCGATCGATGCACCCGTATCCGCCATGCGCATGACGAGGCGTAGCGGAAGGCGGGGCGCAACAGAAAAAGCGAGCGACAGGGGTGACAAACTCACTGGGCTCCTTCGTCAATGTGGCGAGCGGTAAACCAAATGCGCTGGCACACCGTGACGAATGAGGCGAACGCAACCCACGTCAGGCCGCACGCGAACACCCACTCCGGCAGGCCGAGGCTCATCAGCATGGCCGTTCCCATACCGATGATGAGCCGGTCGGTTCGCTCGGCGATCCCCAGTTTGGCGACAACTCCAACGGACTCCGCGCGGGCGCGCGCGTAAGGAACGGCGGCCGCGCCGACGATCGAGCAGATGCCAGCGATGATCGTGCACGTACGAACGGACGAGTTGTCCATGTGAAAGACCGCGTAAGCAGTGAGGGACCCAAACACGGCGCCGTCACCCAGACGGTCAAGCGTCGAGTCCAGGAAGGCACCAAAACGGGTGCCTCCCGTCGTCATACGCGCGAGCGTCCCATCGACGGAATCGCCGAACATGACGACTGCAAGCGCGATGCCTCCCTGCCAGATCCACCCCTGCGGGATGCAGATCAACGCAATGGCGACAGTCGCGACCGTTCCGGCGACCGTCACCATGTTGGGGGTTACCCCCGCCCGCGCGAGAACACGCGCGAGCGGCGTAAAGATAGCCTTCGTGATAGAACGTCCGTGATTTCCGAGCATCAGTTCTCCTTGGGCCAGGCAGCGGCCAGCCGGGCACGAGCGTCCTCAAGCAGCTCGGGAACAGCCTTCGTCTGAGCGATAATCGGCAGGAAATTCGCATCCCCCAGCCAGCGCGGAACAACGTGCTGGTGCAGGTGAGCCGCGATACCGGCCCCAGCGACCTCGCCCTGGTTCATCCCAAGATTAAAACCTGACGGGGCAGCGACAGCGCGCGTCACCCTCATCGCTGTGGCCGTCAGGTCACCCAGCTCAACGCGCTCCTCGTCGGTGAGCTCCGTGTAGTCGGAGACATGACGATACGGGCACACGAGCAGGTGCCCGGAATTATAGGGAAACAGATTCATGAGGACGAAGCAGGTGCGTCCCCGGTAGACAATCAGGCCCGACTGGTCGTCCTTACCGGGTGCCGCACAAAACGGGCATCCGACATCCGAGGCATCCGAAGGCTTGCCTTCGCCGCGGATGTAGGCCATCCGATAGGGGGTCCAGAAACGACCGAAGCCGTCCGGGACGCCCACCAGCGAGCGGGCGTCCTCGGTCGGCAACGGGCCGTTCGGGCTATCGATCGAGTCGGAACCGGCGTCGCGGCTCATGTCTCTCACGCCTCGTCGAGGCCGTCGATCTGATCCGCGTTGTTGCGCGCCTCGATGTGCGACACAATCAGCTCGATCGCGCGCTCAACAGCAATGCCGTTGTGCTGCGAACCGTCACGCAGGCGGAAGGACACGGCGCCGGCCTCGACGTCCTCGCCACCCGCAATGAGCGTAAAGGGAACCTTGTCCTTGGAGGCGTTGCGGATCTTCTTCCCGAAGCGGTCGTCCGACAGGTCGGTCTCGACGCGCACGCCACGCTCGCGTAGCTTGGCGGCGACGTCCTTGACGTAGTCGTCAAAGGCTTCGGCGACGGGGATGAGGCGCACCTGGACGGGCGAGAGCCACGCAGGGAACGCACCCGCGTAGTGCTCGGTGAGAACGCCGATGAAACGTTCGACGGAGCCGAGCTTCGCGGAGTGGATCATGACGGGACGCTGACGGCTACCGTCGGCCGCCGTGTACTCCAGGTCGAAGCGCTCAGGCTGGTTGAAGTCGTACTGGATCGTCGACATCTGCCAGGTGCGGCCGATCGCGTCCTTGACCTGCACGGAGACCTTGGGACCGTAGAAGGCGGCGCCACCCGGATCGGGAACGAGGTCGAGACCGGTCGCAGCGCAGGCGTCCTCGAGGGCCTTCGTGGCGGCAGCCCAGTCCTCGTCCGAGCCGATGAACTTGTCCTTTTTCTTACCGTCCTCGTCGCGCGTGGACAGCTCGAGGTAGAAGTCCTTCAGACCGAAGGCGGACAGAATCGACAGGAAGAACTCAATCTGGCTGCGGATCTCCTCCGAGGCCTGCTCCGGGGTGCAGTAGGTGTGCGAGTCGTCCTGCGTGAAGCCGCGCATACGGGTCAGGCCATGAACGACACCGCTCTTTTCGTAGCGGTAGTCGTGGCCCAGCTCGTAGAAGCGCAGGGGCAGTTCACGGTAGGAGCGGCCGCGCGAACGGAAGATGAGGTTGTGCATCGGGCAGTTCATGGCCTTGAGGTAGTACTCCTGGCCAGCCTTGGTCACGTTGCCGTCCTCGTCGCGCTCTTCATCGACGAGCATGGGAGGGAACATCGTGTCCGCGTAGTAGGGCAGGTGGCCCGACGTGTGGAAAAGACCGCCCTTGGAGATCTCGGGGGTGTGCACGAAGTCGAAACCGGCCAACTTGTGTCGGTCGGTCACGTAGGACTCGATCTCGTGGCGCAGGATGCCGCCCTTGGGGTGGAAGACAACGAGGCCGGGACCGATCTCCTCGGGGAAAGAGTACAGGTCCAGCTCGGCGCCGAGGCGACGGTGGTCGCGACGTTCCGCTTCCTTGATGCGCTCCTGGTAGGCGACGAGGTCTTCCTTGGAGGCCCAGGCGGTGCCGTAGATGCGCTGGAGCTGATCGTTCGACTGATCGCCCTTCCAGTAGGCAGCCGAGGCCTTGGTCAGCGCGAAGCCGTTACCGATGAGCTTGGTGGAGGGCAGGTGGGGACCACGGCACAGGTCCTTCCAGGCGACGGAGCCGTCGCGGCGGACGTTGTCGTACATGGTGAGCGTGGCGCCGCCAACCTCAACGGAAGCTCCCTCTGCGCCCTTGCCCTTGGTGGTGACGAGCTCAAGCTTGTAGGGCTGAGCGGCCAGCTCGCGGGTGGCCTCCTCTTCGGAGATTTCGCGGCGCACGAAGCGCTGCCCCTCCTTGACGATGCGCTTCATGCGCTTCTCGAGCTCACGCAGCAGCTCCGGGGTGACTGCGTCAATGTTGCCGAAGTCGTAGTAGAAACCGTCGGTGATGAAGGGGCCGATGCCTAGGTTGACGTCCGGGAAAACGTCCTGGACGGCCTGGGCGAGCACGTGGGTGGCGCTGTGGCGCAGGATATTCAGGCCGTCCTCGCTAGCCAGCGTGATGGCCTCGACGGTCGTGCCCTCCTCGAAGGGGGTTTCGAGGTCACGCGGAGTTCCGTCAACCTTGATAGCGACGACATCGCGAGACTTCTCGAACCACGTCGTGCCCGTGGTCCCCGCCGGTACGGTTTGTTCATGTCCGTCAATGACGAGCGAGATATCGGGCACTGTGTCTCCTAGTTTCATGAGGTACGCGAGATTGTGTTGTTACTGGGATTCTATCCCCGTGGCGCGAACGCTTCAGGAGCGGGCACGCCAGTCCTTGACGGCTTTCGCCGTGCTGAGGGCGCGATAGGTCACCTTTTTGATCGGCATGTCCCATCCCCCGGGAACGTCTGTGAAGTGCGAGGCAAAGGCGCTCTTGTACTTGCCGACGCTGTAGAGCTCGGGGCAGCGCGGCGAGTGCGCACCCATGAGGTCGAATTCGCGCACGCCGTCGCGGGCGAGGAATTCGGCGGCCAGGAAGTCCAGGACCGGGGGCTGACGCAGGCATCGGCCGGCCTCAGTGGAGGCGCCGTACTCTGCCTGCGCGCGGATTCCCTCGACGAGGCAGAAGTCCCAGCAGAGGATGTTGCTCTCGGCGTCACGCATCGAGAAGATACGCGCGTGCTTGGGACCGAGGATCGTCAGGAGCGTGAGGTAGTAATCCTTGGGATGCGGGCGGAAGCCGTCACGTTGGGCGGTCTCCTCCATGACGGCGTAGTACTCGTCGATGACCTCGGCCGCGTTCGCGGTGTCCTCGTGGAAGGTCACGCCCTCCGCCTTGCCCTTCTTCAGGCCCGAGCGGATGGAGCGCTTGCCTGCCTTGGGCATGGCGGCGAGGATTGCCTCTTCGCTCTTTCCTTTGGTGTCGATGACGACGGTGCGGTCGTAGGAGATTGTCTGCAGCGGCATGCACAGGTCGGGGTGCTGGTAGATGGCGTGAAGGCGCACAAAGGCAACCGACTTGTCCTTCGCCTTGATCTCACGCAGGAGGTCGGCACGCAGAGCCGCTTCGCGTTCGGGGGTTGCTTCCTTCACCCACGCCGGTCCCCACTTGGCCCACAGGTAGTGGATGCCGCGCACGGAGTACTTGTAGAGCGTGATGAACGCGATCTTCGCGTCATCCTCGCACCACGCGTAGCGGCCCCACACCCCATGTCCCTGGGACTCCTCGAACGCCTCCCACACGCACGCCTGCTCGATGGGAAGTGAACGGTCCTGGAAGCCAGAGACCGCAGCGATCTTATCGTCCTTGGAAATGGGCACGAGTGCGGTTGTCGTCATGGTGTCCTCGTTGGTCGGAAATATCGGTCGCGTAGGGGGTCAGTCTATCAGGGCCGCCTCCCCCACCGACGAGGCCTGGGCCAGGCAGGGAAGGGACGTGACGTCAGTAGGACGTCTCGGTAGGCTCCGGATAGTAGCGGGCAAACTTACGACGATGGTTCTGCTTCTGCAGCCAAACAGTGAGATTACGGCGCAGATCCTTCTCCGTCGGGTTCAGGAGCAGGTCGAAGCGGCGCCCCTCCCGGATGATGCGCTTGACACGCTTGCGCAGCTCGGGGTCCGTGATGTAGTGCAGGAGCAGGGAATCCGGGACGAGGGTGTACAGGATCTCGTCCTTCGCCTGGACCTGCTCGTATTCCTTCCCATCGATAAGGTCTGCGACCATGGGAATCATCGGATTCGCGCCGGCAGCGGCCATGTACCAGTTGTTACGGCCGATTCGAGGGTTGACCTCGAAGAAGAGGGCGCGCCCGTCGCGAGGGTCGATCTTCACGTCGAAGTTCGCGAATCCGCGATACCCGTTCTCGGTGAGCAGCGCGCATGCGTCGGCCCACAGCTGGGGGAAGTCTTCGGTGATCATGGCAACCGGGTTGCCGATCATTGTGGGGGCGTGATCCTCCAGTAGGACGCGGGCCGAACCGATGAGGGTGACCTTCCCACGCGAGTCGACATAAGCGGTGATCGATCGCATCGCCGTGTTGTCCCCGGGGATCAGCTCCTGGACCAGGAAAGTATCGCGAAAGCCTGCATCCTTCAGGGTCTTCCAGAGTTGCGCCAGCTCCTCGGGCGTATCAATGAACCAGATCTTGCGCTTGCCGTCGAACTCGAGAACGTCGTAGGGCTCGCCCTTTGCGGACTTGGCGACGACCGGGAAACTGAACGGAATGTCCGGGGCGGCCCAGGCCTCGTCCTCAACGCTCGAAAAATCGACGGCAACCGTGCCCGGGGAGTCAATACCCGCGCGCTCACACGCACGCGCAAACTCCTCCTTATCCGTGAGCCGATCCATAACCTCTTCGGTCGGGAAAGGCACGGCGTAGTGCCTGGACAGCGCTTCCATGTTGCGGGCAACAAACGCGGAGAAGATGTCGTGGTTCGCCATCAGGATGAGTTTCTTGTCCGCGTGCTCACCGGCGATACTCATCAGGACGTCGAGGAGCTGTGCATCGCTCGCGTGGGCGCTCACGTGTCGGACATCGAAAAAGTGTGACCGCGTGATCGACTCCGTGGGTTGGGACCCGACGCAGATGCATCGGCACCCGAATGCTTCGTTGAAACAGCGCCCGATTCCATACACGCCGAAGTCTCCGCCAATGATGACAGGCAGAATGTCGTCGCGGGGCGACAGGGGGCGAGGCCGGGTCAGGTAGTCGATTGTCATGCCATAAGCCTAGCGCCTGGTAGGATACAGAACTATCCCTGAGACCTCTCTCACCTCTACGAAAGTTCGCTATGAGTTCGCCGTTTTCGCAGCATAATCAACAGCCCTTCCAGCCTCAGCAGGGCGCGGGCGGATACCCCCAGCAGGGAGGCTACCCTCAGGGAGGAAACCAGCAGGGAGGCTACCAGCAAGGTGCATATCAGCAGAGCGCATACTCCCAGCAGTCCCCTCGGGGCGGGTACGGCGCTTCCCCGTACGGCCAACCCGCCTACTCGGGCGGCCCGAAGGGCCCGCAGCCCTCGGGTTCCAACAACGGAAAGCTTATTGCAATCATTGCTGGTTCTTTTGTCGCTGCCCTCGTCGTAGTGACAGTCATCTATCTTGTATTCGGATACAGCTCGTCGTCCTCTCAAGACGACCGTTCAGCAAGCCCCTCACCCACATCGTCAAGCTCTCCGTCGTACGGATCGAAGCCCACGAGCCAGCCATCCTCGTCGCCCGCCTACGGCTCCAAGCCGTCACCGAAGTCGGGATCTGGCACCGGTACGGGCTCCTCAAAGGGCTCGAAGGGGTCGAATGGCGGATCTGACCCCGATGTCGAAACGAGGATCATGTCCACCTGCGACAGCCAGATCAATGCGGCGATCAAGGGCGCGTCTATCACGGATCAGCAGATCACCTTGGTTTCCTCGACCTCCAGTAAGCAAACCTACGAGTACACGGGTCGCGTGACCGGCAGGAAAGCCTCAACCAACGAGGCCGTCAATGGCGACTTCACCTGCAAGGCAGACTATGACCCGGCGACGGGTTTGATCGAGACAACATTCCAGTAATCAACGAGCCAGTGCTGCAGCCTGTCCCGCCACTTCTTCGGTCTCCGGCCACGGGCGAGATCGGCCGCACTCACCAGACTTCTACCACTATCAATTTCAGGGAGCCCTCATGTCCAACCCGTACGGCCCCAATCAGCAACCTGTTAACGGCGATAACAACGGCCAGTACTTTACTGAACAACAACCGACAGGACAGTTGCCAGCCGTTGGCTACGGCCAACAAACGACCGAACAGTTGCCGGCCGTCGACTACGGCCAACAAGCAACCCAACAAATGCCGGCCGTCGACTACGGCCAACAAGCAACCCAACAAATGCCGGCCGTCGACTACGGCCAACAAGCAACCCAACAAATGCCGACCGCAGGCGGATATGGGCAGGCTCAGCCCGGCTACGCACAGCAGCAGGGTTATTATCCTCCGGGTCAGTTCCCGGCAAGCCCCTATGGCGGACAGCCGAAAAAGAAAGGGCCAAATACCGGTCTCATCATCGGCGTGATCGCCGCTGTCATCGTTGTGATACTCATTGCCGTCGTTGCAATCATCGCGCTGAACAGGGGGGATTCCTCTGACGACTCCTCGGCCTCGCCCAGCGCCTCACCGACGACCTCGACCAGCACTACCCCGTCAGCTTCACCGTCCTCGACCTCTCACCCGTCGACGTCCTCCTCTTCAAAGCCGACACCGAGCCAGTCCTCGCCTTCCGCCAGCGTCTACCCCAAGCCCACGCCGTCTCAGAGCGCTAGTGCGTCAAGCACCGTGTCCGCTGACGAGGAATACGGCGTGAAATCTGAGTGCAAGAATGCGATGACACAGTTCGTTCAGCAGGGCAAGCTGGAAAACTGGACCGTCGAACGCGACGGCGTGAATTCCAACGGAGAGAAGCAATACATCTCCAAGGGCCAAATTAACGGCACACTGATCACCGGCGAGACGGGGGTCTACAACTTCACATGCACCGCCGTCTACCACCAGGACTCCGGGCTGTACGAGGCCTGGTCGACCATCGAATACAAGTAAGCCTGGCTGCGAGCACAAGCGATGCTGTACCGTCCCGAACTGCTTCCTTCCAGACGCTACGAAGTACAGACGTGGTGGACAAACGCGGTTCTCTACCAGATCTATCCCCGTTCGTATCAGGACACGAACGGGGATGGAGTTGGTGACCTAGAGGGCGTCTATCAGCGGTTGGACTACCTGGCAGATCTGGGCATCGACATCGTGTGGATCTCCCCTATCTATCGATCTCCGCAGGCAGATAACGGCTACGACATCTCGGACTACCGCGATATTGATCCACTCTTCGGGGACCTCGCGGCCTTCGATCGTCTGGTCGCACGTGCCCATGAGCTCGGTATGCGCATTGTGATGGATCTCGTCGTCAACCACACATCGATCGAGCACCCGTGGTTTCTTGAGTCTGCCTCGTCCGTTCATTCACCGCGCCGCGACTGGTATTACTGGCGTGACGCACGCGCGGGAATGGAGGCGGGAACGCCCGGCGCGGAGCCGAACAACTGGGAGTCGTTTTTCGGAGGATCGGCCTGGGAGTTCGACCCTCGATCAGGCCAGTATTACCTGCACCTTTTTGCCCGCGAACAGCCTGATCTGAACTGGGAGAACCCCCGGGTGCGCGAAGCCGTCTACGAGATGATGAACTGGTGGCTGGACCGTGGCGTTGATGGCTTCCGAGTGGATGCCATCGACGTGATCTCTAAGGCACCAGGGCTCCCCGATGGTGGCCCGGCTCGCGCCCCATTCGGAGTCGGGCATGAGCTCTACGCAGATGGCCCTCGCCTGCACGAGTTCTTACAGGAGATGAACGCGCGAACGCTCGCCCACCATCCGGGTACCTTCACGGTCGGCGAGGCCTCGAACGCGTCTCCTGAGTCGGCGCTGCTGTTCTGCGCGCCGGAGCGCGGTGAGTTCAACATGCTCATCCAGTTTGAACACATGAATGTGGGGCTCGAAGACGGGAAGTTCTCACCTCGTTCCCTTCAGGAGGGCGAGCTCGCCGATGTCTTCACTCGTTGGCAGGAGACGCTCGGGGAACGCGGCTGGAACGCTCTGTATCTGGAGAACCACGATCAGCCTCGTTCGGTCGCCCGATTCGGCGATGCTGAGGCATATTGGCGAGAGTCGGCTACGGCCCTCGCGACGGCTTACTTCCTGCAGCGCGGAACGCCTTTCATCTATCAGGGTCAGGAAATCGGGATGCTCGGAGGTTCTTTCTCAGCACCCTCCGATTTCCGTGACGTTGAATCCCTCAACTATTTGGCCGGTTTCAGCGACAATTACGTGCCAGCGGGGGTGGCCGCGATGTCGCGCGATAACGGGCGCACCCCCATGCAGTGGGACGACTCCCCCACCGCCGGTTTCACTTCCACCGATCCCTGGATTGACATCCCGCCGTCAGCTTCTTCCATTAACGTCGCAGCGCAGGTTCCAGATCCCACATCGGTACTGTCGTATTACAAGGCGCTGATCGATGCTCGCCATCGTATTCCGGCGCTGACCGACGGCACATTCGACCGCATTGACGTCGGTGATCCGGCGCTCTTCACGTACTGTCGCCGCACGTCGCGCAGCGAGGTTCTCGTGATGGTGAACCTTTCGGGTACCGCTCGTGCGCCGCACTTCCCCTCCCCCGACGAGGCCTGGGCACCGTCACGCTGGGCACTGTATCTGGGCAATACGGGACAGTGTCATTCAGGTAGCTCCCTCGACGTGCAGAACGAACAGAATGAGGAGGATCACGAGCTCCCTCCACGCGCATCAATGCGGCCGTGGGAGGCGCGCGTCTACGTACGTGCCCTGTAGGTTCCTCGCAATCGCCAACGCTTCACGGGACGTTTACCCGTATCCCGACAGCCGCGCACTGACCCCCGAACGTCGGCGCCACTAAGAAAAGCGCGGATGAGAAGAGGGTGTCTTCTCATCCGCGCTTCATTCTAGAAATGCGTCAGCCACGACGTCGCTGAGCAATCACCAGAGATACTCCAGCAATCGTCACTAGTCCGGCCAGGAAGCCGAGGCTCGTCGTATCTGCTCCTGTTTTGGCCAGGCGCGGTGCGGGAGGTGTCGACGGGGTCGGGGTCGGTGTGGGTGTCGGACTCTCAGACGGCGTAAGAGACGGCGCGGGTGTCGGACTCTCAGACGGCGTAGGCGTAGGAGTAGGAGCGAGCTTGTTGTTGAGCGTCAGCGCAAAGACGTTATCCTCGCTCAGCGTGAACGTCGCCTCTCGATTGTTGGATTTCAGGGATACTCCCTGCGCAGTCTCGAAGATGCGGCTCTCAGCCTCGTTCCAGGTGATGCCATCGGCAGTAGGTAAGTCACCCTCGGAGACAGTGACCTGAGTGCCGAGCGGAAGAGTTCCAGGATAGGTGCACTTCTTGCCCGCCTTCACGGTCGCCCGATAGGTCTTATTCACTGACGGATCCGTGTCGTTCTTCAGCGTGATGCTGAGGGTGTAGTCGAGATTCTTGGCGGTTTCAGGCAGCTCGCCATCAACCTTCTTGATCACCGAGAACGTCTGATGGGCGAAGGCATCCGCCACCGCGCCAAAACGCGCAACCGTCGTGACCGGGGCAACGTTCTTGCCCGGAACATTGAAGTTGACAGTATTCGTGAACTTGCCGGTCACATCCGCGGCGCGCTTGGCGCCCTCAACACGGCTCGGGATCTCGACGATCGCCGACTGGTGAGCAGGGATCGTCGGGAAGTTGACCGTCACCTTCTGCGAGGTGCACGCAACGGTAGAGCCTGCACCGAAAGCACCATTCGATGTGTCCTTGCTCTGACGCTTACCCTCAGGCGTGGTCGGATCAACGACGACGAAGGTGTGCGCCTTGACGTAGTCAGTCACTGTCGCACAGTCACAAGACCAATCTTCACCGGCAGGAACCTCGTCAACAATCGATGCTCCAGTCACGGACTGATCACCGGCGGGAAGGATGACGCGCCACATGACAGCCTTGTTCTCGTCTCCATCCTCGCTGTCACGCAGTCCCAGCCAGCCTTCCTTAGCGTAGCGAGCCTGACCAGTCGGTTTTACAACCATATTGAACTTGCTTGCCACTACCTTGTTGCCTACCTGAACCTGGAAGCTCTCCTTCGCAGGCCCGATATAGTGAACCATCGCGCTCGTCGTGACGGAACCCGACCATTCGGCAGCAGAGTCGGCATTCTCGTTAAAGACAACGGTGACGATACCGTCGGTCCCCCACGTGCCACAGCCGACGACAACACCGTTGGCAGATCGAACATCGAAGGTACGTTCAGCGGCAGGACGCAGGATCGGTTGGCCGGTTCCGGCCTCGGCGACGGTCGCGTCGTAGGTGAAGAAGTCTCCAGCCTTGACGGTTCCCTTCGTCTTCCACGGAAGCTTCACACCGAGATCCCACAGATCTGCGACCGTCTTGGCCTGGGTCCCCTGGGGATTGACCAGCTGCAAATTGCCCCCGTCGAGAGCAACCTTGTCGTTGACGTTCGTCGCGGGGGCGGGGCACGCAAGCGCGGTCGCCGACGCGGTACTGGTCGTCAACAGCTGCAGAGCTCCAAAGAAACTCAGTACTAATGCAAAAACCACAAGAAGTGCGCCAAGCCGACTGCTCTTCAACGCAACTATAAATAACTCCTGTCGATGGGCATGAGACTCTGTCGCCTCAAGCACATAATTATAGAGTAACTCCACAAAATAACCGAGAATTGCGCGACACTGCGGAATCTATTTCAATATAATTTTCCGTCAAACAGCTTTCACCTGCATATATACTGGCACTATGAACCCCTAGTAAATCACCCATTTTAATTTCCTGCACAGCGGGTCAATTGGGCTTGACCAGTACAAATGCAAATGCGACGATAAAATGTTTTTATCACATTATTGAGAAATTTGTGCCGATGCATGAAACGAGCCGCGACAGCATACCGTCGACCGCTCAATATCTCACAGGTGCGGACAATCGGCGTCAATCTGCCCAAATAAGACAATCGATTCCCTATCGATACGCACCCACATCCTTGCATCTACCCACCTCGTCCAGTCAGCAGGCATGCAACATGACGAGGAGCCTGCCATCTTGACAGGACTTTCGTCTGTCACTGCCCCATTGGCTGCACATCTGGGAGTGCGCAAGAACGACGAGACAAAAAGCCACAATAATTCGCTCATTCTCAATTCAAACGCGAGAAATAAACACCTATGTTCCCCCACCTTTTCACGAATCGATGCTTGCGCACAACCACAGACACGAGACAACGGAACAAAAAGGTGGGCGGGACGAGCATTGCTCATCCCGCCCACGATAGGCGCTCACGCGCCCCGAGCTCTCTTTGACATCAGCGACCGCGACGCTTGGCGGCCACGAGGGACAGACCCGCGATGGCGACAATGCCAGCCAGGACACCCAGGCCAGCCGCATCAGTACCGGTCTTTGCCAGCTGCGGGGCAGGCGACGGTGTAGCCGACGGCGTCGGAGCGGGGGTCGAGGGCGTGGCCGACGGCGTCGGAGTCGGAGCCAGAACATTGGTGAGAGTCAGCGAGTAGACCTGGTCATCGCTCAAGGTGAAGGTAGCCTCACGATTGTCCGCCGAGAGGGTGACACCATCGGCGGTCTCGAAGACACGGCTCTCGCCATCGATCCAAGTGATGTCAGCACCGGCGGGCAGGTCACCCTCGGAGACCGTGACGACGGTCCCCAGCGGCAGAGACGTCGGGTAGGTGTAGGTTTCGCCAGCCTTAAGGGTCGCCTCGAACGTCTTGTTCACTGAAGGATCGGCATCATTCTTCAGGGTAATTGAGAGAGTGTACTCGAGGTCCTTCGCGGACTCAGGAAGGTCACCCTCCACCTTCTTGGTCACCGAGAAGGTCTGGTGTGCGTACGCATCGGCGGACGCCCCGTAGCGCAGAACCTTCGTGATGGGTTCAGTGATCTTCACGCCCGCAACATTGAAGTTGACGGTATTCGAGAAGAGACCATTGATGTCACCAGCGCGCTTCGCGCCCTGGACGTGACCGGGCAGGAGGATGATGGCGGCCTGGTTCGCCGGGATCTCGGCGAGCGTCACAGTCACCTTGGTCGAGGTGCAGTCGACCTGTGCAGCGGCACCGAAAGCGCCGTGCGACGTGTCGTTACCCTGGCTCAGACCGGCGGACGTCGTCGGATCGGTGACGAGGTAGGTGTGGTTCTTCGTGTACTCGTTCACGACATCGCAGTTGAAGTTCCAGTTGGAGCCCGCGGGGACCTCATCGACGATCGACGCGCCAGTCACAGCCGTATCACCAGCGGGGAACACGACGCGCCACATGATGGCCTGGTTTTCGTCACCGTCCTGATTCTCAGAAAGGGTCAGCCAACCGTCCTTCTGGTAGCGAGCGACGCCGGGAGTACGGCGCAGCATGGTCAGCTCCCGCTCTACCTTCTTGCCCAGCTTCACCGTGTAGGTCTCACCTCCGGGACCCGTGTAGCTGGTGAGACCATTCGTTGAGACATGGCCGTACCACTGCGCGGCGGACTCAACCTTCTCATTGAAGACGACGGTTACCTTGCCGTCGGTGGCCCAGGTACCACAGCCGACGACAACACCGTTGTTGGAGATGACCTCGAACTGGCGCGTGATGTTCGGGCGCAGGACGCTCTGACCCGTCGCAGTGTTCACGATCGACGCATCATAGGTGAAATAGTCGCCGGCCTTCACCCGTCCCTGGGTCTGCCACGGAAGCTTGATACCCAGGTCCCACCAGTCACCAACAGCATGCGTTTCGCGACCACTGTGGTCAACAAGCTGAGCGTTGTCCCAATCCAGCGTGACCTTGGCACTCACATCCGTAGTCGGCGCCGGGCAGCTCAAGGGAGCCGCGGAAGCAGGGGTCTGGGCGCCAACAAACTGCGCAAGACCAAAGAAACTCAGAACCAATACGAAAATCGCAAGAAGGACAACGAAGTGACGGCGCTTCAGGGCAACCATAGAAAACTCCTGTCAACGGGATGTGCGACAGAGTCGCTGCATACCGAACCAGTTTATGCCAATCACCTGCAATACGGTCACGAATGGGAGAAATACATTCTAAAAACACCGCAAAAGACAGGATCGACAAAAGCGATTTTCGCCGAGTTTTCGACCTGCTTAATAAACTGACAAATTTGCTGTCCGGGCGTGTCGTCAACCTGAAAGCCTTAGCAACAACACTCCGACAAACTAACCCTCCGTTCAGAAAAAGAACCGAACGGATAACGGGGTGCTCAGCTGACACGAATTCGCGGATAAGTTCCTCGACCACGCGGACGGCAGACGCTCATCGAACGGGCAAACCAAGCATTCAGAGACAGTCCACACACAACGGGGCAGACCATAGAGGACGATATGCGCCGCTGTATCGCCTGGCCGGACATCAGACCACTGCATGCCCCTCCAGTCTTCTCGACTTCTGCTCTGTGCCCAGGACGTTGACTGTCGTCCAACCGTGAACCCTATGGCACTCACTCCTGACCACTGTGTGCCTGCGTCAGGCCCGGCGCTTGACCTTCCAGTGACACGTAGCACCTATCACCCATAAGCTCGGCAGCTCATCCCAGCACACGTATGACAAAGGCTCCCACCACAACGGCAGGAGCCAGATAAACGAAAAACCGGATCGTCAGATCCGGGTAACTGGTGGGCGATACTGGGATCGAACCAGTGACCTCTTCCGTGTGAAGGAAGCGCGC
>CALISI010000058.1 GCA_938041695.1 uncultured Actinomyces sp.
CGATCCCGCAGTCGCGCAGGCAGGTCAGGTGGTTGGACACGTTCGAGCGGGTCAGTCCCAGCTCGCGCGAGAGCACCGCGGGGTGGCTCGGGCCGTCAAGCAGGGACATCAGGATACGGGAGCGCGTCGGGTCGGCCATGGCCCGGCCGAGCCGGTTCATGACGTCGAGGCGCGAAGCAATAGTCAGCATGCACTGAACTATACAGTGATAGCTGACCAATAGTCCAGTTGCAGGGGCTGCCGCACGCGCTCCGCGCGCTTGCCCTCGTGAGGCGTGATCATCTCTTGCGCCAGCGGGGCAACTTTGGCATCCCGCGGCCCTTCCAGGTCTCCACAAGACCCGCAACCCAGCGGACGGACGCGAAGAGCCCGTAGCCGGCCCCGGCGAGGCCAGCGCCGACCACGAGCCACCGGCCGATGCCGAGCCACACGCTCCCGTCCACGTCCAGCGCCCACTGAACACCCGTGATGAGCCCGGCGATGCCCATCCAGAGACCGGCGACGACCACGGCCACCGGCAGGAGAACGAGGCACATCGCGGCGGCGGCGGACCAGAGCTGTCGCGCCTCCAGCTTCGCCGTCGCGGCGATGATCCGCTCTAGCCGCCTCGGCGTCTCCTCGTCCATGACCTTCACGAACCCTGCGAGCTTCCTCTGCTGTTCGGTCAGCGTGGCAATCCTCGTGTTCTGCGCCTCGACGGCGGCGAGGATCGAGGTCAACAGCTCCATCGTCTCCGGACTGCCGAGCTGCTGCTGCGACTGCTCGGGCTCGTTCTGCTGCTTCAGCCTGTCGAGCGCTGCGCTCATATTCCTTCTCCTTCTGCTGCTGGTGGTAGTCGAAGAACGCCTGCTCGCCCTCCGGGGTGAAGTCCGCCGAGAGGGCGCTCGCGCGCTTGCGGCGCTCGGTGCAGCCGGGCCGCCACCAAACGGGGGAAATGGTGTCATTAGAGGTACGACACGCCGGCGACACACCGCCAACTAGCTTCTAATGCTGCAAACCCCCCACCGCAGCCAGCCTCGTGCGCCACGTCGCCTACAAGACCTGTGCGCAGGGCCGATTGGCGCGAAAAAACTCGCCCAGCAAGCGCAAAAACGCCGATTTTGGGGTGTTTTGCGCGTGCAGGGCGAACTTTTTCGCGCACAAGGCGCGACAACGTGGCGACCTTGAAACCGACAACACCACTGCTCGCCCCCAACAAGGGACCGCTGAAACCGACAACACCTCTGCACCCGAAAACTGCGCCAAAAACGCCCATTTCTCACCCGCAAAGGCGATGGCGGTTTCAGTCGAGGCTCGGTCGCCGCCCGCAAAGGCAACAGGGGTTTCAGACAACCGGCCCAGCTGGCCTACAGGGCCAGTCTGCGGAGCCCATGGGCGACGGCGGGGATTGGCCAGGCGACCAGTGGGCGGCCAATGTTACAAACGTCGTCAAACCAACGCGATTCCAATCACCTCACGAGAACCCCTGTGACAAACGTCGTCAATCTAAGCCCAAAAACCGCCATTTTCAGCGAAAAAGCCCTCGGATTGACGACGTTCGTAACAACGGGGCAGAAATCCACACGAAAAACTCCTCGGATTGACGACGTTCGTAACAACACGCACCCGAGCACCCCAAAAACTCAACACACGAGCCCCCCCGTGACGCCCCCAGGGAGTAGAGGGACCAGGCTGCGGTGCCCGTAGGCGGTGGCGGGGCCCGATCGGCACATATTCGCATGCAATTCCCCCACACACACTTCATGCTTTGAAATGTAATCGTTGAAATTCCGGGCTTTTCACTAAGTGACGAACTGCAGGTGTCAGGGAATTGCATGCGAAACTGAGGATAGGGAACACGTCGAGGCGCGAGACCCGGCCTGGCTTCGAAGCAACGCACCCCGTAACACATCAGCAACCAGGCGCCGCCGGTGTGGAGGGCGCCGGAGGGACCTGCCGCCGTGCCGGTGGGCGGCGGCGGGGCCTGGCCGGGCTTCGAGCCGACGCGCCGAGCGAAGCTCGCGGCGCGGACGGCGAGCGGGCGGGCCGCCACCCACCGGCACACACAGCGGCCGGGCCCTCCAGCGCCCGGAACACCCATGGGGCCACAGCAACACGTAGTGTCCTTTAACCCAAAAACGGGCGCGACAACACCGCAGCCACACCCAGGCACAACAAAAACCGCAGACCCTCAAAGGATCTGCGGCTTCATCGTGCGCGAGGGGGGAGTTGAACCCCCACTCCATCACTGGAACACGGACCTGAACCGTGCGCGTCTGCCTATTCCGCCACTCGCGCGTACCCAGAAAGAATAGGGGTATCACGCCCTCCACGTCAAATCAGCACCGTATGACCCAGGGCACACGAATCTGCCCTCCACCCACAAAACACTGCAATCTCAACGAAAACAGCAGCGACAACCTACAGCATCAACCTGCACGCAACGATGCCAGCGACACCCAACAGGCTCGCAGCGATCACAGCGGCATCCACCCAGCCGAGCCGCACGCGCGCGCCACGACCCGCGCCATCATGCGCCTCGATGGCACCCCGCATGGACATGGCCCGCCCGGTTTCGGCGGCGCCGCGTGACGTGGCGGACAGGATCGCGGTGATGACGTCCACGCTTAGGCGCGCGTAGCCGCGCAGCGACAGTGTGGCAACGTCCTGGCCGAGGCGCAGCTTGGCGGTATCGAGCACCGCCTGCGCCTGGTCGCGCAGCATCGGCAGGCCTCGCAGGGCGGAGGCCATGACGAGCGACCACTGATCGACTGGCGCACCCAGGAGCCGCAGCGGCGTGAGGAAGAAGCGCAGCGTGGCCGCGAGCGCCGCGGTCGGCGTTACCCACGCAATGAGGCCCGATCCCCACAGGACGACGAGCGCCAGGGTAGAGACTCGCAGGAACAGCTCGAGTCCATCGCCCAGCCAGGCGCCGATGCAGCCGCCAATAAAGCCGGAGATCATCCACAGGGGTGGGCGCGGCGCGACGCTCAGCGGCAGCCGGATAATCAGCGACGCGACGACGATGAGCCCACCGACGATCGCGAGCGTCGACCACCGCGGCGAAACGATCACGCAGGTGGTGAGCACGGTCCAGCAGGCGATGAGGGTGCCGGGCCAGGCGCGCGACAGCCGCGTCGACCAGGGCAGGGGTCGAGGCAGGGTGAAGCCCGTGCTTCGCCGCGGCTTCGGGCGCGGGGCCCCTTCGCCGAGGCCGGGAGGGGTCCTCGAGAAACGCCCCTCGCTGGCGCCGCCGCCGGGGCCTGTCGCCCCGCATGCGGAGTGGGGTTCGATCATGAGAGCACCCCCTCGGCGAGGTGGCCGTGGGTGTCGCACAGGGAGTCCATGCCTTCGAGGTCGTGGGAGATGACGAGGATGGACAGGCCGGCGCACCGGCGCTCGTCCAGGACGGAGATGAGCAGGTCGCGCGAGGCCGCGTCGAGGCCCGCCATGGGCTCGTCGAGGATGAGGACGCTCGGGTGGGAGGCGAGCAGCCCGGCGAGGGCGACGCGGCGCATCTGCCCTCCCGAGAGGTCGTCGATGCCGCGCGAGGCGAGGGCGGGGTCGAGTCCGACGAGTCCCATGGCCTCGGCGACGATGCGGTCGCCCGCCTCGCGGCTGATCGCGCCCTTGCGGTGCGCGGAGCCGGTGCCCACGCGCGGACCGTAGCCAGCGGCGGCGAGGATGTCGGAACGCACGGAAGGGCGCTGAAGCTGGAGACGCGCGAATTGCATGGAGAGGGCGACGTCGCCGACGCAACGTTCCATGGGGCGTCCGCCGAGGGTGACGCGACCCCAGGTGGGCACGAGGAGGCCGGTGAGGACGCGCGACAGCGTTGTCTTGCCTGACCCGTTGTCCCCCGTGATGAGCATGGCCTGGCCGGGGTCGAGGATGAGGCTGACGTCGCGTAGGACCGGCTTCTCCCAGGGGGTGCCGAGGTCGTAGGTGTGGGCGACGCGGTCGGCCCACAGGTGGTCGGCGTTAATGAGGGCGGGGGCACCCGCCGATGGCCGCTGGGAGCCGGCCGACGCACCGGGGGAAGGGGACACGGGAGGATCCCCGGCCTCGTCGATGAGGAGAGCGCCCTCCCCCGTGCGCCGGTCGGAGACGATGCGACCACCACGAATCGTGACGACGCGGTCGGCGCGCGCGCTTTCGGCGAGGTCGTGGGTGATGTGGACGACGGCGATCCCGCGTGCGGGCAGCGCGGCGAGGAGGTCGAGCATCTCGGCGCGGCCCGCGCGGTCGATCATGGCGGTGGATTCGTCGGAGATGAGCAGGCGCGGGGAGCGCGCGAGGGCACCCGCGAGCGCGAGGCGCTGAAGCTGCCCGCCGGAGAGGGAGCGTGGGTCGGCGTCGGCGAGGCCGGAGAGGCCAACACTGGCGAGTAGCTCATCGAGATCAAGATCGGAGATCTGCGAGGCGCTCATGCCCCAGGTGACATCTTCGGCGACGCTCTGTCCGAGAACGAGGAGTTCGGAGCGCTGCCCCACGAGAGCGGTTCCGCCGACAGCTCCGAGGACGCCGCCACCCTGGCGCGTTCCCGAGCCGGGTTCGGCACCCGCAAGGAGGAGCGCGAGGGTGGACTTGCCCGAGCCGTTATGCCCAACGATAACCGTGAATTCAGGCCGCTCGAAGCTCAGGGTGACGCCGCGCAGGGCGGGGTGGTCGGCGCCCGGGTAGGTGAAGTCGACGTCGGTGAGGGTCAGGGGCAGGGGGGACGAGGCCTCGACCCCTTCACGCGGGTCCGCCGAGCGGGCGGTCGCCTCCAGGAGTGGGTCCCAGCCTGCGTCGAGGAAGATGCGACTGAGGATCGCACCGAGAAGCCACCGGGCGGCGAGGACCAGGAAGGCCACGCCGATGAAGCGCGTGATGGGGATCCAGATCCACCACCAGTCGACGAACCACTGGCCGAGCTGGTGTCCCGCGTCGACGAAACCGCCGGAATGGGGGATGTGGCCGACCAGCTTGAGGAAGCCGTCGAGGGTCTTGCGGATACTTTCGAGGCCGAGGGTGCGCAGGTCAGACAGGATCCAGAACGCGATGCCGGTGCCGACACCCCAGACGACGCCAAGGCCGGCGGCGACGCCGCCGACGGGCAGCCAGGAGGCGCGTTTCTTGTGGAGGAAGCCGATGACGAGGCCAACGAGGGCGGCCTGGAAGGAGCGGCCGGCCGTGGCGACGCCGCCGACGGCGATGGCGAGGAGGATCGTCGAGGCGAAGGCTGCGACCGCGGCTCGGGGTCGCAGTTTGAGGGAGACCATCGCGAGGGGGACGGCCGTGGCGACCTGGAAGAGGAGCTGGAAGACGGGGGTCACGGCGGCGATAAGGCCGAAGGTGACGGCCAGGCCCGAAAGCGCGCCAGCGGTCGCCACCTCGACGGGAGTGAGGCGGCGGGCATCGCGCGCGGATGAACTCATGTGTCTAGTCTCCCAGGCCGCGCCCACATCTGCGACCGCCGGGCCGCTTGACCCGACGAAATCATCGACCGACACCTAGCGACATGCCCCAACGCCTACTGCCTGTTGATCGCACCGAAGGGGATGTGGACGCTCGGGGTGGACAGCGACGCGCCTTCGACGTGGCGGCGCTGATCGTCGAAGAAAATGTGCGGCTGCAGCACCTCCAGCATGGGACCCTTCGGGAGGCCACCCAAGAAGAATGCATCGTTGACGCTCAGGCCCCACTGGCGGATCGAGTTGATCGCACGCTCATGTGCGGGGGCGCTACGAGCCGTCACCACGGCAACGTGCACCCTGCGTCGATACCCTGACGGGTCATCCAGACGTTTCGACTCCTCGATCCCCTGAATACGGTTAATCTTCTCCAGAAAATCGGCCATCGGCCCGCGGTCGAGAGGCACCGCGGCCAGGGCACTCTCACTCTCTTGATACCCGTCCAGACCCTCACTCTGGAACACGCGCTCAGCTGAATCGTCGGCCAGCACACCATCAAAATCGAAGGCGATGCGCAGGTCCGCGTCCCCGTCATCGGGGGCCGCATGACCCATGACATGCCCCGCCGCAAATCCCATGTCGATCGCCTCGCGTACGTCGTCTTCGTTGGCCGAGAGAAAGACGGACATGCTCAGCGGCCCCATAAACTGGTACGGTGCACGCCCCTGCATGAAGATCGCGCGCGTAATGTCCAAATCGTGACGCTCAACGGAACGCATCACCCGCATCCCGGTCTCCGGATCGTTGCGCGAGAGGATCACAACCTCCACCAGCCGCTCGTCCTCGGAGAGGTCGTTGAGGGCCAGGAGGCGCCGAATGAAGGGGAAAGCAACCCCCGGTTGCAGCACATCATCGATGTGCTCGCGCTGATACTCGCGGTACTTCTCCTCGCCCTTGTTTCGGAATACGGCGTCCGATTCCTCCAGGTCGAAAAGAGCGCTTGATGCGACACCGACGACGAGGGCACGATCCAGATCAAGACGGCCGGGCATACCGTGTTTCCTTCCGCTCGCAGGTGCTCGCTGCCTTGAGAGACAGGGTATAGCTGACCGTACACACCTGCGGCTCTGGGGGACAGGGACGCGCACCTGCGCAGGGTCTACGCCACCTCGTCGGGGGGCAGTGCGACGGGGACGGGGGTGTCGAGGTCGCGGATGCTCGGGATGACATACATTGCCGCACCAAGAAGACAGAAGAAGGTACCCGAAGCGGCAAAGAGGACAGGCCCTCCCATTTTCTCAGCGAAGGCGCCGCCCAGGATGACGCCGACGGGCATCGCCAGCCCGAGCATCAGCTGGAAGAACCCGAGGGCGCGCCCGACCTTGTCCTCCCCGACGTGCCTCTGGATGAGGGTCATCAGGGGCGCGTGGAACCATGCCAGGAAGATGCAGCCGAATCCCATGAGGGTGACGAAGGCCCAGAAGCCGCTGCGGGAAAGCAGGCCGACCGCCGCAAAGGGGACTCCGACGACAACGGTCGTGGCGCTGATGAGCAGCGCCAGGCGCTTGCCCCCGCCCCAGGCCATCATGATGACCGCGCCGACCAGCATGCAGGTGCCCGTTATCGCCTCGGCGACAGACACCATCGCCCCGTCGGCCCCGAAGTACTGCTTCGCCATGAGCGGGTAGACCGCCGCGAGCGCCTCGAAGACCATCATCCCTGCCGTGAGGGCGACGATGAGATACACGAGGCCCACGTTGGCGCTCAGCGCCCGCCACCCCTCGCGAACCTGCCCCATGATGGTGGGGGGCATCTCGGCCTCAGCGGAGGGGATGCGCGCCAGCGCCAGGCCGGCCACCGCGAGGAGCGCCCCCAGGAACTCCAGACCCAGGGTGTAGGGCAGCCCGAAGGCGGTGTAGAGGGCGATGCCGATGGCCGGAGAGCCGATGTTAGCGATGGATCCGATTGCCTGGTCGAGGGTGTTGACGCGCATGAGGTGCTTCTCGGGGACCAGCATCGGCATGGCCGCGCTCATCGCCGGGAAGTGGAAGGCCTGGAAGCAGCTGCGTAGCACCGCGAAGATGCAAATCACGGCGAAGGATCCGTGTCCCAGCCACGCCAGCGCCCCCAGCGCCAGCGACATCACGCCTGCACCCAGGTCGGAGACGATCATGACGGCGCGGCGGTTGTAGCGGTCGGCGGCGACGCCGCCGAGTGGGGCCAGGAGGCCGAGGGGCAGCTGGGACAGGGCCATGACGATGGCGAGCTTCAGGGCCGACCCCTCGGTAATGGTGACGTGCCAAATGATCGCCCACCCCGACGCCCCGCTGGTGATGATCGAGAACGCCTGCCCGGTCCAGATTATGGCGACCACTCGCCACCAGTTCGGCGCCAGGCTACGCCCGGATGCGCTGACCAGCGCGATGGAGGAGGTGTCTTGAGTCATTCACACGACGTTAGCGGCGGGTTTCCTGCCAGTCAACAGCTTTGTGGGGCCGTCAGTCAAGCCCTCGTGGCCGAGGCCGGAAATCACAGCGTGTCATATAGCAACAGTTACTCTTGTAAGGCCTCCCTAATTTTGTGTAGCATCTCCCTCGTAATCCCAAAAACACGAGAGGACCCGATGAAAACCCGCCTCGCCACCCTGACCGCAATCCTGGCCACCGCCACCCTGACCCTCACCGCCTGCGCGGGCGGCTCCGGCTCCACCGCCACCCAGTCGGAGCAGACCACCCAGGAGACCACGGCCTCGTCGACACGCACGATCACCGACCACGCGGGCAACGAGGTCACCCTGCCCGCCCAGGTCACTCGCGTCGCCATCGACCAGATCCCCATCGAATCCACCTACCTGGCCTACTTCGACGGCAAGGCCCCCTACCTGGTGGGCATGAGCGCCGCCCGCGTCAAGGCGATGAGCCAGACGATCGCCGCCGAGATGGCCCCCGAAATGATGCAGGTGGACACCAGCTACTACGACAAGGGCGAGCTCAACGCTGAGGCCCTCCTGAACCTGAACGTCGACGTCGTCTTCTACAACGCCTACAACAAGGAACATGGCGAAATGTTCCGCAAGGCCGGCATCCCGGCCGTCGGCTTTACGACGCTGGGCAACCCCTCGGAGACTTACGCGCAGTGGATGGAGCTCCTCGAGGACGTATTCAACGAGGACGGCCACATGGCCGACAAGATCGCGCTCGGCAAGGACCTCGTCGCCGACGCCCGCGCGCGTACCGCGAAGGTCCCCGAAGACCAGAAGGTCTCGACGATGGTGCTCATGGGTGCCGCCGACGGTCAGCTCGCGGTCGCGGGCGGCAAGGACGGCTGGTTCACCAACGAATGGGCCGACTCGCTCAACTACACGAACGTTTCGCGCGACACCGACACCTCGCACACGCCCGTCACCTTCGAGCAGGTCCTCACGTGGGATCCCCAGGTCCTCCTCGTCACCGGCAAGGGCATGTCGAACATGACGGCGAACTCCGTACTGACGAACTCGGTCGAGGGCGTGGACCTGTCCACCCTCAGCTCCGTGAAGTCCGGCCGCGTCTACTCCACCGGCCTGGGCATGTGGAACTGGTTCACCCCCAACCCGGATGCTCCCATCGTCGCCAACTGGCTCGGCGCCTCCCTGTACCCGGAGCAGTTCTCCGACGTTGTCCTCGTGTCGATGACGAAGGACTACTACCAGAAGATGTACAACTTCACGCTCACGGACGAGCAGGCCCGCGCCATCGTCAACCCGGACTCCGCGTCCTGATACCTGGCCCCGGCCTCGTCTTCCCCATCGACGAGGCCGGGGCACCTGATGCGTGAGACGCCCGGTGAGCGTCGGGGAGAGAACATCATGAAGTCTGTGCTGACCAGGAATGGGCGGCTGCGCGTGTGGGTGATTCCCACACTGATCACCCTCATCGTTATGTGCGCGGCGGCGGCCATGCTGATTGGCCGTTTTTCCGTGTCCCTGGAGGACGTGGTCGCGGCGCTGCGCGCGAGGTTCTGGGGTGGCCCGGCAGTGCCCCCGCGCGTCAACTCCGTCGTGTTTGACCTGCGGGCGCCGCGCATCATCGTGGCGATCCTGATCGGCGGGGGTCTGTCGGTTGCCGGCGCCTCGTTCCAGTCGCTGTTCTCCAATCCCCTGGCCACGCCGGACACCCTGGGTGTCGCGGCGGGCACGTGCGTCGGCGCGGTCATCGCTCTGCTGCTGGATTGGAACCTGATCGGTGTGCAGGCCGCGGCGCTCGTCGCGGGCCTGGCGACGATGGCGTTCACGACGGCGATTTCACGCACGCGCACGGGTGCTTTCAACGTCATCACGCTCGTGCTCGGCGGCGTCATCGTGTCCGCCCTGGCGAACGCGGTCCTCTCGCTCCTCAAGCTGACGGCCGACCCGACGAGCCAGCTCCCCGAGATCACCTACTGGCTCATGGGCTCGCTCGCCGCAGTCACCTACCACCAGATCGCACTGGGTGCCCCCTTCATCATCGCGGGCGTCGTCGTCATCCTGGCGCTGCGCTGGCAGCTCAACATCCTCTCCCTCTCAGAGGACGAGGCCCGCTCAGCCGGCGTCAACGTCTCCCTCATGCGCGCCATCCTCATCGTTGCCTCGACGGTCATCACGGCCTCGGTCATTTCGATGTGCGGCCAGGTCGGCTGGGTCGGCCTGCTCGTGCCGCACTGCGCGCGCATGCTGTGCGGGCAGAACAACCGCGCGGTCATCCCGGTCTCGCTGCTGCTCGGGTCGGCGCTCATGATCGTCATCGACACGCTCGCGCGATCCCTGTCGGCCTCGGAGATCCCCATTTCGATCCTGACGGCCATCATCGGTGCCCCCTTCTTTATCGTGCTGCTGCGCCGAACGGGAGGAGCGCGATGATCAGCGTCGAAAACGCGACCTTCACCTATCCGGGCGCACCCTCCCCAATCCTGACGAACGTGTCCTTCGAGGTGCCCGAGCGCTCGCTCCTGGCCATCCTGGGTCCGAACGGCGCCGGCAAGACGACGCTGCTGCGCACCATGATCGGCCTGCAGAAGTGGGACAGCGGGCGCACACTCATCGACGGCACCCCCATTTCGTCGATGTCGACCCGGGCACTGGGACGCGTCCTGTCCTACGTTCCGCAGGCACGCAACGCCTCGAACGTCGCACTCACGGGCCTCGAGATGGTCATGGTCGGACGAGCCCCGCACATGCGCACCCTCGCACAGCCCGGAGCGCGCGAGGAGCGTATGGCCCGCGACGTCCTCGACGAGGTGGGCGCCTCCCACCTGGCCGAGATGCCCTGCGCGACCATGTCGGGCGGCCAATTCCAGATGATACTCATCGCCCGCGCCCTCGTCGCCGACCCGCGGGTCCTCGTGCTCGACGAGCCGGAGACCGGCCTGGATTTCCGCAACCAGCTCATCGTCCTGGGACTCCTCGAGCGCCTCGTGAGGGACCGAGGCCTCGCCGTCATCATGAACACGCACTACCCGGCGCACGCCCTGCGCGTCGCGGACCAGGTCGCGCTCTTCTCCTCCACGCACGAGGCCGTGGTCGGTCCTGCATCCTTCGTCATGAACGCGGACACTCTCGCGCGCGTCTTCGGGGTGGACGTCGCGATCGGGAGCGTGGACTTCGAGGGCGAGGACGTGCAGGCCATCGTTCCGGTTCGACTGAGTGGAAGCAAGTAGCGTCATCTCGCCGAAAACTTCTTCATCACGATTGTGCAGGTCAGCCACATTTTGGCTGCGAGTGCGTTACCGTATAAGTGTGATTCCACACGCCCAGTCCGGGGACATCAAAGCCGGGCCGGGTCGACGGGACCATGTCGGCTCCGCAGACGGAGCCGACCGGTGCCCCAGCGTTGGGGCGAACACGAAGGAGGGCCCATGGCTACCGGGACCATCAAATGGTTCAACGACGCCAAAGGCTTCGGATTCATCACTCCTGATGACGAATCCGGCGACGTCTTCGTGCACTATTCAAACATCATCGGCCAATCTGGGCGACGCACTCTTCTAGAGGGCGAGAAGGTCGAATATGAGGCGATTGAAGGACCAAAGGGCCTCCAAGCCATGAATGTAGCACGAGCCGAGTGACACTGTGTGCCCGGGTGGAGATCCCACTCGGGCACACTTGCATGAAACGGCACGTTCCTCATCCATCTCGCACATAATTTGTTCGTTGACACAACTGTGTTTTAACTGGTTTTTACGATGCTTGTGCCATGCCTTACAAGGGATTGCGAGGTATAGACTGATCGGTGAAATCGAAGTAGCATAGTGACTGCACCAAGGGGGGCGACCACGAGTCACCTCCCTTTTTCAATACCGTCGCTCACCCGGGCGACACGGGCCGAAAAGGCCCACACACGCTGGCGTGCGGGGCGCGCTTCGCGTTTCCGCGCGAAGACATTCTCAAGGAGAACCCCATGAACAACATCGTCAAGGCTGAAACCGCTCCCACCATGTCCCAGGCCACCGCCTCGGCCTCCGCGCTCGTGGCCCTCATCGTCGTCCTCGCGGCCCTCGGCGTGTTCGCCGCCCTGCAGGTTGCCTCGGTCGCGTCGGTCGTCTTCGCGGTCGTTATCGCCCTGACCGCCCTGATCGTCTCCCCCGCGATCCTCTCGATCGCACGCACTCGCGCCTGAGCTTATGCGGGGCGCGTGAGCATCGCGCGCCCCACCCCCGCCAGCGTGACACCGCAGAGGTGTCACGCTTTTTCGTTGCTTTCTTGCCCCTCTGACACTCGTAGCACCTCCTCCCTTCCCCCGGTCTGAGCATCTCCACTCGGGCACCTCCTCTCGGGCACCTCCTCTCGGGCACCGTCGCCAACCATGGCCCGATGAGGAGATTTGCATATTGTGCTCTCCCCCACTAAAGTCCATCTGTTAAGCACGACATCAAGGAGGATGCCATGAGCGATTTTCAGATGGACACGGAGCAGCTACGGTCCGCAGCGGACACGGTACACCAGCTCTCAGCCAACATGTCCGAGTTCAAACTGAAGAAGGCAAGCCCTTTCTTCGTCGACACTGGCGACGCTGCCGTCGGCACCGCACTTATCTATTTCACCGGCATGTACAACGCACACAAAAACGCGGCCCACCATTGGCTCGATAAGACCGCAGGCGCACTGCGTGACACGGCGCAGGCGACCGAGGACATGGACGACGAAATCGCCGAGACCTTCAAGTCCATTTTCTCCAAGCTCTAGAAACGAGTCTGCCATGCATTCACCATTCGCTTTGCTCTTCCCTCAGCCTCCTGGCGATCTCGGATCTATCTGGTCGTGCCAGAACGAACTACGCAACCAATCACGCGATGTCCGATCGCTCCGGAACGACATCTCCCAATTAGCCTCCACCCTGACAGCTTGGAAGGGGGAAGCAAAGAGGGCTTTCATACGGAGCAAGAACGATGAGCTGACCGAACTCGCCAACTGGGAGGACGGAACCCTCCAGGCGGCAGATGCGTTGAAGAATTACTACTTCAAGCTCGAAGAAGCGAAGAATACTGTCGATTCCATCCGTGGGCAGGCCGATGACCTATGGAATGAGTTTTGGGCACTCCCCCTCCTCGATCGTATCGCTCACCGGGAAGAATACGAGGCGAAATTAAGGGAGCTGAAGGCTAGTTACAACGACGCTACGACTACTCTCTCAGACGAGGCCCTCAATACCGCTGCCTCTTTAAGAGAAGCCCTCTACTTCACTCCCGAGGACCATCAACAGATCGACATTGATAACGACGGTGACCTGGACGATGTTGACCTTGGAGACACGCGCATGATGTCGCAACAGGAGCTCGACGACATCAATCAGCACCTGCAGGATCCGTCGAAGCCACTGTTCGACATCCGTCAGCACCAGATCGGCGACTGCCACCTGTTGTCCACCCTGAACGCCTATAACCAGACACAAAAGGGCCGAGAATACCTAGCAAGCCTGGTCACTCCGCACTACAACGCGCAAGGAAAGATCGACGGGTACTTCGTGGACTTCCCGGGATACGGGAGAAACGAAAAGCGCGTGTTCGTCCAGGACGTCATGACTTATGGCGACACAGCCGGGAACTCATCCAAGGCGGATCTCGCTTCCATCTTCGAGAAAGCCTTCATTCAGTCCCACGAGGGAGGAACGAAGAGCATGTTCCCCCACGGAGGAGCGTCGGCGAGCTTCTCAGCAATCACCATGCAGAAAATCTCCGGCGAACCAGGAAACATCATCCCAAACGTTGGACTCAATCATGGAGACCTCAAACACAGGACCATTGATGCAATCAAGTGGGGACATCCCATTGTCGCCGAGTCCAGCCCATTCGCCGGAGACGCGCAGGCCACTGTCGGCAACAGGCAGGAGAATATCAAGATCGCTTCCAGCCACGTCTACACGGTGGCCGCAGCTGACGAAAATGGCGTGACCCTCATCAACCCGTGGGGCCATAACGACCGTAGTGATGGCAGCGGTGGCAGCACAGGAGCGACCTTCACGATGAGCTGGGAAGATTTCTACGCCAACTATGGCGATGTGACCGTGGGGTTTATCCCATGAGCATCAGACCCGCACGCGTCCGCGCCATCATCGTAGCCGTCCTCGTCCTGGCGTTCGTCATCCCCTGGACCTACGCACACATCGCCTACTCCTGGGACTGGAAAGAAAAAACCGAGGGCGACGCCTGCACCGGCCGATACTACCTCACCCCATACGACAAGCAACGATCCATTTTCCTCGGCGTTCTCGCCGACGGACGAAAGGTTCGTATGGGAAGTAGGGGGGAAGTCTCTATGGGGCACCAGATTGGTTCCTTCGGAATATCCGCCACCAGCGACAACGAACACTACGACTTAATCGGTCAGGCCAAAGACCTACACCGAGGCGACAGCATCACCGTCGAGGGGGTCGGCACCTTCACCCTGAAGGAAGCACACTCCGACATCGTCTGGTTCACCCCCAACCCAGGAAAAGCACTGTTCTGCTTTGACCCAGACCCCACATTCACGATGAACAACTTCGCACAACAAGGCCACTGACGACAACAACCGCCCCAGCGGAGCACCCGCAATCCACCCACCAACGGTAGAGACGAGGGGTGGGGACCCACCAGGATCCCCACCCCTGAGCCGTTCACGCCACAGATGACGCGACGCGGTCGATTACTCGGGCTGAGCTGCAGCGGTCGATTACTCGGGCTGAGCTGCAGCGGTCGATTACTCGGGCTGAGCTGCAGCGGCCGCCTGCGCGGCCGCTGGAGCTGCGGCGGCGATAGCCTCCAGCTCCGCCTCGCCGTGAGCGCCGGACACGAACCACACCTCGTACACCGAGGGCGGCAGGGCCACACCCGAGGAGAGGAACGAGTGGAAGAAGGGGGCGTAGCGCCACGCCTCCTGGGCGCGCGCCTGGTCGTAGTCGTACACGCCCGAGGAGGCCGCGGCCTCGCCGAACATGACGGAGAACAGGGATCCCGTGCGCTGGACGCGGTGCGCGACGCCGGCAGCGCTGAGCGCGTCCGACACGATCGTGCTGATCTCCTGAGCGGAGGCGTTCACGCGGTCGTACACGCCCTGATCAGCGAGTTCGAGGGTACGCAGGCCGGCGACTGTCGCCAGGGGGTTACCCGAGAGCGTGCCCGCCTGGTAAACGGGTCCCAGGGGAGCCAACAGGTCCATGACGTCCGCGCGCCCGGCGACGGCCGCCAGGGGCATGCCGCCGCCCACGACCTTGCCGAAGGTCACCAGGTCGGGCACCCAGTCGGCGCCCTCCACGCAGAACGCGTCGACGAAGCCGGCGCTGTAGCGGCCCGAGGGCGCGCCGTCGACCCACCCGGCCACAGCCTCGAGGCCCCACCAGCCGGCGGGGTCAACGCGGAAGCCGGTAAGGACCTCGTCGAGGATCATGAGCGCGCCGTGCGCGGTGCACAGGCGGCGGATCTCGCGGTTCCACCCGGGGTGGGGCGGGACCGTGCCCATATTGGCGGGGGCACCCTCGAAGATGACGGCGGCGATACTGCCACCCACCTGCTCGAAGCACGCGCGCAGGGCGTCGACGTCGTTGTAGGGCAGCACGATCGTCTGGGCGGTGATGGCCTCGGGGACGCCGGCCGACCCGGGCAGGCCGCCGGTGGCGACGCCCGATCCGGCGGCGGCGAGCAGTCCGTCGGAATGGCCGTGGTAATTGCCGGCGAATTTCACGATGAGGTCGCGCCCGGTGGCGCCGCGCGCCAGGCGGATCGCCGTCATCGTCGCCTCGGTGCCCGTCGACACGAAGCGGACACGCTCCGCGAAGGGCACGCGCTCGCGCACGGCGCTGGCCAGCAGCGTCTCAGTTTCGGTGGGTGCACCAAAGGACAGGCCGCGCGAGGCCGCCTCCTGGACGGCGGCGACCACCTCGGGGTGCGCGTGGCCGAGCAGCGCCGGGCCCCACGACCCGACCAGGTCCACGTAGGAGCGCCCCTCGACGTCGGTGACGCGCGCACCGCTCGCGCTCGCGATGAAGCGCGGGGTGCCGCCGACGCCGCCGAAGGCGCGCACCGGCGAGTCGACGCCGCCAGGGATGACGGCTTTTGCTTGGGAAAATGCGGTTTCGTTAGTGGTCATAGCTACCTTCATCAGGGTAAGAGGGATAGCGGCACGCGGATGCGCGCTTAGCGGGCCCGGCGGGCGACCTCGAGGGCCCAGTAGGTGAGGACGGAGTCGGCTCCCGCCCGGAAGATGCCGGTCAGGGACTCGTCGATGACGCGGGTGCGGTCGATCCACCCGTTGGCGGCGGCGGCCTCGACCATCGCGTACTCGCCGGATACCTGGTAGGCGGCGACGGGAATGTCGGAGGCGGCGGCCACGTCGACCAGCACGTCCAGGTAGGGGCCGGCGGGCTTGACCATGAGCATGTCGGCGCCCTCGGCCGCGTCAAGCAGCGCCTCGAAGAGGCCCTCGCGTCGGTTCGCGGGGTCCTGCTGGTAGGTGCGGCGGTCGCCCTTGAGCGTGGATCCGACGGCCTCGCGGAAGGGGCCGAAGTAGGCGGACGCGTACTTCGCGGAGTAGGCGAGGATCGCGACGTGGGCGTATCCCGCCTGGTCGAGCGCAGCGCGGATCGCGGCGACCTGGCCGTCCATCATGCCCGAGGGCGACACCATGTGCGCGCCCGCGCGCGCCTGGGAAATCGCCATCGCCTGGTAGAGCGGCAGGGTCGCGTCGTTGTCGACGCCACCTTTTGCATCGAGGAGGCCGCAGTGCCCATGGTCGGTGAACTCGTCCAGGCAGGTGTCCGCGCACACGACGAGGGCGTCCCCGACCTCGGCACGCACGGCGGCGAGGCCACGGTTGAGGATCCCATCCTCCGCCCACGCCTGGGAGCCGATCGCGTCGCGGTGGGCGGGCACGCCGAACAGGTCGATGGCGCCCACGCCCGCTTCGGCGGCCTCGGCGGCGGCCCGGCGCAGCGAGTCGATCGTGTGCTGGTACTGGCCCGGCATGGCCGCGATTTCGCGAGGTTCATCGATGTCGTCGCGCACGAAGACCGGCCAGATGAGCTTGGCGGGGTCAACGTGGGTTTCGCGCACGAGCGCGCGCATCGCGGGGGTCGAGCGCAGGCGGCGCGGGCGGATCGTCGGGATCGGGGAGGAGTCCACCCCGGCCTCGGCGAGGTAGGAGGTGACGGATTCGGGGACGGTGGTCATGAGTCTCTTTCTTCGGATGCGTCGGCGTGGGTGGGGCGGGTGAGGGCGTCGGCGAGGGCGCGGACGATGGCATCGGGTGTGGGGGACGAGGCCTGGGCCGCGACCGCGATCCCCTGACGCCTGGCGGTGGCGGCGGTGGGCGCGCCGATGGTCACGACCCGGGTTGAGGGGGGCGGCAGGCCGAGGAGCGGGGGGAGGGCGCGCGCCTGGGAAGATGCGGTGAGCACAGCTGCGTCGTAGCTCCCCGCGCGGAAATTCCCCGCGATATCAGCGTCAATATCGTCGACACCCGCGGGGAGAGTGGTGTAGGCGTCGACAGCCTCGACGCTCCAGCCCAGCGCCCGCAGCCCGTCCGGCAGCGTATCGGGGGCGGCCGCCGACCGGGGGATGAGCACCGAGCGCTCGTCAGAGGATGGGGCGGGGAAGCACTCGAGCAGCGCGGCGGCGGATCCCGCGCCGGTCAGGTCGGCGCTCACGCCCGCGTGGTCGCTGACCCATCGGGCCGTGGCCTCACCGACGGCGGCGATGCGCGTGCCGCGCGAGCGCGCTCGTGGAAGGCCGGAAACGACGGCCCGCGCGGCCCCCCATGAGGAGAAGACGACCCACGCGTACGCGCCGTCGGCCAGCCGCCCGCGAGCCGCATCGAGGCGCGCGGACTCCAGCGGCGTCGAGACGGTGAGGGCGAGAGCATCCACCTGCGCCCCGGCCGTCCGCATGGCGCACGCGATGGCATCGTCGGGCTTGGTGCGGGTCAGGAGAATCCGCCGCCCGGTCAGGGGTTCGCTCGCGAGGGGCTCGCTTGCGACGGGTGCGCTCACGTGGGGCTCGTTCACGAGGATTGCCTCGGCGCTTTCGTCGCGCCCAGATCGGTGACCTCGGCGGCGCCACCATCGAGCAGCTCGCGCGCCACGTCCTCGCCGAGTCGGGCCGCCTCGCCCAGGCCAACCGAGTCCGTGAGCGCGAGCGCGCCGCTCGCCTCGACCCGCCCACGCCCGTCGACGCTCATCACGCGCGCGTCGAGAACGAGAGCCGAGGAGGCCTCGTCCACGCGGGCGAACGCGCCCACGGGCGCCGCGCACCCCGCGCCCAGCGTAGACAAAACGGCGCGCTCGGCGCTAGCCGCGAGCGCGGTCGGCCGATCGTTGAAGGCGTCCAGGAGAGCGCGCAGGAGGGGGTCCTCCTCGTCGCGCATTTCGATGGCGAGGGCGCCCTGCGAAGGAGCGGGCATCATGATGGCTGGGTCGAGCACGTCGGTGGCGTGGGCGTCGAGGCCGATGCGCCGCAGCCCGGAAAGGGCGAGGAGGACCGCGTCGAGGCGATCGCCCGTGCCGAGGGCGGAGGGCGCGGTGCCCGCGTCGGCGCCCAAGTCGATGCCGCGCACGCGCGAGAGTCGCGTGGGGACGTTGCCGCGCAGGTCGCGGACAAACAGGTCGGGGCGCGCGGCGAGCACCTGGGCGGCGCGCCTGGGCGAGCCGGTGCCGACGAGTGCGCCCTCCGGCAGTGATGCCAGTGTCGCCCCGTCGGCTGCGCACAGGGCGTCGCGGGGGTCCTCGCGCTGCGGGACGGCCGCGATGCGCAGGCCCGGCGTGGGGGCGGTGGGCAGGTCCTTGAAGGAGTGGACGGCCAGGTCGCACTCTCCCCCAAGGAGGGCGAGCCGCAGCTGGGCGGCGAACACGCCGACGCCGCCGAGCGCAGCCAGGGGCGCAGCGGACACGTCGCCGTGCGTGCGCACGACCTCGAGCTTGACGTGCACGTCCTCGCCGAGGCGAGCCCCGGCCTCTTCGATCGCCCGCGCGACGGTGGTGGATTGGGCGAGCGCCAGGCGTGATCCCCTGGTTCCCAGAACGAATGTCCGCGTGGTCATAGCAGTCCTTTCGCGCCCGCGCGGGCGTGGGAGACGACGGAGGCGATGCCGGTTCCGGCGACCCAGGCTCCCGTGAGCGCCACGCCGCCCAAGGGCCGCACCTGTTCCTCGAGAGCGGCGACGCGACTGCGATACTCGGGCGGCAGGGGCGGGAGCGTGCCGTTCCAGCGGGCGAGCATGTGGTCGGTGACCGCCTCGGGGGCCATGGTGACGCCTGTGAGCGTGCGGATGTCGCGCATGGCGCCTTCGACGGTGACGTCGGGTTCGGCCTCGCCGAAGCGCCCGTAGGACAAGCGCAGCAGGTGCGTGTGGGGCTCAAGCTGGTCGGCGAGCCACGGCCACTTGACGTTGAGGTGGGACAGGGCCTTGGCGGCCACGGGCCGCTCGTGGGCGGGCGCGGGCGCGACCAGGAGGCCCTGAGAGACGGGCGCGTCGTCCAGCTCGGGGGCGCGCACGGCCAGGGTGAGGCGCGCGATGGGCGCTCCCTCGGGAACGCTCACATCGGGTACGAGGCCGGGGATGCGCGCCTCGGTCAACAAGCGCAGGGCGGCGCTGGCACTGCAGGCGAGGACGAGGCGCTCCGTCGTCACGTTCACGCCCGGCCCGCTCGGCACGGGTTCGGCTCCGGGGGTGGGCCCGGGCTTGGTCGGCCCGCACTCGAGGGTCCATCCCGAGGCCGCGCGAGTCATCGCGAACGCGCCCGTGCGGGTCAGGACGGTCCCCCCGGCCTCTTCGATGGCGGCCCGCAACGCGTCGACGAAAACGAACATGCCGCCCTCGACGCAGGCTTCGGGAGTGCGGCGCGATCCCGCGGCATCCAGGCGCGCCGCGACCGCGGCGGCCAGGGACCCGTGACGGGCGGTCTCGGCGCGCAGGCCGGGGGCGACCGTATCGGTCGCCAGCATGGTCGGGTCGGCGGTGTAGATGCCCGCGATGATCGGCCGCACCGAGCGCTCCAGCACAGCCTCCCCCATGCGCGCAGTCACGAAACCGGCCAGGGTCTCCCCGGCCTCGTCCATGCCAACGCCGCCGCCCATCGAGCGATCCTCGAGGGCGCGGCGCACCCCGGCCTCGCCGAGCACGCGCACGCAATCGGGCGTATCCGGGCGAGCCGGGATGCCCAGGAACGAGTCACGCAGGAAGGGGCGCAGCTCCCAGCCCCCGCGCAGGGAGGGGGCGTAGAGGCGGGCGCCCGACCCGGCGGGCTCGACCGAGGCCAGCCCCAGGGCGTCCACGATCGAGGAAGTGTCGGTGCCGCGCACGACGTAGGTTTCCGCACCCAGGTCCACGCGCGCTCCGCCGACCGTCCCCCGGGCGATGAGGCCGCCCAGGTAGCCGCGCGCCTCAATCAGGAGGGGGCGCACGCCCGCGCGGGCCAGTTCCCACGCGCTCACGAGGCCGGCGATGCCACCGCCGACGACGACCGCACCGGGGTGGGTGGGGATGGCCTCCAGGGGGTTCATCGTTCGTCACCCAGCTCGTGTACCAGCTCGACGATGCGCGTCAGCACGTCGGGGTCGGTCATGGGCGGCACGCCGTGCCCGAGGTTGAAGACGTGGCCGGGAGCAGCGCGCCCCGCGTCGAGGATATCTCGAACAGCCTGTTCGATAACGTCCCACGGGGCCTGAAGTAGCGCGGGATCCAAATTCCCCTGCACGGCCTTCCCGGGCACCTGCTCAATGGCCCACGACAGGTCCGTCTTCCAGTCCACGCCCACGCAGTCGGCACCGACCTCGGCCATGTCGGCCAGGATCGGCGCGCTGCCCGTGCCGAAGTGGATGAGCGGAGCGCGCTCGCCCATCACCGGGCTGACGGCACCCGCGACGCGCCGCGCGACCATGCGCGAGTACGGCGCGACGGACTCGCGATAGGTGCGAGGCGAGAGAGAGCCCACCCATGAGTCGAAGATCTGCGCGGCGCTGGCGCCGGCCTCGATCTGCGAGGTGATGAAGTCGGCGCTCAAACGAGCACACCAGGTCATGAGGGCATCCCACGCGCCCGGGTCAGAAGCCGCGAGCGCGCGTGCGGCCATGTGATCGCGCGAGGGACGCCCCTCGACCATGTACGCGGCCAGGGTGAAGGGGGCGCCGCCGAATCCGATGAGCGGCGTGGAGCCCAGCTCGCGCACCGCCGTTGCGACCCCATCGCGCACGGACTGGGCACCCTCGGCGCAGTCGCGCGCACGCCCGGTGGAATCGGTCCAGGACCCCTCCCCGTAACGATGACTCAGTAGTTCGTCGATGCTCTCGCGCGTTCGATAGGGATGGTCGAGGACCGGGCCGACGCCGGGCTCAATCTCGACGCCCACCCCGGCCAGGCGCAGGGGGACCATGATGTCCGAAAAGAAGATGCCCGCGTCCACGCCGTGGCGTCGCACGGGCTGCACCGTTGCCTCGGCGGCCACGTCGGGGCGCAGGCAGGCCTCGAGCATGGGCAGGCCGACGTCGGCGCGCAGCTGGCGGTACTCCGGCAGGGAGCGTCCGGCCTGACGCATGAACCACACGGGCGTGGACCCGCGTTGCCCGGTCAGGGCGCGCAGCAGCGGGGGCGTCATCATCTGTCTCCCTTAATTTAATGATGTTTTCGTGCGTTAATTCGCGCGTTTCCGTCTGCTTCCAGTCTAGTTCAAGACAATTTCTCACACGTCTCAAAAGCGTGGAATCACCTGTCTTTACGCGCATTTATCCGCGTGAGTGCGCCATTTATTGAGGCAGGATCACGAAATGACACGGCGTCACCAACATAAATAGCTTCTCTCCACTGCCCGCAAGAAGTCGGTGCCTTTAAATGGACGCGTTGTGACTATTCATGTGCTTTCCGCGGACCACCGCTACGCTCCCCTCGATGACATCGCCCGACTCTCCGGCGCGGCCGACCTGGGTCCTACCCTCATGCGCTCGCTGCCGCACGCGCGCGGAGTCATGGTCCTGCGCACCTGCAATCGGGTCACTATCTACGTCGACGCCCCAGCCTCGGCCGACCCCCACACGATCAAGGACGCGGTGGAGCGCGAGCTCGCCACCGCCTCGCACGCGCAGCGCGAGGACGTGCACCTGCGTCACCTGTGGGGTCGCGACGGCCTCGTCGATCTGTTTTCGACGGCGGCGGGACTGGAGTCCATGGTCATCGGCGAGCGCGAAATCGCCGGGCAGATGCGCCGCGCCGCGCGCACGGCCTGGGAGGACGGGACCCTCAGTTGCGACCTGGGGCGCGCCGCCGAGCGGGCATCGGCGACCTCCCGCCGCGTCGCGACCGAGACAGGACTGGCCGGGGCGGGACGATCCGTCGTCGCCGTCGGCCTCGACATGGCTGCGGCTCACCTGGGACCGTGGGCAGACGCGAGCGTGCTCATCGTCGGCACGGGTGCCTACGCGGGCGCAAGCGTCAGCGCCCTGCAGGCGCTCGGCGCATCGGAGGTGTCCGTCTACTCGACGTCCGGGCGCGCCCGTGAATTCGCCCAGGGACGAGGCATCGGCTGGGTCAGCGCCGCCGATCTTCCCGCCGCCCTGGAGCACGCCGACCTCGTCGTGACATGCCGCGGACTGGGAAGCCCTGTCCTGACACGCGACATGGCCGCGGCATCCGGGCCCACCGTAGTCCTGGACCTCGCGCTCATGCGCGACACCGAAAGCTCTGTCGCCTCACTGTCGAACGTGACGCTCATCGACCTACCGACCATCCAGGCCTCGGTCCCGGCAGCCGACGCTGACGCGCTCACGCGCGCCCGCGCCATCATCGACGAGGAGGTCTCCTCTTTTGAGCGCGGCCTCGGCGCGCGATCCATGGACCCGGTCGTGCGGCACCTGCGCTCACGCGTCTTCCGCATCGTCGAGGAGGAGATCGACCGCCTCGGCGACTCCCCCCTCTCGACCGACGACGCGGCCCGTGCACTGCGCCACCTGGCGGCGCGCCTCATCCACAACCCGACCGTCATGGCGCACCGGGCCGGCGAGGAAAGCCAGCAGGAACGCTACCTGGAGGCCCTCGGCGTGGTCCTCGGCATCGACGAAACCGCCCTGATGTCGGGGGACGACGTGGCCGCTCACGCTTTCTCGCCAGGTGATCACAGCCGTTCCCGCGGCGGCGTCTGCCCGCACAGTGTTCATACACTGGGTGCATGAGCACCCAGAAGAACGATCCACGCGCACTCGCCCTCGGCATTTCCTGCTACGTGATCTGGGGGTTCTTCCCCCTGTACTTCTCGCTGCTCTCCCCCGCTGGCGCCGTCGAGGTGATCGTCCACCGCGCGGTGTGGGGCCTCTTCTTCTGCGTCATTGCGCTCGCTGTGACGGGGTCGCTGGGGAAGGTGCGCGCACTCATCGCGGATCGCGGAGCCCTGTGGCGCCTCGCGGTCGCGGGCGCGCTCGTCGTCGTCAACTGGTCGGTGTACGTGTACGCGGTCCTCGCCGGCCACACGACCGACGCGGCGGTCGGCTACTTCATCAACCCCCTCGTCACGATCGCTCTGGGACTCATCGTGCTGCGCGAGCGAGTCACCCCTATCCAGACGCTCGCCCTCATCCTCGGCGTCATCGCCGTCATTATTCTCGTTATCGGCCAGCGCGCGGTCCCCATCGTCTCCCTCACGCTCGCCCTGACGTTCGGCCTGTACTCGCTGGTGAAAAAGGACGTGGCCGCGCGCGTCGACCCGCTCGCGGGCATGGCGATCGAGACCGCGGCGGTCTCGCCCTTCCTGCTCGGCTACTACGCGTATCTGGTGGCCACGTCCTCCACGTCCTTCCATACCATTGCTTCTTCCGACGGCTCCGGGTTTTCGTGGCCCCTTCACCTGGCGCTGCTGGTGGGTGCGGGCGCGCTGACGATGATCCCGCTCATCATGTTCGCCTCGGCGGCGAGCGGCCTGACCCTGGGGACGATGGGCTTCCTGCAGTATCTGGGGCCGACCTTGCAGCTTCTCGTCGCCGTGTTCATCTTCCACGAGACCGTGCCCACCTTCCGCTGGATCGCGATGGGCGTCGTGTGGGTGGCGCTGGCATGCCTGAGCGCCGACTGGCTGGTCTCCTCCGTGCGCGCCAAGCGCCTGGCCCGGGCAGGTCACCAGGACTAAGGCCGGGCACGTCGGTTACGTCGGGCACGTCGAGCCTGCGAGGAGCGCCCACAACCACCGCACCGCAAGAAAATTCGCCCAGCGCAGCCCCTACTACAGTGTTTTCGCGAAATAACTCGCCCAGCACGCAACAAACCGCCGATTTTGGGCCATTTTTCGTGCGCTGGGCGAACTTTTTCGCGCATTCGCCCACCATCAGACCAAGCAGGGCGAAGAAAGTCACGCACCAACACCCCGCCTCACCCCATCAACACACACCTCCCCCAATTCCGCACGTAATTCGATTACATGAAACTTCAACAACACTCAGAAACGTTGAAATACCAACGAATGCAATTCAAATTCTGAAATAGTCTCAGGGGAATTACGTGCGAAATTGCTAGAGGGCAGCGGTGAGCGCGCTAGCAACGCACAGCGACACAAGTGCCGCCGATGTGGAGGCCGCCGCGGGGCCTGCAGAGCCTGGCCGCGGTGCCGGTGGGCGGCCGCAGGGCCAGGGCGGCAACACACGAACGACAGACACGCCCGATTGGAGGCCGCCGCGAGGCCTGCAGGGCCTGGCCGGGCTTCGAGACGACGCGCCGAGCGAAGCTCGCCGCGCGGACGGCTCGCGGGCAGGCAGGCCACGCGGCGACCGGAGATCAGGCGGCCCCCGGAACACCAGCGGGGCCACCAGCAACAACAATCAGCGGCCAGGCCGCACGGCGGCCAGTTAAACTGCCCTTACTCTCCTCCGCCGCCGGGCTCAGGCCGTCCTGTGTAGTTCACGAAGCGCGCCATGTCGCCCTGGAAAAGGGCGGTAACGGTCGCGGTCGCGCCGGCGCGGTGCTTGGCGACGATGATGTCGGCCTCGCCGGGGCGATCTTCCTTGTCGTAGTAGTCGGGGCGGTGCAGCAGGATGATGATGTCCGCGTCCTGCTCGAGCGAGCCGGACTCACGCAGGTCGCTCATCATGGGCTTGCGGTCGGTGCGGCCCTCGGAGTTACGGTTCAGCTGTGCGACGGCGATGACGGGGATATCGAGGTCCTTGGCCAGGAGCTTCAAGTTTCGCGACATCGCCGAGACTTCCTGCTGACGCGACTCGACCTGGCGGCCGCTCGTCATCAGCTGGAGGTAGTCGATAACGACGAGGCCCAGGTTTTCCTGCTGCTTGAGGCGGCGGCACTTCGAGCGAATCTCGGAGATCGTAATGTTCGCGGAGTCGTCGACGTACAGGGGCGCTTCGCTCATGCGCGAGGTAGTTTCGGCGACTTTGCGCCAGTCGACGTCGCTCATTTTGCCGGCCTGCATCTTCGACAGGCGCACGCCGGATTCGGCGGAGAGCATACGCATCGCGATTTCCTGCGAGCTCATTTCCAGGGAGAAGATCAGCGACGTGATGCCGTGCTTCATGGACGCGGAGCGGCAGAAATCCAGGGCGAGCGTGGACTTACCCATGGCGGGTCGGGCGGCGACGATGATCATCTGGCCGCCGTGCAGGCCCTGGGTGAGCTCGTCGAGGTCGGTGAAGCCGGTGGGCACGCCGTTGAGTTTGCCCTGGTTCTTCTCGATGTCTTCGAGCGCGTTGAGGATGTCCGAGCTCATCTGCGTCATGGACACGTAGTCGGTGGTTTCGCGCCCGTCGGAGACGGCGTAGACCTCGGCCTGGGCTTGGTCGACGATCTCGTCAACGTCGCCGCCGGCGTCCGCGTAGCCGAGCTGGACGACGCGCGTGCCCGCGGTGACAAGGCGTCGCATGATGGCCCGTTCGCGCACGATGCGCGCGTAGTAGGCGGCGTTGGCGGCGGTGGGCACGGAGGCGATGAGGGTGTGCAGGTAGGCGGCGCCGCCCACCTTCGACAGGAGGCCCGCGCGCTTGAGTTCGCCGGCGACGGTGATCGCGTCGGCGGGTTCGGCGCGGCCGTTAAGTTCGACGATGGTGTCGAAGATGGTCTCGTGGCTGGGTTGGTAGAAGTCCTGCCCGCGCAGCATTTCGGAGACGACGTTGGCGGCTTCGGTCGTCAGCATCATCGATCCGAGGACGCTCATCTCCGCGTCGATGTCCTGTGGGGGGACGCGGTCGAACTGGTCGTCGGACATCGTGATCCTTTCGGGTGCGCGGGCGTGTAGGGACGAGGCCGGGGCTGGACTGAGTGCCGCGAGCGCGGCGGGAAACCCTGTGGATAGAGGGCCTTCAGGCGAAGACTAACGCGTCATAGGCGAACGCGCGACCGGCACTGTGCACGGGCATGTGCACATATTGTGGATAACCTGTGCACAACGCCGAACGGACCTGTGCACAACGCGAAATGACCGCTCTGTCAGGGCAGATATGCTCATCACAGTCACATCGTTGTCATTCATTGGGCCGTCTAGAATTTCCCAGTGCACGGGTTTCCACAGGCCTGTGCACACATTGTGGATAAGAAAAACGGAGCGTGTCATGACGAGCACACAGGGACCCAGCGACCCGACCTCACCCTCGCAGCGTGAGGAGGCCCCTGCCTCGTCGACGCCGACGATCACCACGCGGATGATCCTGTCGCTCGCGCTGCCCTCCCTGGGGGCTCTCATCGCCGAGCCGCTGTTTACCGTCATCGACTCGACGATGGTCGGTCACCTGGGGACCCCGCAGCTGGCGGGCCTGGGTGTCGCGTCGACGGTCCTGAACACGGCGGTCGGGCTTTTCATCTTCCTCGCCTACTCGACGACGTCCTTGGCGGGGCGTCACTTGGGGGCCCGGCGCCGCGATCTTGCGGTCCGCTCGGGGGTCGAGGCCATGTGGCTGGCGGGAGGCCTCGGTGCCCTCGCCGCGATTCTCCTGGCCGTCTTCGCCCACCCCCTGCTCGCCTGGCTGGGAGCCGACACGGCGACGATGCCGCACGCCCTGGCCTACCTGCACGCCTCCGCGCCCGGCCTCGTCGGCATGTTCGTCGTCCTGGCGGCCACCGGCACGCTGCGCGGGTTGCAGGACACGCGCACTCCCCTGATCGCGGCGTCTGCGGGCGCGGCGTTCAACGCGGTGGCGAACTGGGTGCTCATGTACCCGCTCGGCATGGGGGTTGCGGGGTCGGGCCTGGGCACGGCGATCACGCAGACGCTCATGGCACTCTTCCTCGGCTGGATGATCGTGCGCGCCGCCCGTCGCGAGGGGGTGAGCCTGCGCCCCTCCACGCATGGCCTGTTCGGCGCGGCTGTCGAGGGAGCGCCCCTGCTGGTGCGCACCCTCGCCCTGCGCGTCGCCCTCCTGGCAACCCTGAGCGCGGTCACCGCGATCTCCACCCAGGCCCTGGCTGCCCACCAGATCGTGTGGACACTGTGGACCTTCGCCGCGTACGTGCTCGACGCGCTCGCGATCGCCGCCCAGGCGCTCGCAGGATTCACGGTCGGCACCGGCGAGCGCGGCGCCATGCGCCCACTCCTGCGCACGCTCTCGCGCTGGGGCGTCAGCTTCGGCATGGCCGTCGGCGTCGCCCTGGCGATCACCGCACCCTGGATCACGCGCATTTTCACGACCGACCAGGCCGTCATCGACGACGCGACCGTCGCCATCATCGTCAGCGCATTCTTCCAGCCGGTCGCCGGTTACGTGTTCCTCCTCGACGGCGTCCTCATCGGCGCGGGCCGAGGCCGCTACCTGGCCGTCGCAGCCATCGTCAACCTGGTCGTGTACGCGCCCCTCCTGTGGGTCATCGCCCACTCCACATCGCTCACGGCACGCCCCTCGCTGGCCCTCGCGCTCGTGTGGCTCGCCTACTCGGCGGTCTACACGGGCATGCGGGCACTCACCAACGGGCTCGGCGCCCGCTCGCTGTAGCCGATCGACGAAGCCGGGGCCGGCCTCGTGCGCACCCCCGTTTTCGCGCGGGGTTCGGCGTCCCGGCGGGGTGGGCCCAGGCCTCGTCCCGAGGAGCCCAATCGTGACCGGAAACGCCCTAGCGAAGACGCCCCCACCCGTGTAAAGTGGGTAGCTGGACTATCCGCACCCGCGGCCGGTCCAGCAGGCCCCAACGGGCCATACGCAACGCCCTCCTGTCACGGACCGTCCGTGACCGTAAAGACCATAGGAGGTGGGAACCAACGTGCGTAACTACGAACTGATGGTGATCCTCGATCCTTCGATCGACGAGCGCACCGTCGCCCCCATGATGGAGAAGTACCTGGCACCCGTGGGTGCGGGCGGCGGATCCGTCGAGAACGTTGACGTCTGGGGCAAGCGCCGCCTTGCTTACGACATCCTCAAGCGTTCTGAGGGCATCTACGTCGTCATCGACATGACCACGACCCCCGAGGTCGCTCTCGAGATCAACCGCCGCATGGGCATCGACGAGACCATTCTCCGTACGAAGCTCCTGCGCCCCGACGCTCACTGAGCCGACACCACACCCTCTAAGCCCGAGGAGCCGACATGGCCGGAGATACCGTCATCACTGTCATCGGTAACCTGACCGCTGACCCCGAACTGCGTTGGACGCAGTCCGGCGCTGCGGTCGCCGATTTCACGGTGGCCTCCACCCCCCGAACCTACGACCGTAACGCCGGTGAGTGGCGCGACGGCGACACCCTCTTCATGCGCTGCTCCGTGTGGCGCGAGACCGCTGAGAACGTCGCCGAGTCGCTGCGCAAGGGCATGCGTGTCATCGTTCAGGGTCGCCTCACCCAGCGCTCGTACGACACCCAGCAGGGTGAACGTCGCACGGTCGTTGAGCTGCAGGTCGACGAGGTCGGCCCCTCCCTGCGCCGCGCACGCGCGCAGGTCACCCGCACCACCCCCTCCGGTGGCGGCGGCTACCAGTCCGACAATCGCGGCCAGCAGCAGGGCGGCTACCAGCAGGGCACCCCCCAGGGCGGCGGTTACGGCGGCGGCCAGGGTGGATACGGCCAGGGTGGTGCCAACTACGGCGCACCGACCGGCGGCTCCCCCGAGGACCCGTGGCGCTCCGCCCCCGCTGGCGGCGCCACCTCCTTCGGCGACGAGCCCCCGTTCTAAAGTCGAGGGCCCCGGCACCTACGCCGGACGCCACGTCGAAGACACAACGCTTGGGGCGGCACAGTCCGCCCGGATTCACTAGGAGACCATCATGGCGAAGCCCCAACTTCGCAACAAGCCCATCAAGAAGAAGGCCAACCCGCTGAAGTCGGCCAAGATCGAGAAGATCGACTACAAGGACACCGCTCTGCTGCGTAAGTTCATCTCGGACCGCGGCAAGATCCGCGCCCGCCGCGTGACCGGTGTTTCCACCCAGGAGCAGCGCAAGATCGCTCGCGCCGTGAAGAACGCGCGTGAGATGGCTCTGCTGCCCTACTCCACGACCGGCCGCTGATAAGGGAAGGACACAGCTGATATGGCTACCACGAAACTGATCCTCACCCACGACGTCCCCAACCTCGGCCACGCCGGCGAGGTCGTCGAGGTCAAGGCTGGCTACGCCCGCAACTACCTGGTCCCCCGCGGCTTCGCCGCCAAGTGGACCGTCGGCGCGCAGAAGCAGATCGACCAGATCGCCGCTGCCCGCCGCCGCCACGAGATCGCCACGATCGACGACGCTCGCGCCGTGCGCGACGCCCTCCAGGGTGCCGTTGTCGAGATCTCCGGCAAGGTTGGCAACTCCGGCCGCCTGTTCGGCGCCGTCTCCGCTGCTGCGATCGCTGACGCGGTCAAGGAGCAGCTGGGCCAGACCATCGATCGTCGTCGCGTCATCATCGCCTCGCCCATCAAGGCCGTTGGCGACTACACGGTGACCGTCGGCCTGCACTCCGAGGTGTCCGCGAACCTGAAGGTCCGCGTTTCCGCCGCGAGGTGAAGGCTTCACGCATCGGTTGAATGCTGATTGAAGGGGTGGCCCCCGCTCATACGAGCGGGGGCCACCCCTTTTTGCTGTGCCTGCGATTCCTGAGGCTCGTCTACGACACGTCGGTGCTTGTCCCCTGAGGAGCGCGGCAGGCGCGACGCACCCAGTCGCAGAGGGCGTATGGCGGGAGCTCACGCACTCACACGCGGATAGGTTGCACGCATCTGGATAGGTTATTCGCTTGCGGATAGGTTATTAACCTATCCGGATGTTCATAACCTATCCGCATCGTCGTTTCCTATCCGCACAGGCATACTCCTGCGAACGCGCTGCGGGCCCCGAGGATGCTCCTCGGGGCCCGCAGCAGTGGCGCTAGGACACTCGGCTAGTTTCTTCGGCCGCCATTGCTATTGCCGGTGTTATTGTTCCCGCCATTGCCGTTGTTGGAACCGTTGCCGTTGCCCGGCGGGTTCCCATTCCCGTTCCCGTTTCCGTTATTGGAACCGTTCCCATTGCCGTTGTTGCCATTACCGTTATTTCCGTTCTCCGAACCCTCAGTAGGCTCGGCGGACGGGGTCTCCGTCGGGGTAGGCGTCTCGGTGGGCTGCGGAGCAGACTGCGGGGCCTCGCTCGACGCGGAAGGCGTGGGCGTCGGCGTGTTACGCGCCTTGCGGTTGGACTTCACCTTCCACGTGAACTCGGTTTCCGTCAGGTCTGCGGTCGCGGGCTTCATGTAGTCCATCCACACGTCCACGGGCCAGTCACCGCCGTGGAACTGGCCGATGCCGCCAACGTCGTCGAGGGGAACAGAATTACCTTCGTCATCAGACTGGTACATCGACACGGTGGTGACCATGCCCGGCACGAAGCCCACGAACTGTGCGGAGAGCTGGTCGGAGGAGGTACCGGTCTTGCCCGCGGTCGTCAGTCGCGGAATCGAGGCGTTAACGCGGCTGGCCGTACCATCACCGCTCGTGACGGCCTCGAGGGCCGGCATGATCGAGGAGACTTCCTCGACGTCGAATACGCGCTTGGGGGCCACGTCGCCGCTGTAGAGCAGCTTGCCGTTCGAGTCCTCGACCTTCTTCACGATGTGCGCGGTGACCCGCTCGCCGCCGTTTGCGATCGTCGAGTATGCGGTCGTCAGGTCGATGTTGTGCGGCGAGGAGGGGCCCAGGACGTTGAGGATGTGATCGTTCAGGCCCAGCGTCTCCTCGGGGATACCCGCGTCGACCGCGGCCTTGCGCGTATTCTCGGGCTCCACGTCGTCGTTGAGGGCCACGAACACCGTATTCATGGAGTACGCGGTGGCCTTTACCAGCGTCACGTCACCGAAAGAGTACCCGCCGTCGTTGAACACCGGCGTTTTCATGTCTCGGAAGTACTGCGGCGACTTACCCGAAAAAGTGTCGTTGACGGTGCCGCCCAGCCGCGCGTTCGCCAGCAGCGCGAATGGCTTGAAGGACGAGCCCGCCATCGCAATATCCTGCGTGACAGCATTCTGCTGGCGCTGCTCGTAGTCCGCGCCCGCGTACTCGGCGAGAATCTCGCCCGTGGCCGGGTCCATCGACGACAAAGCGACGTGCTGATGCGTCGGATCCCAGCCGCGGACCTCGTTCATGCCCTCGGCTGCCGCGACAGCCTGGTCCTGATGCTCCTTAACGATCGTGGAGGTGATGCGCAGGCCACCCTGGCTGATCTTGTCCTCGTCGAACTGGCCGGAGGCGATGAGCTCCGACTTGACCTGAGCCATCAGGTAGCCGGTCGTGCCGCTCATCGACTCACTGTTGAGGGTGTCGGGGTCAATCGTCTCGGGGAAGACCGCGGAGTCGTGCTGCGCCTGAGTAATCCAGCCGTCCTCCAGCATGAGGTTCAGGTCGCGCTCCCAGCGCTCCTTCGCCTTGTCGGGGTTGACGGCCGGGTCCCACGCGGAGGGCGCGGGGATGACGGCAGCGAGGAGCGCCGACTCAGACAGGGTGAGCTGGTCTGCGCCGTGACCAAAGTAGGCCTGGGCAGCGGCGTCGATGCCGTAGGCGCCACGACCGAAGTAGATCGTGTTCATGTAGGCGCCAATGACCTCGTCCTTGGACTTCTCGCGGTTGATCTTGATCGCCAAGACCGCTTCCTTGAGCTTGCCCGTGTACGACGTGGTCTCACCGACGTAATAGCGTTCAACGTACTGCTGGGTGAGGGTCGATCCGCCCTGGCGAGCACCGCCACGCAGGTTGTTGACGAGCGCGCGGAAAATGCCCTTCAGGTCGACGCCTGAGTTCGTGTAGAACGTGCGGTCCTCGGAGGCGATGATCGTCTTGGGCACATAGTCGGGCAGCTTCGTCGTGTCGATGATCTGACGATTGATCTCACCCAGGGTGCCCATCTCGGTCGTGCCATCGGCGTAGTAGACGGTCGTCTTCTGCGCGAGGGCCAGATCGTCCGGCGCGGGCACGGTCAGCGTGTTGTAGAGGTACAGGAACACGGCCATGCCAGCAATGAACACGCCCAGGAAGATGGTCAGAATTCCAAACCCGATGCGCTTGGCCCACCGGAATTTCTTCTTCGCGGGGCCCTTCTTACCGGCCGACGAGGCCGTGGCGGCCTTCTTGGAAGCACGCGACGAAGCGGCGGCGCGCGTCGCGCGCCGCGAGGGCAGGGCGTCGCGGTGCGACGCGCCCGAGCCGCCAGGCTCGATGATGTCGTTCCAGTCGGACCGTCCGTTGTTAGTAGCCACGTATTCGCCCTTTCAGCGGATTGTTATGTTCCTAGCCTAACGGTGTTTCCTAAAAGAACCCCAAAGTATGGTCCGCAACACAGCGGGTGGATGCGCTCACCGCGCACCCACCCGCTGCTAGAGAACCTTCCGTCTCTTCAGGTCAGGACCACTGTTCCTCGGGACGACCCGGCACCGCCCACAGGGTGTGGAAGACGCCCTCCTTGTCGACCCGGTGGTAGGTGTGGGAGCCGAAGAAGTCGCGCTGACCCTGGATGAGGGCGGCCGGCAGGCGCGTCGCGCGAATCTGGTCGAAGTAGGCCAGGGACGAGGCGAACACGGGGATCGGAACGCCTGCGAGGGCCGCCTGGGCCACGACGCGGCGCAGCGCGGGCGTGCACTCCTGGAAGCGGGTCGCGAACGGCTCGGCGGCCAGCAGCAGCGGCAGGTCGGGGTCGGCCTCGTAGGCGCGAGTGATGTCGTCGAGGAAGGCGGCGCGGATGATGCAGCCCGCGCGCCAGATGCGAGCCAGGGAGCCCTTATCGATGCCCCACTCGTACTCGGCAGCCCCGGCCTCGATCTCGTCGAAGCCCTGCGAGTAGGCGACGATCTTGGAGGCAAAAAGCGCCTGGCGCACGTCCTCGATGAACGCGGCCCGGGCCTCGTCCGACTCGATGACGAGGGCGGAGGCGTTGCCCGCGAGCGCCTGGCCTGCCGCACGCTGGGCGGGCTCGGAGGACGCGCCGCGCGCGAAGGTCGCCTCGCCGATCGCGGTGACGGGGACGGCCAGGTCGAGGGCGGTCTGCACGGTCCACTTGCCGGTGCCCTTCTGCGAGGCGGCGTCCACGATGAGGTCGACGAGGGGCTTGCCCGTCTCGGCGTCCACCTGGCGCAGGACCTCGGCGGTGATCTCCATGAGGTAGGAGTTGAGCTCACCCTCGTTCCAGGCGGCAAAAATGTCGGCGATTTCGGCGGGGGTGGCGCCCAGGCCCTCGCGCAGGAGGGTGTAGGCCTCGGCGATGACCTGCATGTCCGCATACTCGATGCCGTTGTGCACCATCTTCACGAAGTGGCCGGCGCCGTTCGCGCCAATGTAGGTGCAGCAGGGCACGCCGTCGTAGGTGGCGGCGATGGCCTCGAACATGGGGCCGAGGCGGTCGTACGAGGCCGGGGTGCCGCCGGGCATGATGGAGGGACCCCACAGGGCGCCCTCCTCGCCGCCGGAGACGCCCGCGCCCACGAAGTGCAGGCCGCGCTCGGCGGCCCACTTCTCGCGGCGGATCGTGTCGGTGAACAGGGAGTTACCGCAGTCGACGATGATGTCACCCTCATCCATGAGAGCGGCAAGCTGCTCCATGACGGCGTCCGTCGAGGGGCCGGCCTGGACCATCATGATGGCGACGCGCGGGGTGCGCAGGGAGGCGATGAAGTCCTCGAGCCGGGACGCGGGGACGAAGGTCGCCTCGTCGCCGTGGCGGGCCATGAGCTTCTCGGTGCGAGCCTGGGTCCTGTTGAAGACGGCGGTCGCGTAGCCGTTGCGGGCCAGGTTACGGGCGAGGTTTGCGCCCATGACTCCCAGGCCGTACACGCCGATATCGGCCGATGCCTTCTCGGGGGTGAACGTGCTCATGCGATAACTCTCCTCACAAATAGTCGAATCATTCCCAGGGTACGGCGGTGGCCCCTGCACCGCACCGTGCGCGGGCGTGACGATTGTCGCCCCGCGCCCGTCTCAGTGCCCGGTCTCAGTTCTCCTGGGCTTCGCGGGCGGCCTTCGCGGCGGCCTTGCGGGCCTTCTTTTCCGCGAGCTTGGCCTCCCAGCGGGCCTGCTGGGCCTGGTACTCCTGCGCGAGAGCGCGCACGTCGTCCGACGACCACCACTCGAGAAGGGCCTGACGGGCCGCCTCCTCGCCCAGCGGTCCGCGCTCGATGCGCAGCTCAAGCAGGTAGTCGCGGGCGATCTTCACGGCGCGCGAGGGGCGCAGCCCGAGGATCTCCATGATCTGGTCGCCGTCGAGGTCGGGGCGGATCGCGTCGAGTTCCTCCTGCTCGCGCAGGGCGGCGATGCGCGCCTCGAGGTCGTCGTAGGCGGCGGACAGGTAGTTGGCCTTACGGCGGTTGCGGGTCGTGCAGTCGGCGCGCGTGAGGCGGTGGAGGCGTTCGAGGAGATCGCCCGCGTCGGCCACGTAACGGCGCACCGCCGAGTCGGACCAGGCGGCCTCGCCGTAGCCGTGGAAGCGCAGGTGCAGCGCGACCAGGGTGGTCACGGCCTCGGTCGTCGCCTTGTCGAAGTGCAGGGCCTTCATACGCTTGCGCGTCATCTTGGCGCCCACGATCTCGTGGTGGTGGAAGGACACGGTGCCGTTCTTCTCGAAGCGGCGGGTCGCCGGCTTACCGACGTCGTGCATGAGGGCCGCGAAACGCAGGATGAAGTCGGGGGCGGGAACCGGGCCGTCCGGGCCGGTCTCCAGGTCCATCGCCTGCTCGACGACGGTGAGGGTGTGCTCGTAGACGTCCTTGTGGCGCTTGTGCTCGTCCACGGTGGAGACGAGGGCGGCGACCTCGGGCAGGACGATGTCGGCGACACCCGTGTGGACCATCAGCTCAATGCCGCGACGCGGGTAGGGCGAGATGATGAGGCGCTCGAGCTCGGCGCGGATGCGCTCGGCCGAGACGATTTCGAGGCGCGAGGCCATGGTTTCCATCGCGTTCATGACGTCCATGTCGACGTCGAGGCCCAGCTGCGCGCTAAAGCGGGCCGCACGCATGATGCGCAGCGGATCATCGTCGAAGGACTGCTCGGCGGACACGGGGGTGCGCAGGTTACCGTCCGCGAGGTCCGCGAGGCCGCCGCACGGGTCGACGAGTGCCATCTGCGGCAGGCGCATCGCCATCGCGTTGACCGTGAAGTCGCGACGCGTCAGGTCGCCCTCGAGCGTGTCGCCGAAAGTCACCTCGGGCTTGCGCGAACCGATCTCGTACTCGTCGGTGCGGTAGGTCGTCACCTCGACGATCAGGTCGCCGCGGCGCCCTCCGATCGTGCCGAACTCCTTGCCGATGTCCCAGGTTGCGTTGCCCCACGTCGCCAGGAGCTCCTCGGTGCGCTCGGGGCGCGCGGAGGTCGTCATATCGAAGTCGTGCGGCGTCACTCCCAGGAACGCGTCGCGCACGGGCCCGCCGACGAGCGCGAGCTCCTCCCCGGCCTCGTGAAAAATCGTGCCGAGTTCCATAATCGCGGGCGGGAGCGCCGCAAAGGTCCTCGTGGCGTTCGCCATGAGGGTAGGAATGTCCGTCGTTCCGGCGTTTTGCGCGGTCGCGGGGCCGTTATTCGGAGAAGCTGACTGGGTACTCATCGTCCCTAAGCATGCCAGGAAAGCACCCTGGCCGACTACCGGGGGCCGCCTACCGGCTAAAGTGGAGTCATGCCTGCACGTCCAGTTGACCGCCGAGGCGGGGTGCCCAGACCCCCGCGTCGGTCCGCTTCTGTGCGCGCTGGCCGTTCTCATCTGCCGATTTCCGCGGAAACCAGCGCGGGCGGCATCGTCGTCGACGTGCGTGACGGAATTCCCTATGCGGCGTTGATCGCGCGGCGCAATCGGGCGGGCCGCATCGAGTGGTGCCTGCCCAAGGGCCACCTCGAGGGATCGGAGACTCCCCAGCAGGCCGCTCTGCGCGAGGTGGCCGAGGAAACCGGCATCCACGGGCGCATCATCCGCCACCTCGCGTCGATCGACTACTGGTTCTCCGGCAGCGACCGCCGCGTCCACAAGGTCGTCCACCACTACCTGATGGGGTACGAGTCCGGCACAATCACCGTGGATGGCGATCCGGATCACGAGGCCGAGGAGGCCGCGTGGGTGCCGCTGCGCGACGTGTCGCGCCAGCTCGCCTACCCCAACGAGCGTCGCATCGTGCGCATCGCCCTCGACCTGCTGTACCGGGATAGCCGTGACTAGGCGCGCGGTGTGGGTGGCCGCCCTGTGCGCGGCGCTGGCTCTTCCCTTCGGCCTCGGGCTCAGCGAGGCCGGGGCCGCTCCCCGACCCGCGGAAGCCTCGCAGTCCGACGCGTCGCGCCCCGCGGTGATGGGCGCTGCGGCCGAGGCATCGGGTCTCGTCATCTCCATCAACTCGCTCTCCCCTCGCATCGTGACGAATGAGAACGAAGTGATCGTGTCCGGCACGGTTCACAACGATTCGCCGACGACTCTCGCGAATATCTCCCTCAAGGTGTTCGTCGCCAACGAGACGCCGATCTCGGTGGCCGCGCTCACGACGGCGCTCACCGAGGACGAACCCGACGCCACGCACGCTGCATCCTCCTCGCTCACCGACGTCGTCCGCGGCGCCACGGTCTCCTTCGAGATCCGCATCCCCACCTCTTCGCTCCCCCTGACCGACACAACCGAGTGGGGACCGCGCGTCATCACAGTGGCCGCCAACTCCGGCGAGTACTCCGGCAAGGACCGCTCGATCCTCGTGTGGGACTCGGGCGCCCAGGTCTCTGCTTCGCGCGTCAACGCCGTGGTTCCATGGACCTCGACGAGCGCCACCCAGGACCAGGCGGAACGCTCCGCAGTCCTGAATCTGGCCGCCTCCCCGGGCGTCACCCTGGCCGTTGACCCGCTGCTCATTCCGCTCGGACCGCAGCCCACCGCCTCGCCGAGCCCCTCGCCCGATTCCGAAACCTCCGAGACCCAATCGGGTCAATCCGGCCACTCCGGCACCCAGTCGGGGCAGTCGGGCGCAGCCACGGCCTCGCCGAGCCCATCCTCCTCCCCCACCCCGACGCCCGCACCCACGACGACCGACCCGGCGCAGCGCTCGCGCGACCTCCAGTCCGAGGCCTTCGTGTCAGCCCTCATGGGGGCAGCAAACGAGCTCATCGCGCTCCCGGAGGGCGACGCCGACCTCGGCGCCCTCGCCCTGTCGGGCAACACGGGCTTCTGGGACCGAGCCTCCCGCTCGATCGCGGCCTTCCCCTCGTCCCTGCGCGAGGCCGGCTGGGTGGCCCCCACGACCTCACCCACGACCTCACCCACGTCGCCGACCCCCTCACCCTCCGCGAGCGCCACAGAAACCCCCAGCGCCTCAGCGTCATCATCCCCATCCGGGCAGAGCGCCACGACAACAACCATGCCCGACGCGGGGCCCACGATCCTGCGCAACGTCGCGTGGCCAGCCAACACGACCTTCGGCACGACGTTCCTGTCGAACTATGCCTCGACCGACCAGATCACGATCGCCCCGGCCTCGGCACTCACCCCCGCCGAAGAGGTCACCTTCACCTCCTACGCGCGCGTGAACGTCAACCCAGCGACGGGCGAGACGGCGACCGACGGCACCGGGGCGCGCACGCTCGCCCAGCAGGCCGACCTGGCCTCGATCCTGTCGTGGAACGCCTCCGGAGGCGACGAGCTCGACGCCGAGCAGGCCCTCACGGCGATCACGGCGATCATCGCGCGCGAACGCCCTTCCTCGTCGCCCACTCTCTTTGCGGCGGCCGCGCGCGGCACGACCGTCAACGAGTCCCTCACCAAGCGTGTCAACGCCCTCTTCTCCCCGCGCTGGGTCTCCGCCCAGACTTTCAGTGACATCGCTGCCAGCGAGCCGACCGACGTCGAGCGTCAGACCGTCGATGCAGGCACGCTCGACGCGGACACGTCCACCGCGATCTCAGCCATGGCTTCGTCCCTGACCAGCCTCGGGCCTCTCGCGAAGGCCACGGACGATCCCGACGCCGTCTACGACTCGGTGACGCCCCAGATCCTGCCCTCCCTGGCCGCGCAGCTCACCCCCTCCGAACAGCTCGACTCGGCGACCGCGATGACGTCGCAGATCACGGGCATGCTCTCCGCGGTGACCGTCGAACCGTCCTCGGCCGTCAACCTCATCAACAAGTCCGCGAACTTTCCCGTCCTCGTGCGCAACAACCTGCCGTGGCCGGTCCACGTCGACGTGACCCTCGTGCCCGACGACCCGCGTCTGCGCGCCACCCCGGCGCAGTACCAAACGCTGGCCGCGCAGGGGGCGACGACGGTTGAGGTGCCCGTGGGCGCGATCGGCAGCGGCGACATCGAGGTCACCTACAAGGTCACGACGCCGGACGGCCACATCCTGGACGACTCCCGGACCGTGACCGTGCGCATGCGCGCCGGGTGGGAGGACGCGATCACCGCCGTCATCGCATCCCTCTTCGGAGCGCTCTTCCTCGTCGGCATCACGCGGTCACTCCGCAAGCGGGCCGCCCGCAAGGCGCAGGGTTCTGCCGAGGTCGGCACAACCGATGCCGGTGCCACCGACGAGGCCTCGGCGCCCACTGACGACAACACCGAATCCGAGACAGCAACGACGACAACGACGAAGGAGACCCCATGAGCTCGAATACGCCTCGCCGATCGATCCTGAGGGCATCGGCGCTCATGGCATCGGGCACCATGGTGTCGCGCATCCTCGGATTCATCCGTAACGCGATGCTCATCGCCGCGGTTGGCGCAACCGCCGGCGGCGTCGGCGCCGCGTTCCAGACGGCGAACACGCTGCCCAACACCGTGTTCAACCTGCTGGCATCCGGCATCTTCGACGCGGTCCTGGTACCCCAGATCGTGGGCGCGATCAAGCGCCGCCACGACGGTGATACCTACGTCAACCGGCTGCTCACCCTCGCGGGAACGCTTCTCTTCCTCGTGACCTTCGTGACGATGGTGCTCGCCCCCGTGCTCGTCATGATCACGGCCGCCGGCTACACCGAGGACATCCGCAACCTCGCGATTTTGTTTGCGCTGCTGTGCCTGCCGCAGCTCTTCTTCTACGGCCTGTATAACCTGCTCGGCGAGCTACTCAACGCGCGCGAAATCTTCGGACCCTACATGTGGGCGCCCGTCGTCAACAACGTCGTCGGCATCGCCGGCCTCGGCCTCTTCCTCGTGATCTGGGGCGGCGCACCCGACGGCGGCATTCCCGCCGGTGACCTGACAGGCGCACAGTTCTGGGTCCTCGCGGGCTCAGCGACCCTGGGCGTCATCTGCCAGGCGCTGTGCCTGCTGTGGCCGATGCGTCGCGCGGGCGTGTCCTTCAAGCCGGACTTCCACTTCCGCGGAACCTCCTTCGGGTCGATGCCGCGCGTGGCCGGATGGACGTTTGCGACCCTCGGCGTCTCCCAGGTCGGCGTCCTGTCGACGAACAACCTGGCGGCCATGGCCGACGGCTTCATCGGCCGCAACGGCGCACAGGGCGGCGTCGTCGGCATCCTGGCCTATTCGACGGCCTTCATGATCTTCATGGTCCCGCAGTCACTCATCACCGTGTCCCTGACGACCGCGATCTTCACCCGCATGGCCGGGGCCGTGGCCGACGGCGACGACCGGGCGGTGGCCGACAGCTACCACCTGGGCGTGCGCACCATCACGTCACTGACCCTCGTCGCAGCAGCCATGCTCATGGCCGGATCCGTCCCCATGATGGAGATCGCGATGGCCGCCAAGGGCGGAGATCCCGAGGCCGTCACCGGCTACGCCCTCGTCCTCGCCTCGCTGATGCCCGGCGTCGCGTCGACCGGCATGGTCCTCATGAGCCAGCGCGTCTTCTTCGCCTACGAGAACGTCAAGCCCGTGTTCCTCATGGGCATCGGTCCCACGATCATCCAGGTCATCGTCGGCTGGTCCATGTACGCCCTCACCGGCGCACGCTGGTGGGTCGTCGCTGCGGCCCTCGGCGAGACCTCCTGCCGCCTGACGCAGGGCGTCATCGCCGTCGTGTGGGTTTCGCGCGAAAATAGCTTCGTGGATCGCGCGGGACTGCTGCGCTCCTACGTCGCCTACCTGGGCAGCGCGATCGTCGCCGGCCTCGTCGGCTTCGCCGTGCTGTGGATCATGGGCATCCACACGGGCATCTCCTCAACGCTGGGACGCATGGCGCTGGCGGGCATCAAGCTCTCCGTCGTCTCGGCGGTGACCGGCCTCGTCTACCTGATCGTCCTACGCTTCGCGGAACCCCGCGAATCCGCTGCAATGATGCGCCCGCTACTCACGCGCCTGCACGTGCCCACCGCTGTGGTGAACATCCTGGCAGCGTCTTCCACTGCGACCCCCGACCCAGCTGCGATAATGACGGGACACACACCCGACCAGACGGAGGACCCGATGGCTCCCACGCCCGAACGCACCGGCGACGAGAAGAAACTGCCGTCGTTCGACGAGGTCGTCGCTGACTCGCCGATTCCGGCGCCCCCGGCCTCGTCGAGCGACGAATCGGTTGACGCTCCGCCCATTCCTGCACCCGCCGAGGTCCCGGCATTCGGCCCCGCGACGAAGGCTCCCGTCGAGAATCCGGTCGTTGCCGAGGCCCTCGCAGCGCCCGCTGTTGAGGCCATCGCCCAGGCGCAGGGTATCGCCCTGCCCGACGCGGACACGGTCCCCGCACCGCAGACCGACCCCATTCCGAGCCCCGATGCGGACCCGACCCCCGAGCCGGACAGCCGATCGATGGCCGAATCCCTGGCGGACCTGGGTGTCGAGCCCCTCACGGGCCCCACGGACAGCGCCAACGTTGCCTCCTCGGCCTTCCCGCTCGCTCCCCCGCCGCCCGCACCCGCGGTCAGCGGATACGAACGCGAAGGCGAGATCAACCCCGAGGACTACCCGCACCCCGAGCCCCTGGCCGACGCGCCCGCCACGCACCAGATCCCCCGCGTGCAGCCGATGGCCGACTCCGCGATCCCCGCTCCCCCAGTCGACGATCCGACCGAGGTCATGGACTCCCTTCCGCCCATCCCGGCGGCTCCCGCACACGCTGCCCCGGCCTCGTCCAGCGAGGACAACTCCAAGCCCGAGCGCTCCGCGAAGCTGATCGACCCGACGCGCCCCGCACTCATCTTCGGTGTCGTCCTGTTCCTCTTCGGTGCGATCTGGGGACCGTGGATGGCGACGCGCCCGGTCACCAACCTGGACCTCGGCCAGTCGCTGCGTGACGGCGTGACCGCCCAGCAATCCGGCGCGGAACCCGCACCCGTCCTCACGACGACGCCTCCCCCGACCGATTCCGTGACGTCCGTGATCTCCTCCGTGCAGGTCCTGTCGTGGAACAACGACGACGGCGACCACCCGGACCGTGCGATCAACATGATCGACTCGAACCCTTCCACGTCGTGGTCCTCACGCTGGTTCGACACCAACCAGTTCCGCGACGAGACCTCCGTGACGATCGTCGTCAAGCTCCAGCAAAAGGCCACCGTGTCTTCGGTGACGCTCACCATGGATCCGGCCACCTCCGGCGGTGAGGTCGTCGTGCGTAACGTCACGGACCCGTCGAACCCGCGCGGTGGAACAGAACTGGCCACGTCGGCGTTGTCTCCGACGACCACGATTAAGCTCCCGACCCCTGTCGAAACCGACTCGATCGCGCTGCAGTTCCGCTCCATGCCCAAGGGCCAGGACGGCCGCAACTGGGCGTGGATCTCCGAACTCACCGTTCAGTAATCCCTAAGGAGGGTACGCATGTCTTTCGTTGCGATTCCGGGCCTTGTCACGGCCGAACCCACCGAGTCCGCCCCTGAGGCCGCCGAGGTCCAGATCCCGTCGGCGCAGGTTCCCGAGGGCGCCACCGTCCACGACGTCGTCATCGTCGGCTCGGGTCCCGCCGGCTACACGGCCGCCGTCTACACGGCCCGCGCGGGCCTCGCCCCCATCGTTCTGGCTGGCCAGCTGGCGGCGGGCGGCGCGCTCATGAACACGACCGAGGTCGAGAACTTCCCCGGCTTCCCCGAGGGCATCCAGGGCCCCGAGCTCATGGACAACATGCGCGAGCAGGCCGAGAAGTTCGGCGCGGACGTGCGCTACGAGGACGTCGTCGCCGTCAACCTTGAGGGCGACGTCAAGGCCGTGGCGACCGAGGACGAGGTCTTCTACGCGCGCGCCGTCATCCTGGCCACCGGCTCGGAGTACCGTCACATGAATGTGCCCGGCGAGGAGGAGTTCTCCGGCCGCGGCGTCTCCTACTGCGCGACCTGCGACGGCTTTTTCTTCAAGGATCGTCGCCTGGCCGTCATCGGCGGCGGCGACTCCGCGATGGAGGAGGCGACCTTCCTGACGAACTTCGCGTCCGAGGTCGTCGTCGTGCACCGCCGCGACGCCCTGCGCGCCTCGCGCGTCATGGCTGAGCGCGCCCTGAACAACCCGAAGATCTCCTTCGAGTGGAACGCGACCGTCTCCGAGGTCCTCGGCGACGAGGCCGTGACCGGCCTGCGCCTGACCTCCACGGTGGATGGCTCCACTCGCGAGATCGCCGTGGACGGCGTGTTCGTCGCGATCGGCCACCTGCCGCGCACGGGCTTCCTGCGTGGCCAGGTCGCCCTCGACGAGGCCGGCTACATCACGGTCGACGAGCCGTCGACGCGCACGTCCGTGGCGGGCGTGTTCGCGTGCGGTGACGCCGTGGATCACACGTACCGTCAGGCCATCACGGCTGCCGGTTCGGGCTGCCGCGCCGCCCTGGATGCGGAGCGCTGGCTGGCTTCTCTGGGCGACCAGGCGTGATCTCCTCCCCCGCTGCCCCCAGCGCGTCCGGTGCTGGCGCGCCCCGGCCTCGCACCTGTCCGTGCGGGTCGGGGGCACTGCTGGCGCAGTGCTGCGGGCCTTACCTGGATGGGGAGGCGGCTCCGACCGCCGAGGCGCTCATGCGGTCGCGCTACACGGCGTTCGCGCTGCGCGACGAGGACTATCTGTTCCGCACATGGCACCCGCGCACGCGCCCCGCTCCCCCGTACTGGGTGGAGGGGACGCAGTGGACGGGCCTGCGGATCCTCGGGGCCGAGGCCGGGGGTCCTTCCGACGAGGAGGGTACCGTGACCTTCGTGGCCTCGTGGCGTGACGTGGCTACCGGCGAAACCGGGCAGATGCGTGAGCGATCGCGCTTCTCGCGGCGGGCTGGGCGCTGGGTGTACGAGTACGGCGCAAACGACTGACACTACGGTAGGATTTCACTATGATTGTTCGTCGATTCCTGACTCCCCATCTTGTTATCGGGGTTCTTCTCGTCGCGATTGTCGCCGTCGCGGGTGGGTTCATCACGAGTCCCCTGTCGATCGACACAAGCGTGTGGTCTGACTTCATCGCGTCGCGCACGCCGGCGATGAACACGTTCATGACGGGCGCGTCGTGGCTCTTCGATCCCAAGCGCGCCGTCATCGTGGCGGTGGCCGTGGCGGCCTTCGTGTGGTGGCTCGTCAAGAAGGTCATGCACGCCCTGTACATCCTGGGCTCCGTGGCCTTCTCAGGGATCAATGGCTACATCATCAAGCACATTGATTCGCGTCCGCGCCCGGAAGAGGCCTACCGGCTGATCACCGAGGATGGCTACTCGTTCCCGTCGGGTCATGCCACGGCGGTGACCGCACTGATCGTGTCGCTGGTCCTGGTGCTGACGATGACGCGCCTGGGCCGTCGCCTCCGCTATCTGCTGTGGGCCGCGGCCCTCGTGTTCATTGTCTTCATCTGCGTGACGCGCCTGTACCTGGGCGTCCACTGGGTGACTGACGTGATTGGTGGTTTTGGCGTGGGACTGGGTTCGTCGATGATCTTGGCGCCGTTCATGATCGGGCCGAACGCCTTGAAGTTGTTCAGGTAGTTGTCTGAGCTTATTTGTTGCTGGGAGCGCCCGGGGCCACTGCCCCGGGCGCTTTCGTATGCGCCTGCATGGCCCGTTGGCCCCTCTCGCAGCGCTGCACCGGCATTGTGCCTACAGTGCACCCGGGTCAATCCAGGCGCCGGTGCTCGTGGCTGTGACGACGACGGTGCGGTCGGCGGCGCTTGTGGCCGTCGGGCGCTGAATCGAGGGAACGGCAGCGATTGTGAACGTCGGAACGGCCGCACGGACAGGCGGCGGCGTCGCACCGATCACGGCGAGGATGATTATCAGCACAATGACAATCAGATGAGCGGCATCGGTGCCATCGACCACGTGCGATCGATGTGCGCAGCCGCGTCCTGAGCGTGCACACACAGTGTCTCATGTCAGTTCTGCGGGTACTCCAACACGTGCGGACGGACCGTTTCACGACATGAAACGCTATGTAATGTCTCCCCCATGGGTCAGTTTTCATACGCTCACAAAGGTTCATCAAAGGGTCGTTTCCAGGGTTTATTCACAACTGTGCACATCCCTGTGGACGAATGTGTTCATTTGATGCCGATGGTCGGAGTCTTTGCATGATGTTATGTTCGAGTGCAAACGAGCTCCCGCGCATAACCGGATGGTCGGACAAACGGTGCGCACCGGTACGAAAGACAGCGATCAGTCGTTCTGACTCTGTGATGCTCCTGAGTGTCGGTCACACCTCGTTGTTGCGAGCGGCCGCGCGCCGGCCCCAGTGGGTGAGTCTCTGCACGACAAGTGACACGTTAAGCCGCGATCCTTTGACTGGCACCGTATTTCCCGTCGCCTTGGGTAAAAACCTGTTCGCGATCCCCATCGCCCGGGTCGTGGTGCCCGGCATCAGGCCGCGCACCCGATACGCCATCCACGCCAGCGGAGTGACAGTCACCAAAGGCTTGCCCGCCAAGACACCATCAACCATGCGCCGAGCGGCCCGCGTGGAGTCAGCCGAAATCAGAGGCGCTGAGGCTACCACGCTAAACCAATTGTGTTCGGAAGCGGCGTCACCAATAAAGGTGGCCTGGTCGTGGGAACCGGTACGCATGAGTCCGGGAACGATGCTCGTCGCCGTCACGCCAGTGCCCACCAACTCAGCGGCCAGCCCGTCAGTGAAGCCCAGAGCTGCGAACTTGGCTGTGGAGTATGGCAGCAGATGAGGCGGGCTCACGACGCCACCCACGGAGGCGACCACGCCGATGTGTCCACGACGACGCTCCCGCATCGACGGAAGAACGCTCCACGCCATGTTGATGGGTCCCTTGGCCATGATATCGAGCGCTTGATCGAAGTGCCCCAATGCTACGTCTGCGGCAGGCCCCACCTGAATGATGCCAGCCACGTGAATCGCCACCTCGATGGGGCCGTAGCCATTCGAAATCTCGTTGACCACGCGCTGCACGCCTTCGCGGTCAGCGACGTCCATGACATGGATGGATACACGTTCCTTGAACTCGGACGCTGCACGCTGTAGAGCAGCCTCATCACGAGCGCACAAAGCTACGTGATGGCCACGCCGATGAAGCTGGCGAGCAATCTCCAGTCCGAGGCCACGCGAACCGCCAGCAACAAGCGCAACGGGCACGACGGTCATCACGGGTCCCCTCTCTGTTGTGCTATGAAACTCAGGACGATCCTCATAGTGCCATCATCAAGACCAAAGTTGACCCAAGTTACCACACCTGTGTCCCGGGAGCGCACCGTGCGACTCACCCTCGCCGCACGATTGCTGCGGCGGCCTGGATAGCGGCGGTCGGAACTCCGCCGCCCATTGAGTGCGTCTGAAACAAGGCCACCTTGACCCCCGCCATGGCGAGATGCAGGTCCTCGTCCGACTCGGCGTCGCCCTCAACCACCTCAACGTGCTGCCGTACAGAGGCCCCCAGCTTCGACGCACCGCGGACCAGCGCCCGCATCGACCACCCCTCGTCCAGCAGGCGCTCCATCACCAGACCTCCGACGTATCTTGTGGCACCAGTCGCCTTTCAAGTACGATTACCAACGACGATAAAGTGCATGAACACAGCACTCTGCGCCCGTGTTTGGGCGGACCCCTTCCTTGATCGCGAGCAGCAGCCGATGAACCTGCCGCCCTTCGCCGACAAGATCGCCGGCCAACTCCTGCACTGAACCCTCTCAAGGACCATCCATGACCACACTGATCTGGCTTCGCGACGACCTCCGTCTAGCTGACCACCCGGCCCTGACGGCCGCCTGCGCGGCAGCACACGGACCCGTGGTGGCACTGT
>CALISI010000059.1 GCA_938041695.1 uncultured Actinomyces sp.
AACCCACGACCTATTCATTACGAGTGAATCGCTCTGCCGACTGAGCTAAGGCGGCCGCGCCTGCCCTTCCACCGTTTCCGGGGCGTGCAGGCAACGGCACAACTCTACTGGACGAATCGCGCCGAGCGCAAACCAAGACACCCACCATAGGGATGTCGTGAGTCACGTCCCTACTGGCACATGAGGCCGTCAGCGGGTATGCTCCCCTTCACGAAGTAGTCCTCGACGGCGCGTGTGACGCACTGGTTGGCGCCGCGGCGGTACGCGGTGTGGTTCCATCCTTCGACGGAAACGAGGACGCCGCTGGAGAGCTGACCGGACAGGCCCTGCGCCATGGAGTAGGGGGTTGCCGGGTCGTGGGTGGTGCCGATGACGACGATGGGGGCGGCGCCCTGCGCGGTGATGCGCGAGCGCTTAGCATGCTTCGTCGGCCACGCCTCAAGGCCGGCCGACGGGTAGCCCACGTACTTGCCGAGGATCGGCAGTTCCTTCTTGAGCGTCTCCACCTGGGCGGCCCACTCCCCGATAGTGCCTTCGGGCGTGTAGTCCAGGTTGTTGATTGCGTTGATCGCGTCGAAGGAATTGTCCTGGTAGGTGCCGTCGGGGTTGCGCGAGTTGAGGGTGTCGGCGATGGCCAGCAGGCCGCTGCCGTCGCCCTTCTGCCACGCCATGCCGAAGGCCTGGGTGAGCTGTGGCCACCACTGGGTGTTGTACATGGCGCCGGTCAGCGCGGTGACGGCCAGGTTCTCGGTGAGGGGACGCGCTGGGTCGTTCGTGCGCATGGGGCTGTCTTCGAGGGAGTCGAGGAAGGAGCGCACGGTCTGGATCCCCTCGTCCAGGCTGCGCCCCATCGGGCACGAGGACTGGGTGGCGCAGTCGGAGATCCAGTGTTGGAGCGAGGCGTCCAGGCCACGCATCTGGAGGGCCGAGACCTCGTTAACGCTGAGGGTGGGGTCGAGGGCGCCGTCGAGGACGAAGCGGCCGACGCGCTCGGGGAAGAGCCCGGCATAGGTGGCACCGAGGAAGGTGCCGTAGGAATAGCCGAGGAGGTTGAGCGTCTCCTGGCCGAGGACGGATCGCACCATGTCGAAGTCGCGGGCTGCGCTGACGGTGTCGATGTGTTCGAACAGGCTACCGGAGTGTTCGCGGCAGCCCGCCGCGACGGTGCGTGAGTCTTCCTGGGCGGCGGCGACCGCGGACTGGGGGGATTCGTCGCCGGTGTCGATGTCCTCGTCTTCGCCAGCGTTACGTTCGTCCTTCTCCGCGTCGGTCATGCAGAAGACGGGGGTCGAGTCGCCGACTCCTCGGGGGTCGAGGGCGACGATGTCGTAGGACTTGACGATGGCCTCGCCGATTCCCTGCGCCGCGTAGTAGGGCAGCGCGGAGACGACGGCGCCACCGGGGCCGCCCGGGTTAATGAAGAGGGCGGGCGCGCTCTCGACGCCGGAGCGGTGGATGGCGAGCGCGAGGGTGATCTGGTCGCCGTCGGGGTTGGACCAGTCGAGGGGCGCCTTCAGGAACGCGCACTGGTACTCGCTCGCGTCGGAGGAGTCGACGCCCTGGTAGGAGTCAAAGGTTCCCTGCGCGCACGCGCCCCAGGAGATCTGCTGCTCGTAGTAGGACTGGGCGGAGCCCGACTGAACTGGGATCGGGGCCGACGAGGAGGTCGCCGTCGTCTGGGGTACCGGTCCCTTGCGTTGGGTTCCGTAGTAGCCGATGACGGTCAGGACGATCGCGACGACGGCGAGGATAGCGACGGCGCCGGCCGCGATGGAGCGAGTCTTCATGGCCCCGATTGTAACGGAGAGACGCCGGGTCAGTTTTCACGCCTGGGGGCGCAGCGATATCGCCATGTCTTCGAGGACCAGCAGGGGGTTTCCGTTCGACACAAGGCGCTTGCGAGCGGTTTCGATGTGGTCGACGCGCGCGAGGGTCTGGGGGGGCGTGGAATCGCTGGCAATCTGGCCCACCAGGTCGGCCAGATCCGTGTTGATGAGTTCACCGTCCCCGCCCACTTGGATCATGAGGACGTCGCGGTAGATCGCGAGTAGGTCAATGAGGGCGCGGTCGATCGCGTCGGTGAGGGCGCGCTTGGAGCGGCGCTTCTGGTCTTCCTCGAGCTGGCGGATCATCGTGCGCGAGGCCTTGGTGACACTCTCGCCCTCGTCCATGCCGAGCTGGCGCATCAGTTCGGCCTTTTCACGGGCGTTGCGTTCGCTGACTTGAGAGTCGGCCTGGGCTTTCGCGGTCTCGAGGAGGCGGTCGGCGGCCATGACAGCCTCGCCGACGCTGCGCACGGACGCGGGAGCGGTGACGATCTCGCGGCGACGGGCGCGCATCTGGGGGTCGCGGGCGAGCGCGCGGGCCAGGCCGATGTGCGACTGGGCGGCGCGCGCGGCCTCGAGGGCGACCTCAGGGGTCGCGACGCCCTCGCGCACGAGCAGGTCGGCGACCGCGGCCGCGGTGGGAATACGCAGGCCGAGGTGGCGGCAGCGCGAGCGGATCGTGGCGATCATGTCCTCGGGGCTGGGGGCGCACAGGAGCCACACGGTGTGCTCGGGCGGCTCCTCGATGGCCTTGAGCAGGGCGTTCGCGCCGGCCTCGCCCAGGCGGTCCGCGTCCTCGACGACGATGACACGCCACAGCCCCTGGGAGGGCGAGGACTGCGCCTGCAGCACGAGGGAACGCGCGGTTTCCACGTTGATGATCGAGGTCTCGGTAGCCGCGAAGACGACGTCGGCGTTCGTGCGGCCCATCGTCGTGCGGCATCCGGCGCACGCTCCACACCCCACGGTCTCGCCCGTGCACTGCAGGGCTGCCGCGAAGGCGCGCGCGGCGACGGAGCGACCCGAGCCGGGAGGGCCCGTGATGAGCCACGCGTGACTCATGGAACGCGCGTCGTCTGAGGCGTGCGCACCACCGCGGGAGGCGACGATCGCGCGTGCGGAGGCCGCAGCCTCGGAGAGCTTAGCGACCGCCGCTTCCTGTCCGACCAGCGAGGACCAGACACTCATCATTCATCCCAGAGCGCGCCCTGGGATTCGCCCAGGGCTCCCACCATGGTGGCGGGCTTGCGGGCACTGCCCTTGTCCGCGCGGTTTTCGCGGGGCTTCTCAGGGGAATCGGCCGCCTCAGACTCTGCGGGCACTTCGGACGCAGCGGCGGCCTCGGACGAGGCCGGGGTGGCCTCCGCGGACCCGGAAGCGTCGTCGGCCTCGTCGATGGTGACGGAACCACCCTCGAAGCGCTCGACGAGGACGCCGCGGATCTCGGAGAAGACCTCGTCGACCGTGCCCACCGCGTCGATGACGACGAAGCGGTCGGGCTCGGCGTCCGCGAGGCGCAGGTACTCGTGGCGCACGCGCTCGTGGAAGTCCATGGACTCGCGCTCCATGCGGTCCGGGGCGTCGG